>JACAEG010000070.1 GCA_013388965.1 Pseudorhodoplanes sp. | reverse complement strand
GGCGCTCTGCGCCTCGTTCGAGGGTGAGCCCGCACCGGGATCGTCCGGGCGGATCGCGACGGTCTTGATCTTCTTCGGGGCCGTCGAGGCGGCCGCAGTCGCCGCGGCGTTCGGGGCGCCGCCCGTCGGTCCGGTCGCCGGCATCGTCGCAGCCTGTCCGGGGGGAGGCGGAAACTGTCCGAACGATGTGCCGGCATTGGCAGGCAGGCCCGTCACGGGATTGATCGCGCTCGATGCCGCGGGGCCCGTCGGGACGCTGCGCACGGCCGCCTCGATGTTGACGGGCTGCTCCGGCGCCGGCCCGAGCTGCTCGGGCTGCCCGCGCTCCCCGACCCTGTCCTGGATGCGCTTGCCCGCTTGCTGCTCGCCGGCCTGCCTGGCGGGCACGACCTTGGTCGGCCCCGGCTCGGCCTTGATGACCGGCGGCGCGAGCGGCGCGCCGGAATTGCTGAACACCATCCGGTATCCGAATGCGGCCGCGGTCCCGACGATGGCCAGCGCGAGTACGGCCATCACCGTCAGCAGGCCGCCGCGCTTGTTGCGCGACCGCCGCCCCTCGTACAATTCCTCGTCTGGATAGGGCGACCCGGACTCGTAGCCGGGCTCCTCGCCATAGCCCTGCGCGGGCTCCGGCGCATATCGTTGCCGGCCACCATTCAGGTAGGGTTGCGGCTGCGCTGTGGCTCCAGCCGCATAGGCTTCATCCGGATATGCGACTGGATAGGGCGAAACCTTTTGCGAGACAGCCTGATGGCCGCGCTGGTCGTAACCCCGATCATCGGCGTCGTATGATCGATCGTCAAAGGTGCGATCGTCATGCGTGCGATCGTCGTATCGCTCGTCATGATACCGCTCGTCCCGGAAATCCTGATCGAAAACCGCCGTATTGCGCGCCGCTTCCTCCTGTCGGTAGGAATCCCAATGCGGCGTGGATGCGGAAGCGGGACGTTCGTCGTAAGTCGGCCCATGATAGCGCGGCTCATCGTAGCGCGGCGCATCGCGATGCGGCTCGTCCTGCTGCGATTCGCGGAAATTCTCGGCCCTGAGCCACGACAGCTCGCGGTTGCGATAGCCTGACGGTTCCGAAGCAGTCTTGCGCGGCTGACCGCCGATATCCGCGAATGGGTTGCTCTGGCCGATCAGGCGCGCGAGTTCGGCGAGCGGGTCGCCCTGCCCCGTTTCGGTCCGGCGAAACGGATCTGCGCGCCGGGGTCGATAAGGATTGTCGTCCGCCATTTCGCTCGTCGCGACCCTGCTCCTTGGGAATCGGGCATCAACTGGCTTCTTGTTCTTGCCACGATTCGATCAGACCCGCCGTCCCGGGCGGATCACCGCATTTCGTCAGGCGCCGCCACCCCCAGCAGCGCGAGACCTGTCGCCAAGACTGTCACAACGCCCTGTACGAGCGCCAGCCGGGCAGCGGTCAGTTGACTATCTTCTTGTATAATAAAGCGTAAATGAGGCGATCCGGTGCCCCTCGTCCACTGCCCGTGGAACTCGCTGGCCAATTCGTAGAGGTAGAAGGCGATCCGGTGCGGCTCGTGACTGAGCGCTGCCGCCTCCACGACCCGCGGAAACTGCGCGATCTTGCGGATCAGGGCGCGTTCACCCTCGTCGGCGAGGCGGGCAAGATCCGCGCGCTGCAGGAAGGCGGCGCGCGACTGCGGCTCGGCGGGAAGATCGGGCAGCGTCTCGCGCGCCATCCGAAAGATCGAACAGCCGCGGGCATGCCCGTACTGAACATAGAACACCGGATTGTCCCGCGACTGCTCGATCACCTTGGCGAGGTCGAAATCGAGCACGGCGTCGTTCTTGCGAAACAGCATCATGAAGCGGACGGCATCGCGGCCGACCTCGTCGACCACCTCGCGCAAGGTCACGAACTCGCCCGCGCGCTTCGACATTTTCACCGGCTCGCCGCCGCGCAGGAGCTTGACGAGCTGGACGACCTTCACGTCGAGAGCGGCCTTGCCGCCGGTGACGGCCTTCACCGCCGCCTGCATGCGCTTGATATAGCCGCCGTGATCGGCGCCCCACACGTCGATCATGGTGTGGAAGCCGCGGTCGAATTTCGACTTGTGATAGGCGATGTCGGAGGCGAAGTAGGTGTAGCTGCCGTCCGATTTCAGCAGCGGGCGATCCACGTCGTCGCCGAAATCGGTCGTGCGGAACAGCGTCTGCTCGCGATCCTCCCAGTCCTCGACCGGCGCGCCCTTGGGCGGCGGCAGGCGGCCCTCGTAAACCTCGCCCGCGCTGCGCAGCTGCGCGATCATCCTGCCGACGAGATCGTCGCCCTCGACCAGCGAGCGTTCCGAAAAAAAGACCTCATGGTTGACATTCAGCGCAGCCAGATCGTCGCGGATCATGTTCATCATCATCGCGACGGACCTGGTGCGCACGAGCGGCAGCCATTCGCTTTCCGGCTTCTCATTGAGGCTGCGGCCGTATTCCCTTGCCAGCGCCTCGCCGACCGGCTTCAGATAGTCGCCTGGATAAAGTCCGTCGGGGATCGCGCCGACAGTCTCGCCGAGCGCCTCGCGGTAGCGCAGGAAGGCAGAACGCGCGAGCACGTCGACCTGCGCGCCGGCATCGTTGATGTAATATTCGCGCGTGACGTCGTAGCCTGTGAAGGCCAGCAGATTGGCGAGCGCGTCGCCGAACACTGCGCCGCGGCAATGCCCGACATGCATCGGCCCGGTGGGATTGGCCGAGACATACTCGACATTCACCTTCTCGGCTTTGCCGATGTCGCTGTGGCCGTATCTTTCGCCGGCCGCGATGGCCGCGCGCAGCGCGTCGAGCCACGCCGCGGGCCTCAGCGTCAGGTTGATGAAACCCGGTCCGGCGACATCGACACGCGCGACCAGATCGTCCGCGCGCAGCTTCCCGGCGAAGGCCTCGGCGAGATCGCGCGGCTTCCGGCCGGCTTCCTTGGCGAGTACCATCGCGGCATTGGTCGCCATGTCCCCATGCGTCGCATCCTTCGGCGGCTCGACCACCACGCGGGACAGGTCGGTTCCGGCCGGCAGCACCCCCTCGCCGATCAAGGCATTCGCGGCCGCGAGCACGCGCTTCTGCATGTCGGCGAAAAGATTTTGCGAGGCAGCCATCGCTTCGTTGATCCCTGGGAGCGGTGCGGGCGGTACGCCGCGGATATCGTCAGAGGTCCTGACGGAAATAGGGCTTGTTCTTGATCCTGAGCAGGACGATCGGGCTCGCCATCAGGAGCGCGCCGATGACGAGCGAGCCGATCAGCGTGCGCGCATCCAGCGCCCCGTCGGCCTGCGCCCGCCAATAGCACGCAACGCCGATCGGATAGAACAGGACGACCGCCGTGAACACGCCGGGCGAATAGCGCCCCCCGGTCCTGATCATCGGCGCGACATGGAAGAAGGTGGCGTTGATCAGCATGAGCGCGGGAAAGGCCAGCGCCAGCATCGGCTGATGCGCCGCGAGGCCCGCCGCGGCGATGCCGAGCACGACCACGATCGCGTTCGTCACATAGAAGTCGCTCCATTCGACCGGGAGGCCGATCACGGCGCGCGCCCAGTCGCGCCAGTCGAGCTCGTATTCCTCAAGCATGTGCACGGCATAGGCCGCAAGCGCGAGCCAAGTCAGATCGGTCAGCGACATTCGTCTCCGGCGCTCCAGTCGCCCGTTGAGTCCCGGCGGCCCCGGGGGGCTCTTATCTTTGAGGGCGCGGCACCCGTCAACAATCCGGGCTCCGGCCCGGGCTAGGTAGTGGACTCATAAGCTCTGGTCCAGAGTCGGACTGACGCGAGGGCGACTGCGGCAAGGAAGTTTCTTGCGAGTTTGTCGAAGCGCGTGGCGATACGCCGGAAATGCTTGAGC
>JACAEG010000087.1 GCA_013388965.1 Pseudorhodoplanes sp. | reverse complement strand
GTTGCCTTCCTTGATCAGCCCCATCGCGATGCCCGCCACGTGCGCCTTCATCGGCACTCCGGCGTCCATCAGCGCAAGTGACCCGCCGCACACCGAGGCCATCGAGCTGGAGCCGTTCGATTCCGTGATCTCGGACACGACGCGGATCGTGTAGGGGAAGTCGGTCTTCGCCGGCAGGACCGGGTGAAGCGCGCGCCATGCCAGCTTGCCGTGGCCGATTTCCCGGCGCTTGGTGCCGCCGAGGCGGCCCGTCTCGCCGCCCGAGAAGGGCGGGAAGTTGTAATGCAGCAGGAAGGATTCCTTGTATGTCCCCTGCAGCGCGTCGATCCACTGCTCATCCTCGCCGGTGCCGAGCGTCGTCACCACGAGCGCCTGCGTCTCGCCACGCGTGAAGAGCGCCGATCCGTGCGCGCGCGGCAGGACGCCGACCTCGCTCACGATCGGACGGACCGTCTTCAGGTCACGGCCGTCGATGCGCTTGCCGGTATCGAGGATGTTCCAGCGCACGATCTTGGCTTCGAGTTCCTTGAACACGCCGGCCACCCGCAGCTTGCTGTATTTCTCGTTGTCGGCGCCGCCCGGGAAGAAATGCTCCATGACCTTGGCCTTGGCGGCATCCACCGCGTCGTGCCGCTGTCCCTTGTGCGGGATGGCATAGGCCGCGCGCAGATCCTTCTCGACCAGCGACAGCATCTCCTTCTCGAGGTCGGTATTGTCGATCACCGTCAGCTCGCGCGGCTCCTTCGCCGCCTTCTCCGCGAGCTGGATGATCGCCTGGATCACCGGCTGGAAATGCCGGTGGCCGAACATCACCGCGCCGAGCATGATGGTCTCGTTCAGCTCCTTGGCCTCCGATTCCACCATCAGCACCGCATCGGTGGTGCCGGCGACCACGAGATCGAGCTGGGATTCCACCATCTCGTCGAGCTGCGGGTTCAGCACATACTCGCCGTTGATGAAGCCGACGCGCGCCGCGCCAATCGGACCCATGAAGGGGACGCCCGAAAGCGTCAGCGCGGCGGAAGCGGCGACCATCGCAAGAATGTCGGGATCGTTTTCAAGATCGTGCGACAGCGTCGTCACGATGACCTGCGTTTCGTTGCGCCAGCCGTCGGCAAAAAGCGGACGGATCGGCCGGTCGATGAGGCGGGAGACCAGCGTTTCCTTTTCGGTGGGACGGCCTTCGCGCTTGAAATAGCCGCCCGGAATGCGGCCGGCTGCGTAGTATTTTTCCTGGTAATCGACGGTCAGCGGCAGAAAGTCGACGCCTTCCCTCGGCTGCTTCGCCGCGACCGCGGTCGCGAGCACGGTGGTTTCGCCGTAGGTCGCAAGCACCGCGCCGTCGGCCTGGCGGGCCATGCGCCCGGTTTCCAGGGTGAGCGTGCGCCCGCCCCAGTCGAGTTCTACCCGATGAATGTCAAACATTGCTTCTTTCTCTCACGGTTTCGGACGAGGGCGAAAACCATGAGCAAGACGGCGAGACGCTGCGGCGCATAGCGCTTGGTGCAACAGCGTCCGGCGATCCTGCCATGGCTTTCGATCCCTCCAGGGATGTGAACGGGCACCGGCAACGCGCCTCTGTGTCCGTTCGATGCCGGCGGCCCAGGGCCGCCGCACGCAACCGGGCGGTCAACACGTCGCCCGCCCGGAACGCGCGCCTTCTGGCGCGCTCGATCAGCGGCGGATGTTGAGCCGCTCGATCAGGTCCTTGTAGCGCGCTTCGTCGATACGCTTGACGTAATCGAGAAGCTGACGCCGCTGCGACACGAGCTTCAGCAGCCCGCGACGCGAATGGTTGTCTTTCACGTGTGTCTTGAAATGGTCGGTCAGGTTGTTGATGCGCTCGGACAGGAGCGCAACCTGCACCTCAGGCGAACCCGTGTCGCCCGACTTCTTCGCATACTTCTTGATGACTTCCGCCTTGCGGTCGGCCGTAATCGACATCGTCAATGACCCTTCGTTCGGCGCGCGCTGCCCTTCAGCCCGGCCAGGTTGAATACGCGCTTGGGGACGATCTCGCCGCGGTCGGATTCAGCAAGGGCGATCAATTCGCCGGACGCTGTCACATAAACCGTGCCGCGGAAAATTGGGGCGTCCCGTCCGCGCAGGAGAACGGCCTGCCCCCTCTGGAGCCTGGCCGCATCTGCCCTGCTGACGGCCAGCGCCGGGATGTCGTCCAGCGCGGTCTCAACGGGCAGAAGGATGTCGGCGAGGTTGCCCTCGCCGGAGGCGGCTCTATGGCACAGGGCCGTCAGCTGTTCCAGCGAAATCATGTCCGGTTCCGCGAGGGTTCCGACGGCGGTCCGCCGCAGCGCCGAAACATGGCCAAAACAGCCCAGGGCACGGCCCAGATCGCGGGCCAGGGCCCGGACATAGGTGCCCTTGCCGCAATCGGTATCCAGCACGGCGTGGGCGGGGTCGGGGGTCTCGACCAGGTCCAGGCGGTCGATCGCCACCGGCCGGCTGGCCAGCTCGACGGTCTCGCCGTCGCGGGCGATGTCGTAGGCCCGCTCGCCATCGACCTTGATCGCGGAAAATTGCGGCGGGACCTGCTCGATCAGGCCCGTGAAGCGCGGCAGCAAGGCGCGGATATCGTGGGCGGTCGGGCGCGCGTCGCTGCGCGCGACCACGCGGCCTTCGGCGTCGTCGGTATCGCGCTCCTCGCCCCACCGGACGGTGAAGCGGTAGGTCTTGCCGCTGTCGACGATGAAGGGAACGGTCTTGGTCGCCTCGCCGAGCGCGATCGGGAGACAGCCGGAGGCGAGCGGATCGAGCGTGCCGGCATGACCGGCGCGCCTCGCCGAGAACAGGCGGCGGACGACCGAGACCGCATGGGTCGACGTCATGCCGACAGGCTTGTCGAGCGCGATCCAGCCGTGCACGTCGCGCTTGTCGCGGCGCGGTTGCTGCTTGCGCCGATTTCCGGTTTCGCCTTCGTCCCGAGGAGCGGGCGAAGACTGCGTCTCGAATGGCGGGCGCGGCGGAGCGAGCGGGGAGCGCGATTCGTCACTCATCTGCGTCTCCGTCCTTCTCGAGATCGCGGCGGACCTCAGGCGTTCGCAAAAGCTTCTCGATCCGTTCCGCCTCGTCGAATCGCTCGTCGATTCGGAAACGAATATCGGGCGCGAATTTCAGGTTAACGCGGCGCGCGATTTCTCCCCGGAGGAATCTCCTGTTGCGATTGAGCGCCTCGACGACCTCCGCTTCATCCTTGCCGCCCAGCGGCATGACATAGACCGTGGCAAGCCGCAGATCGGGTGTCATCCGCACTTCGGGGACCGTGATGAGGTGACCCTCGATCACCGGGTCGTGTACGTCTCCGCGCGTCAGCATCGCGGAAAATTCATGCCGGATGAGTTCGCCGACGCGCAATTGCCGCTGGGATGGGCCGCGCGCGCCGGTGGCCAGATCGCGGTGATGTGCCTTTGCCATGACTCTCTTCTGTCATGCCCGGGCTGTCCCCGGGCATGCATCCTTCTTGCAAATCTGCAACTTTCACGATGATCGCCGGGTCAAGTCCGGCAATGACATCGACATTGATCGCCCGCCCGAGGCTTGGACTCACAGCGAGCGCTGGACCGTCTCCACGCGATAGCACTCGATAATGTCGCCGGGGCGCATGTCCTGGAAATTCTCGAACGCCATGCCGCATTCCTGGCCGGCAGAGACCTCCCGCGCGTCGTCCTTGAAGCGCTTGAGCTGCGAAAGCTTGCCTTCGTGCACGACGACGTTTTCGCGGATCAGACGCACGTTGGCGCCGCGCTCCACCACGCCGTCGGTCACGCGGCAGCCCGCGATCTTGCCGACCTTCGAGATGTTGAAGACCTCCAGGATCAGCGCGTTGCCGAGCATGGTCTCGCGACGTTCCGGCGCAAGCAGGCCCGACATGGCCGCCTTCACGTCATCCACGAGGTTGTAGATGATGTTGTAGTAGCGGATTTCGATTCCCTGCTGCTCGGCGGCTTCGCGCGCTTCCTTGTGGGCGCGCACGTTGAAGCCGATGATCGCAGCGCCGATGGACGACGCCAGCGTCACGTCCGACTCTGTAATCCCGCCGACACCCGACAGCACCACCCGCGCGCCGACCTCGTCGTTGCCGAGCTTTTCCAATGCGCCAATGATCGCTTCGACCGACCCCTGCACGTCGGCCTTGATAACGAGCGGAAATTCCTTGCGTCCCGCCGTCTTGGCCTGCGCCATCATCTGCTCAAGCGAGCCGCGCATGCCGGTCTGGCGGGCGGCCTGCTTGTCGCGCTTCTGCCGCTCGCGGTAGGAGGTGACCTCGCGGGCGCGCGCTTCGTTTTCGACGACCGCAAGGCGGTCGCCCGCATCGGGGGTGCCGTTGAATCCGAGCACTTCGACCGGCACCGAGGGGCCCGCCTCCTGCACCGGCTTGCCCTGATCGCTGACGAGTGCGCGCACGCGGCCCCATTCGGCGCCGGCGACAATGATGTCGCCGATCTTCAGCGTGCCGCGCTGGATCAGAACCGTCGCGACCGGACCGCGGCCGCGGTCCAGCTTGGCCTCGATGACGGTGCCTTCCGCGGGGCGCTTCGGATTGGCCTTGAGGTCGAGGATTTCCGCCTGCAGGCCGATGGTTTCGAGCAGCCTGTCGAGATTGAGCTTCTTGGTGGCGGATACCTCGACGTCGAGCACATCGCCGCCGAGCGATTCCACCTGCACCTCGTGCTGGAGCAGTTCGGTGCGCACGCGCTCAGGCTTGGCGTCCGGCTTGTCGATCTTGTTGATGGCGACGATCATCGGCACCTTCGCCGCCTTCGCATGCTGGATTGCCTCGACCGTCTGCGGCATGACGCCGTCATCGGCCGCGACCACCAGCACCACGATGTCGGTCACCTTGGCGCCGCGGGCGCGCATCGCCGTGAACGCGGCGTGGCCCGGCGTGTCGATGAAGGTGATCTTGCCGTGGGACGGCGATTCCACCTGATACGCGCCGATATGCTGGGTGATTCCGCCGGCCTCGCCCGACGCCACATTCGCCGATCGGATGGCGTCGAGCAGCGAGGTCTTGCCGTGGTCGACATGGCCCATGATCGTCACGACCGGCGCGCGCGGACGAAGATCCGCCGGATCGTCGGCCACGTCGAACAGGCCCTCTTCGACATCGGCTTCGGACACGCGCTTGACGGTGTGGCCGAGTTCTTCGGCAAGCAATTGCGCGGTGTCGGCGTCGATCACGTCGTTGATCGTCGCCATGTGACCCTGCTTCATCAGGATGCGGATGACGTCGACCGCGCGCTCGGCCATGCGGTTGGCGAGTTCCTGGATCGTGATCGTCTCCGGAATCGTGACTTCGCGGACAAGCTTTTCCTTTGTCTCGTCGGCGGCGTGGCCCTTCAGGCGATGGGTGCGGCGGCGGAATGACGCGACCGAGCGTTCGCGCACTTCGTCGGCGCTGAGT
>JACAEG010000127.1 GCA_013388965.1 Pseudorhodoplanes sp. | reverse complement strand
TGGTCGCCGAGATGAACGCGGCCTTCTGCTGCGCCTCCCTCGGCATCAATCCGACCGTGCGCCACGCCGACTACATCGGCTCGTGGCTGGAGGTGCTGCGCGAGGACAATCGCGCCATCGTCCGCGCTGCGTCGCAGGCCAGCAAGGCGGCAGACTGGCTCCTCGCCTTCCTCCCCGAAACCGGGACGGCCGGCGAACCCGCAAACGACAGGAGGGCGGCATGATCCTCCTGACCGACGACTTGCGCGAGCGCCTGCTCGCCAATGGCCGTGATCGCGGCGCGAACCATGTTCCCGTCGTCAAGTTCTTCAACCCGCTTGGCAAAGGCGTCTGGCTCGCGACCGAACTGGACGCGGACGGCGATACGCTCTTCGGCCTCGCCGATCTCGGCTATCCCGAGCTCGGCAGTTTCTCGCTCGAAGAGCTTGCTTCGGTCACCCTGCCGTTCGGCATGGGGATCGAGCGCGACATCCTCTTCACCGGCGATTTCCCAATATCGGTCTGGGCGGCGGCCGCGCGCAAAGCGGGAAGCATCCGAGCAGCCGAGCGCATCCTCTACCGAGCAGCGCAGCCGCCTCGCGATGGCGCGTGAAGCGCCCATCCTGAAATCCGCAGAACCGGAGATGAGCGTTTGCGCATCTCCGGTTCTACGCGTCTCCGGATCGCCGGGAGGCGGCGCCGTCCTCAGAGGAAGAGCGCGGCGCTTCGCTTCGTGACGGGTTGGAAGCCGAGAGAGAGGCTCTCGGCGCCCGTCGCGGAGTATCCCGACATGGCAAAGGCTGCCAAGAAGATCGTCTTCTCGCGCTCGCGCGACATCCCCTTCAACAAGCTCGTGCTCTCGGAGTCCAACGTCCGGCGTACCCGACCGGAAGCCGAGCTCGACGAACTCACCCATGACATCGACCGGCGCGAGGACCTCGTGCAGGGCCTCAACGTGCGCGCCATCCTCGACGGCGACGGCAACGAGACCGGCATGTTCGAGGTGCCGGCGGGCGGCCGCCGGTATCGCGCGATCGAGCGCCTGGTGAAGGCCAAGCGCTTCCCGAAGGACGGGCTCGTCCCCTGCATCGTGCGCAAGTCCGACACCAGGATACTCCCCGAGGACGACTCCCTCGCCGAGAACCTCCTTCGTGCTGGGCTTCATCCGCTCGACCAGTTCCGCGCGTTCCAGGACATGCTCGACAAGGGCATGACCGAGGAGGAGATCGCCGCAGCGTACCTCACGACCGTCCAGGTCGTGAAGCAGCGGCTGCGGCTGAACGCCGTCTCGCCCGTGCTGCGCGACGCCTATGCCGAGGAGCGCATGACCCTCGACATGCTGATGGCCTTCACCGTGAATCCGGATCACGCGCGCCAGGAGCAGGTATGGGAGGCCGTGCAGCATTCCTACAATCGGCAGCCCTGGCATATCCGCCAGCTGCTGATGGAGACCACGATCCCGGCGTCGGACAAGCGGGCGCGCTTCGTCGGCATCGACGCCTATGTCGCGGCGGGCGGCGCTGTCCTGCGCGACCTGTTCGAGGACGATGACGGCGGCTGGCTTGCCGACCCGGCGCTCCTTCACCGCCTGGTCAGCGAGAAGCTGAAGGCGGTCGCGGACGAGATCGCCGCCGAAGGCTGGAAGTGGATCAAAGTCGACCTCGACCTGCCATACGGCTACGACCACGGGCTGCGCCAGCTCACCGTCGCCTTTGTCGATCTCACCGACGAGGAGCGGGCCGAACGCAAGGCGCTGCGCGCGGAATACGACCGGCTCGAGGCGGAGTATGACGGCGCCGACGAGCTGCCGGACGAAATCGACCAGCGCCTGGGTGAGATCGAGGAGGCTCTCGAAGCCTTCGAGAAGCGCTCCGTCGTCTACGATCCCGCCGACATCGCGCGCGCCGGCGTCTTCGTCAGCGTCGATCGGGACGGCGACGTCGTGGTCGATCGCGGCTATGTGCGGCCCGAAGACGAAGCGTCGGTCACCGTCGAAGGCAGCGATGCCGAGACCGATGGAGAGTCCGGCGGGGACGATGTTCCGGCGACGCCATCCGTCCAGCGCGCTGTCATCACGATTGGCGGCCAGGGCACGGAGGCGGACGATGACGAGGAGGACGATGCCGTCAAGCCGCTGCCCGAGCGGCTGGTCATCGAGCTCACCGCCCATCGCACGCTGGCGCTGCGCGACGCCGTGGCCAGCCACCCGCAGGTCGCTCTGACGGCGCTCCTGCACAAGCTGGTGCTCGATGCCTTCAAGCGCAACGCGCACGGCTGCGCCGTCGAGGCGTCCGTCCAGGAGGTTCACTTTCCCGTTCAGGCCTCTGATTTGAAGGACTGCGCCTCCGCCAAGGCCATCCAGGCGCGCGTGGAGGCCTGGAAGGCGGACATGCCGCTCGAGGACGACGACCGGCTGTGGAACTGGATCGCCGGCCTCGATGATGCGAGCCGTCTCGCGCTGCTCGCGCACTGCGTCAGCTACGGGATCAACGCTCTCTACGAGCGTCCGAATCCCCACAGTGGATACGGCGTCACCCAGCATGGGCTCGCCCGGCGCATGCGCGATGCCGATCGGCTGGCGCGCGCCACGGGCCTCGACATGGTTGAGGCCGGATGGCGCCCGAGCGTCGCGAACTATCTCGGCCGCGTGACGAAGAGCCGGATCATCGAAGCCGTGCGCGAGGCGCTCGGTGAAGAGAAGGCGCAGCTCATCGATCACCTCAAGAAGCCGGAAATGGCCAGAGAGGCCGAGCGCCTGCTCGCCGACACCGGCTGGCTGCCGGGACCGCTGCGTCTCGCCGATCCCGACGCGATCAGCACAGACGCGAGCGAGACCGGCGGCGATGAAGCGCTGCCGGCTTTCCTCGCCGACGATGAGGACGAGCAGGCGGATGACGGCGAAGGCGATGCCGACGACCCGGCGATGATCGCCGCCGAGTGACGCGACCACGGCGGGCCGGCTTCGGCCGCTCCCGCCACCCCACAATCAGGAGCAATCCAATGACCAAGCTCAGCTCGGCCACGCCTCGCCGTGTCGTCTTCCAGTACCTCGTACCCGTCCATGTCGAGGTCGAGGACGGCCTCGTCTGCGGCGTGACGGTGATCGACGAAACGCCCGTCGAGAACCCGACCGTCGTGGAAGGGGATGCCGACTATCTCGAGGAGGCGGTGAAGGCCGCAGATGACGGTCAGCCCTGGCCGTCCTGGCAGTTCGGCTACTAGCCCACCCTTCTCTCCATCCAAGCCTCACCAGCCCGGCCACCGCGCCGGGCTTTCGCTTTTCAGGAGCCTTTCATGCCCACTTATACCGTCGAAACGACCTACCGCGTGCCGGTCTACCGGCAGCGCACCTATCATGCCGCGACGCCAGCCGAGGCATGTCGCCAAGCCATCGACGACGATGACTGGTCCAACAACAAGCTCGACTACGAGGCTGCCGGCGAAACCTACGTCACCGGCATCTGGCTCGGGGTCGACGCCGCCTATTCGGGCGAGACCGTGCCGGTCCCATCGCATTTCGATGAGACCATCCAGCGCAAGGCCGCACAACGGCGGACGGACGCCTATTGGCTCGCGCGCGCCACCGCGGCGATCGCAAAGGGCGAGGCGATCATCAACGGCGCACGCGATCCCGAAGAGCCGGTCGTTGCGCCGCGCCCGCGTCACGTGCTCGCGGAGCTCCAGGAGGATTGCGTTCGCGACCAGATCGCCGCGATCGTCGAGACCGATCCCGAATTCGCAAGTCTGACAGCGGACGCCGTGTCGGACGGTGACATTCACGCCGCATGCGTATCCGTCGCCGCCAACATCGACTTGTCGGAGGAAATCGGCGCAGCGGAATTCCGCGCGGTGATCGCCGCCCTGCGAGCAGCCGAGCGGGCGAATGGAGGCTGAGATGTTCGGCACCTATCTCCGCCTCGACGTCACCGTCTGGGCCAGCGACCGCGCGGTGATCCGCGCCGCGCGGCGCAAGCTCGCGCGATCGGCGCGGCGTGATCCGGCGAAGCGGGAGGTGCGCAAGCGCTTCTACCGCGAGATGCTGGAGCATCACGCCAACGCGCAGCACCTCGTCGCCGAATTTCGGCTCTGACGCCAGGGGCCGCCAATCCTGTCCCTCAACCAGCCCGGCCATCGCGCCGGGCTTCGTCGTTTCAGGAGCCTGACATGGCCGACTTCTTCACCCACTTCTCCTGTCTTCTCGATGTCGGCACGCCGAGAAACGCCGCTCGTGCGCTCGATCTCTACAACCGCATGATGGAGGAGAACGCCGCCGAGGACCCGCCCTCCGAGGCGTTCCTTCTGTCCATCCAGCCCGAGCATGGCGGGACGCAGCTCTGGATTCGCGATGACACGACCGGCGATCCGCAGGCCGTCATCGATTTCGTGCTCCGCTGCGCCGAGGAGTTCGGGCTCAGCGGACGCTGGGGCTTCCAATGGGCGAACACCTGCTCGCGCCCGCGCGTGAACGCCTTCGGTGGCGGCGCGCATGTGCTCGATCTCGGCCGCCGCAAAACCGTGGCGTGGATCGCGACCAATGGCTGGCTCGACCGCACCTTGTCCGCCCGGCCGGGAAAGCGAGGTGCGCGATGAGCATCCCCGATCACGCGCGGGCGAATTTCGCAACGCTGCTGCGAGCGGCGGCGGACGGAAAACTCGCGCTCATGGAGTGCACCGACGCCGTCACCGGCGAGGCGCGCCACGTCATCTGTGCGGTGAGCCGCGACGGCACGGATTTCGTGTTCACGCCGTTCGGCCATCTTGCTGAAGGCAACCCCTTCGACGCCTATGTGCCACCGTCGGCAACCCTGCCGGACGACGTAACCTCCTGACCACTTGCGCCGTCGCCTGTCTGGACTCGGCGGCCCGCCGGTCAACGGGCGAGCCGTTCCCGCATCGCCTGCGCTGCGTGACCGAGCGTGCCTCGGCCGCATCCATCGCCAGTCCGCCGCAACGGGATCAGGGAGGCGATCGGATGTGCAGGGTTCTCAACAAGCACCACTCAGGCGTGCCAGCGGACGCCGTTTACATCGGTCGCGGCAGCAAATGGGGCAATCCGTTCCGGATCGGCCCCGACGGCGACCGCGCCGCCGTCATCGCGAAATACGAGCGCTGGCTCGCGGATCAGCATCACTTGCTGGGCGCGCTCGACGAGCTTCGCGGCCGCGATCTCGTCTGCTTCTGCGCGCCGCGTCCGTGCCACGGCGATCTGCTGCTGCGGCTCGCCAACGCGACGCGCGCGCAGCGCATCGCGTGGTGGCGCGCTGTGAAGGCAGCGGCGTGACGAGAGGGAGAGCCTGGCCGGGACGGGTTTGAGCCGGTGCGGTCCAGAGAGAGCGCCGGCCGGCTCGCCCGTTCCCGCTCTCCCGAGGTTCACCGACATGACCCCATCCACCGCTCTCGCGGCCGCGCCTGCGGTCGCGGCGTCGCCCCCTGCGTCTCCCTCCGATATCGCTCGCTGCATCGGCGCAGCCACGCACCATCTCCTTCCGCGTCTCGAACAGGGCCGGCAGCTTGACGCGGCGACCCTTCGCGCCGCAATGGAGCGCGCCTTCGGCGCCTCTGACGCGTCCGGCGCCTGGGACTGGAAAACGGCCTACGACGCCTGCGAGGCGGCGACCGTTCTGTTTCTCCGCAAATACGGAAGGGCGCTTTTGCGCAAGGCCGGCTCTCCGGTTCAGGCCCTCCCGATGCTGGAGAAGATCGTCGGCTTGCTGCCAACGCACACGCGCCGCTCGATCGAGAGCGAGGCCCTCCAGCAGTTCTCGACGCCGATTCCGCTCGGCCTCGCGGTCGCGACGGCCGCGGCGGTCACACCAGCCGACCGCGTCCTCGAGCCTTCGGCCGGCACCGGCCTGCTCGCTGTCCTCGCGGAGATCGCGGGCGGATCGCTCGTCCTCAACGAGCTGGCCGAGACCCGCGCCGGCATTCTCTCCTTGCTGTTTCCGACGACGACCACCACCCGCCACGACGCCGCGCAGATTCACGATCACCTCGACGCCGCCATCGTGCCGAGCGTCGTCATCATGAACCCGCCCTTCTCGGCGATGGCCAACGTGCAGGGCCGCATGGCCGACGCCGCGCTCCGCCATATCGGCTCGGCGCTCGCGCGGCTCGCCGATGGCGGTCGCCTGGTCGCGATCTCCGGGGCCAACTTCGCGCCTGACGCTCTGGCCTGGCGCGACGCCTATGTCCGGCTGCAGGAGCGTGGGCACGTCGTCTTCTCCGCCGCCATCGATGGCCGGGTCTATGCCAGGCACGGGACGACGTTCCCGGCGCGGCTGACCGTCATCGACAAGCGCCCGGCCGATGATCCCACCGTCTTCCCGGCTGCGCCCGGGCTCGCGCCGGACGTCGCCACGCTGCTGGCCTGGATCGCGGAGCACGTTCCGGCACGGCTGCCGGTCGATGCCTCCCTGACTGTGCCCACTGTCGCCACGCCGCGCACCGTTTGCGGCTACATCGCACGCTCTGCCCGAGCCGCATCGCAGACCACCAGCGCGGCCGAGCCCGCCGGCATCGAGCTCGCCTATGAGACGGTCGACTGGACGCCGCCCCAGGGCGCACGTCTCTCCGATTCCATCTACGAGGACTACGCGCTCCAGAGCATCCGGATTCCCGGCGCTCAGGATCACCCGACGCAGCTCGTCCAGTCGGCGGCGATGGCCTCGGTCGCGCCGCCCAAGCCGAGTTACCGTCCACGCCTGCCGGCGAATATTCTCAGCCTGCTCTCGGGCGCGCAGCTCGAGACGGTGATCTATGCCGGCGAAGCCCACTCGGGCTATCTCGCCGGCGCCTGGACCGTGGACGAAACCCTCGACGTCGTCACAGCCGCAGCCGAGGACGCCAAAGGGGCCGTCCGATTCCGCCGCGGCTTCATGATCGGCGACGGCACGGGCGTCGGCAAAGGGCGCGAGTCCGCCGGCATCATCCTGGACAACTGGATGCGGGGTCGGCGCAAGGCCGTGTGGATCTCCAAGTCCGACAAGCTCATCGAGGACGCGCAGCGCGACTGGTCGGCGCTTGGCATGGAGCGGCTGCTGATCACGCCGCTCTCGCGCTTCCCGCAGGGCAAGGCGATCGCGCTCCGGAAAGGCATCCTATTCACCACCTACGCCACGCTACGGTTCGATGATCGTGGCGAACGCCTTTCCCGCGTGCGGCAGATCGTTGAATGGTTGGGCTCCGATTTCGACGGAGTGATCATTTTCGACGAAGCGCACGCCATGCAGAACGCGATCGGCGCCAAGGGCGAACGCGGCGATCAGGAAGCCTCGCAGCAGGGTCGCGCCGGCCTGCGGCTTCAACATGCGCTGCCGGACGCCCGCATTGTGTATGTCTCCGCCACCGGCGCGACGACCGTGCACAATCTCGCCTATGCGCAGCGCCTCGGCCTCTGGGGCAGCGACGACTTCCCCTTCTCGACGCGCGCAGAGTTCGTGGAGGCGATCGAAGCCGGCGGTGTCGCGGCCATGGAAGTGCTCGCCCGCGACCTGCGGGCACTCGGCCTCTACACGTCGCGTTCGCTGAGCTTCGCCGGCGTCGAATACGAGCTGGTCGAGCACGCGCTGACGCCCGAGCAGACCCGCATCTATGACGCCTACGCCGACGCCTTCGCGATCATTCACAATAATCTCGATGCCGCCATGCAGGCGGCCAACATCACCGGCGGCAGCGAGGGCGGATCGGGCACGCTGAACCGGCAGGCCAAGGCCGCCGCCCGATCGGCGTTCGAGAGCGCCAAGCAGCGCTTCTTCGGACACCTGCTCACCAGCATGAAGACGCAGACGCTGATCCGGTCCATCGAGCGCGATCTCGAGCAAGGCCATGCCGCCGTCATCCAGATCGTCTCGACGGGCGAAGCCCTGATGGAGCGCCGCCTCGCCGAGCTGCCGGCCGAGGAATGGAATGACGTCCGCGTCGACATCACGCCGCGCGAATACGTCCTCGACTATCTCGCCCATTCCTTCCCGGTCCAGCTCTACGAGCCCTACACCGACAGCGAGGGCAAGCTGTCGTCGCGTCCGGTCTATCGCGACGGGCAGCCGGTCGAGAGCCGCGAGGCCGTCGCGCGGCGAGACGCACTGATCGCGAAGCTCGCGAGCCTGCCGCCCGTTCCCGGCGCGCTCGACCAGATCGTCCAGCACTTCGGCGCCGACATGGTGGCCGAAGTGACGGGGCGCTCGCGCCGCATCGTCCGCAAGCCTGGCAGTGCCGGCCGGAGCGATCGTCTCGTCGTCGAGACGCGCGCGGCCTCCGCCAACCTCGCCGAGGCGCAGGCCTTCATGGATGACCACAAGCGCATCCTGGTCTTCTCCGACGCCGGCGGCACCGGGCGCAGCTACCACGCCGAGCTTTCCGCGAGGAACACGCGCCTGCGCGTGCATTATCTCCTCGAGCCCGGCTGGAAGGCAGACACGGCCATCCAGGGCCTCGGCCGCACGCACCGGACCAACCAGAAGCAGCCGCCGCTGTTCAGGCCGGTCGCAACGAACGTCAAGGCCGAGAAGCGGTTCCTCAGCACCATCGCGCGCCGGCTCGACACGCTCGGCGCGATCACCCGCGGCCAGCGCGAGACGGCCGGCCAGGGCCTGTTCCGGCCGGAGGACAATCTCGAATCCCACTATGCGCGCGACGCGCTGCGCCAGCTCTACATGCTGCTCGCCCGCGGCAAGATCGAGGGCTGCTCGCTCGATCGGTTCGAAGCGGCCACCGGCCTAAGGCTCACCGATGCGAATGGCCTCAAAGACCAGTTGCCGGGCATCAGCACGTTCCTCAACCGCATGCTCGCGCTGACGATCGAGCTGCAAGGCGTCCTGTTCACTGCCTTCGAGCAACTGTTGAACGCGCGCATCGAGGGCGCCATTGCCGCCGGCACCTACGATGTCGGGCTGGAGACCCTGCGGGCAGAGAGCTTCGTCGTCACCGGCCGGCAGACGATCTACACGCATCCTGGCACAGGCGCCGAGACGCGGCTCCTCACCATCATGCAGCGCCAGCGCAACCGGCCCGCCACGCTCGACGAAGCCTTGACCCGGCTGCGCGAACGCGGCGCACGACTTCTCATCAACGCGCGGTCCGGCCGTGCCGCCGTGCAGGTCCATGCCCCATCCGTCATGCTCGACGACGGCGAGATCGAGTACCGCGTCCGCCTGATCCGGCCGATGGAAGCGCCGAACGTGCCCGTCCGCAACATGGCGGAAAGCCACTGGCAGGACGCCGACGAGGCGACCTTCGCGGCCGCCTGGACGGCCGAGCTCGCCGAGATGCCCGCGTTCACGGACTCGACCTTGCACATGGTCTCCGGCCTGCTGCTTCCGATCTGGAAGCGGCTCCCCAACGAGTCGACCCGCGTCTATCGCCTGCAGACCGACGACGGCGAGCGCATCATCGGCCGCAAGGTCTCTCCGGCCTGGGCGGCCACGGCAACCTCGTCCGGCCTGCCGTCGCTGACGCCGGACGACGCCTTCGCGGCCCTCCTTGAAGGCAAGACCGTCATCGACCTCGCCTAGGGCCTCCAGCTTCGCCGTGTCCGCGTCATGGGCGGCCATCGCATCGAGCTGTTGGGCTTCACCGACACCATGCGCGAGCGGCTCACGGCCTACGGCCTCTTCAACGAGATCATCTCGTGGAAGCTGCGCCTGTTCGTGCCCACCGACGCCAGCGGTCCCGCCATCCTCGCCAGAGTGATGGACCGCTATCCCATCGAGCGCGTCGGCGAGCGGGAGGCGGTGTGATGTCCCGGCTCGACGCTTCCGAACTGGCTCGCCGGCTCGCGCGCAATGCCGAAGCGGTGTGCCGCCACTATCTGTCCAACGGTCATCGCGAAGGCCGCTACTGGATGGTCGGCGACGTGCGCAACACGCCCGGCCGCTCGATGTTCGTTCGCCTCATCGGCCCGGAGAGCGGCAAGGGCGCGGCCGGCAAGTGGACCGACGCCGCCACCGGCGAGCATGGCGACCTGCTCGATGTCATCCGCGAGAGCTGCGGCCTCATGGACTTCGCCAACGTCGCCAAGGAGGCGCGCGCCTTCCTCAGCCTGCCGCATGCCGAGCCGCAGGCGGGCGAACGTCGGCGCACGATCCAGCCGGCCCAGACGGGTTCGCCGGAAGCCGCGCGGCGGCTGTTCGCCATGTCGCGACCGATCCACGGCACGCTCGCCGAGACGTATCTCCGCCGTCGCGGCATTACGTCTTTGCACGGAACCGGATCGCTCCGCTTCCACCCGCGCTGCTACTACCGGCCGGACGAGCATTCCGCGACCGAGACCTGGCCAGCCATGATCGCCGCCGTCACCGATCTCGACGGCCGAGTCACAGGCGCGCACCGGACCTGGCTCGATCCCGACGGCTTCGACCCCGTCCGTCTCGGCAAGGCGCCGATCGACACGCCGCGCCGCGCGATGGGCGATCTTCTAGGACACGCCGTCCGCTTCGGAGTCGCTGGCGAAGTCATGGCCGCAGGCGAAGGCATCGAGACCATGCTGTCGCTGAGGATGGCGCTGCCCGACATGCCGATGGTCGCCGCTCTGTCGGCCGCCCATCTCTCGGCCATCCTCTTCGCCGACACGCTGCGCCGGCTCTATATCGCGCGCGACGACGATCCGGCCGGCGATGGCGCGATGGCCGCGCTGATCGAGCGCGCGTCCGCCGACAGCATCGAGGCGATCGTGCTCTCGCCAAGGCTCGCCGACTTCAACGAGGATCTCCGCATGCTCGGCTCCGACCTGCTGCGCAAGGACCTTCTCGCGCAGCTCGCGGCTCGGGACGTCGCCCGCTTCATGGCCGAGGCCGATTAGAGCCGCGGAGCGTGACCGCACAGCCGGGATGAGGGTGAGGTCCGCTGGCTCGCCGGCGGGTGATACTCCGAGGTGCTGGAGAGAGCCGCGCCCTCGGCCTTCAAGAGGGCGATCGGGACGGCAACCGGCCCGGCCCGGCAACCTTGGAGGCCGACTATTTTCCGTCGGCGGCGGAGCCGCCTTTACATCGCGAAGCAAAATAGTCGGCCCCCTGCGGTCCTCCGCTCACGCTTCGGCCCTGCGCTTCGCTCCGGGTGCAGCGCCGGCCCGCCCGCCGTCTTCCGCCGCCATGAAGGCCGTGAGGGTCGCGGCCAATCCAGCGACGGAGCATCCCATGATCACCGACGACGACTTCGAACCCCACCACAGCTCGTCTCCGACCGACCACGTCCTCACCGAGCTTCGGCTTTATGGCTTCCGCCCCTTCCAGGACGAACCTGATCCCCGACCGCTTCCCGAAGGCAACGCCGTCGCCGGAGCCATCGCCGACATCTTCGATGCTCTCGTCGCCACGCTCGGCGACACGCGCCTCGAGCCCGATATCGAGGACCTGCTCTGGTCGACCGTCAACGTCTTCCATCGCGCCGCCGACCGCGTCGCCCGCGAGCTCGACGACAACGAGCAGGCGCAGCGCCGCAGCCAGCGCGAGCAGGACGGCACCGAGGTCAAGTCCGTCGAGCTGGAGCGGCTCATCGCCGAGGGACAGACGCTCGTCGAACGCCGCGACGCCTTCGAGCTGATGCGCGACCAGGCCTGCGATCACTTCGAGCGCCATACCGGCTCGGCCTGGCGGCCGCGCAGCGGCTCGCTCGTCAACCGTCGCGCGATGACCGCGGCAATGATCGACAGTCGCGATTTCCTCGCTGCGAAGAAGCGTTCTGAAACCGAGGTCATGCTGCCGCCCGGCCCAAAGGTCGCGCTCAGCGGCGGTCTCGACTTCAACGATCATCGGCTGATCTGGGATCGCCTCGACAAGGTGCACGCCAAGCATCCCGACATGGTCCTCATGCATGGCGGCTCGCCCAAGGGCGCCGAGCGCATCGCCGCCCGCTGGGCCGATCACCGCAACGTGCCGCAGATTGCCTTCAAGCCCGACTGGACGAAGCACGCCAAGGCTGCGCCCTTCAAGCGCAACGACGCGATGCTGGCGGTGCTGCCGATCGGCGTCATTGTCTTTCCGGGCACCGGCATCCAGGAGAACCTGGCCGACAAGGCCCGCAAGCTCGGAGTTCCCGTCTGGCGCTATGGCGACAAGCCGAAGTGACCGCCGCCAACACCTGCCGAGATCGGAGCGCCGCGGCTAATGCAATCCGCCGCGGCTTTCGATTCTTTGCTACTGTATCCGTCCGCGCCGTGGTGGTGGTGGAAGGCGCGACCGTCAGATGCTTCTCACGGAGGCCACCACCATGGTTCTTCTCAGTGTGCTCGGCAGCATCGCCGCCATCGGCGTCATCTGCTGTCTCTTGTTCTACCTTGCCGTCTATGCGCTGCCGCTGTTCGCCGGCGTGACCGTCGGAGCATGGGCCTATGGCTCAGGCGCCGGCTGGCTTGGCGCGTTCGCCGTTGGCGCTGTCGTCGGCCTCGCGACCCTGCTTGCCGGCCACCTCCTGCTCGCATTCGTCAAGCCGCTCTGGCTGCGGCTCGTGATTGCTGCCGCCTTCGTCGCACCAGCAGCCATCGCCGGCTACCACGCGACACATGGCATCGTGAAGCACGCCATGCCTTCCGAAACATGGCAGATCGCCTTTTCGGTTGTCGGGGCGATCATCGTCGCGATCACCGCCTTCGCTCGCCTCGCGTCGCTGGCCCCGCCCGGTCAGGCCGGCCAGGGCGTTGCCCGCGCTTGACGCCATTTCAGCACGCGGCCTGATCAGATCAGGCTGTAGCCGTCGACTCTACCGCGTCGGTTGTCAGTTCGTTGTTCGCTTGGAACGCCCTGGGTCGGACTGAGCCGGTTGATCGCTGGTTACGTTGGAACGCACGCCGGGCTGCGCAACGAACATCGACGTCCGCGAGAAGGCAGCGGCCGGTTCGCCCGCCACTTCGTTTCTCATCGGGAGCATTGATGCGTGGGGTCGTTTGCCTCGACGTGGTGAAGCACTGGCCGCCGTCGCCGTCGGATCTCTGTGGTTGCGCGACGGGGATCGCCAAGTTCTCCTTGATCCTTCTTTGTCTGATCGAGCGCTCCATGCGGCCTCTTTGATGGGCTGATCTGGCCGCAGGCCGGCTTCGCCTCGATCGCCTATGCCGCAATGGCGCCGATCAACTTTCTTCCCCTGCCGGCTGCGCCGGCATTCCTCGCGAAACAAGAAAGTCTCCCGGCTGCCATCCTCCGCTGCGCTCCGGCCTGCGCGCAGGTGCGGCGTCGATCGCCTCCGGCCTGTCGATCGCCATCGAGGCCGCAATGGTGCGGGCTCGAAGCAGACATCAAGGAGAACCACCATGGCGACCATCGGCACCTTCAAGAAGTCCGGCAACGAGTTCGTCGGCCAGATTGTCACCCTCAGCGTCCAGGCCAAGAACGTCCGCATCGTTCCCGAAGCCAACCGCTCCGGCGAGAACGCCCCCAGCCACCGCGTCTTCGCGGGCCGCGTCGAGATCGGCGCCGCCTGGGCCAAGCGCTCCAACGAGGGCCGCGACTATCTGGGCCTCAAGCTCGACGACCCGAGCTTCACCGCCCCGATCTACGCCAACCTCTTCGACGACGAGGACGGCGACGGCTACAGCCTGATCTGGTCCCGGCCCAGTCGCCGCAATGGCGACTGAGGGCCGCCAGGCCCCGCCCGGATGGTCCGGGCGGGGCCTTCGGCTTGATCGGAGGGCGACCGAATCAGTCCGTCGCCCTGTACCCACTTTGCTTGGCTACACTAGGCCCTAAACGCTGGCTCTGACAGCTTAGAACGACTATTATAGATGGGGTATTCGGCGTGCGAGGTCTGCAGACTCTCAGCAGAATTGCGCAGCTCTTTGTTTCTGCATCACCCCGAACAAAACAATCACCAGTCCAACATTTACGAGCGCGACAGCGAAGAGAACGGCCAACGCGCCATTTGCTCCCATCCTCTCGATCAATATTGCACCGATTGATGGCGATGCGGCTTGCATGATGAGGCTCGGCATCGCGATGCGTCCCATGATTGAGGGATAGCGATGCTCGCCAAAGACCGCGAGTGGTAGCGTGCCTCGGGCAATCGACTCGATGCC
>JACAEG010000030.1 GCA_013388965.1 Pseudorhodoplanes sp. | reverse complement strand
TCCAGTCGGCGCTTGGCTTCCTCCACCCGCAGGCGCTGCACATAGGCGATCGGCGCGTAACCTGTCGCCTTGGTGAAGCGCCGCTTGAAGCTGCGCTCCGGCAACCCCGAGCGTCGCACCATCTCCTCGATCGGATTGGCGACGGAGAAATGCGTCTGCAGCCAGTCCTGTATTTCGGCGATGACGGCGTCGCCGTGATCTCGCGGCACATCGAACACGACATAGGGCGCGAGGCTGTCCTGGTGCGATTGCAGCGCTAGGAACTTGATCACCGCATGCGCCGCCGCGGCGCCGGCATGCCTGGCGATGAGATGCAGCGCGAGATCGTGCCATGACGTCGACGCGCCCGACGTGATCAGCTCTCCGCGCGTGCCTGCCGCGACCAGCACCTTTTCCGGATGCAGGCGGATATCCGGAAAGGACCTGCGAAAGCCGTTCTTGTACGACCAGTGAATGGTCGCGTCTTTGCCGTCGAACAAGCCAGTTTCAGCGATCAGGAAAATACCCGAGCAGGCCGAGCACAGCGTGGCGCCCTTGCGGTGCATCTCCTTCAGCCACGCAACGAGGTGCGCATAGCGGCCGGACGTCCAGGCGCCTTCCGGCACGAGCAGGGACGGCACGATCACGATGTCGGTGTTGCGTATGTCGCCGACCGCGCGATGCACGGGGAGCGGCAATCCGCTCGCAAGCTGCAGCGACGCGGCCTCCTCGCCGACAATCTCGACGGCAAACGGCGGCTTTTCCAAAACCGCGCCGCTGAAGCGTGCGATCAAGTGCACGGAATTGAGCGCGTCGTAGATACCGCTCAAGGTCGAGGCCATCGCCTCGGGAATGGCGACCAGCGAGACATGCAGCGTGTCCTTCGAGGCGGTCATGCGCCGAATTTGGCACGAATGAACCGGTCTTGTCGTGCCTGCCTCTCACATTGCCACGCGCCTGCGGCCAGTGTCCGGCGCGACCGGGGGGCAATCCTTGCCCAGCCGCAACGGAGGAGAGTGAAATGTCGATGGATCAGACCAGGCTCGACGACTTTCTCGGCAAGGTCGTCGGCGATCTGGCGGCCGGCTATGGCGGCGTCATGGTCAGCCTCGGAGAATCGCTGGGTCTCTACAAGGCGATGGCGGGCGCGGGCCCGCTGACCTCGGCCGAGCTTGCAGAGCGCACGCAATGCGCGGAGCGCTACGTGCGCGAATGGCTGAACTCGCAGGCTGCAGGCGGCTATGTTCTCTATCATCCGACCAGCGGCACCTACGAGCTCTCGCCGGAGCAGGCATTCGTTCTCGCCGACAGAGCGAGCCCCGCCTATTTCCCGTCGGCCTGGCAGGTGGTGGCGTCGATGTGGTTCGACGAGAGCAAGGCGATCGATGCCTTCCGCACCGGCAAGGGCGTGTCGTGGGGCGATCACGATCACAGACTTTATTGCGGCGTGGCGGCGTTCTACCGCAATGCCTATCGCGGCAGTCTCGTGTCGGAGTGGTTGCCTTCGCTCGACGGCGTGACCGGCAAGCTCGAGAAGGGCATCAACGTCGCCGATATCGGCTGCGGCCACGGCCATTCCACCATCATCATGGCGCAGGCCTATCCGCGATCGCGCTTCTTTGGCTTCGACAGTCATGCCGGCTCGATCGAGGAAGCGCGCCGCAACGCCAAGGAAGCCGGCGTTGCCAATCGCGTGAGCTTCGAGGTCGCCAAGGCCGACGACTATCCGGCGAAGGCTTACGGATTGATCTGCTTCTTCGACTGCCTGCACGACATGGGTCATCCCCTCGCGGCTGCCGAACATGCGTCCGCTGCGTTGGCCGATGACGGCACCGTGCTGCTGGTGGAGCCGTTCGCGCATGACCGAGTGGAGGACAATCTCAATCCGGTCGGGCGCCTCTATTACTCCGCTTCCACGACCTTGTGCTGCGCACACGCGATGTCGGAGAAGGGCTCGCATGTCCTCGGCGCGCAGGCCGGCGAAGGGCGGCTTGCGGATATTTTTGCCAAGGCGGGCTTCGGCACCTTCCGCGCCGCCATGAAGACGCCGTTCAATCTCATCCTGGAGGCGCGGCATTAGCCGCGTCTCGTTCCTCCGTTAAGGCGAGAGTGCGGTGCAGCAAGCCTCGTGGTCGCTGCCCATTCTGTTTCCCTGGCATCCCCGTTGGGCTGCAAAGGGATTGGACTAAACCGCGTGCCGGCGGTGTTGTTTTCCTTGCGTCCATGGCGCGACAAAGGACGTTAGGGGGATCGCCAATGGCTACTCGATCATCTCATCCGGCGCTGTCGAATGCCGACAGTTTTGCGACGGGCTCCGCCGACTTGCTGCTTCTGATCGGTCGTATTCTGCTTGGTCAGCTGTTTTTGCTCGCCGGCTGGGGAAATCTCACCAACGTCGCCGGCGCGACCGCCTATTTCAACAGCCTCGGCCTGCCCGCTGCCGACATGATGCCGTACCTCGTGGGCTTGTTGGAGGTCTTGCTGGGCTTGGCGCTCGTCCTCGGGGTCGCGACCCGCTATGCCGCGATCGCCGCGTTCCTGTTCGTGCTGGCGACGACGGTGATCGCGCATCGCTACTGGACCTATCCGGCGGCGCAACAAGTCGCGCAATACAACAGCTTTCTGAAGAACCTCGCGATCATGGGGGGCGCACTCTACGTCCTTGCCTTCGGCGCGGGCCGCTTCTCGGTCGACGCGAGCCTGGCAAAAAAATAGGGACGCAGGAGCGCCCCTCGAAAGCCTCCCCCGCATCGGGGGAGGCCAATCGATCGTCGTTATCGCTGAACGATGACCGTCGCGCCGAGCTTGACGCGATTGTAGAGGTCGATGACGTCGTCGTTCGACAGGCGGATGCAACCCGAGGAGGCTTCCTCGCCGATCCGCCACGGCTCGTTGGTGCCGTGGATGCGGTACATGGTCTGGCCGAGATAGAGCGCGCGCGCCCCAAGCGGGTTGCCCGGGCCGCCTTCCACGTGCCGCGGCAGGTCGGGCTGGCGCGCAAGGATGCCGGGCGTCGGCGTCCAGGCCGGCCATTCGCGCTTGTCGGAGACCGAGCTGACGCCGGCCCAGGCCGCACCTTCCCGGCCGACCGTGATGGCGTAGCGGATCGCCTTGCCATCACCGAGCACGAAGTAGAGCCGCTTCTCGCTCTGGCGCACGATGATCGTGCCCGGCGCATGGCGCTCGCGGAATTCCACCGTTTCCTTCGGGATCACGCGGTACAGGCCGAAGCCGAGCGCATTCCGCGACGTCGAATAGGACGATGCGGCCTTTGCCGCCATCACCGCCCGGCCGTCGCCCTGCTGAGACGCCGAGGCGGACGCCGAACGCGCCGGTGCGGAGGGCTGCTGTTGCGGCGCCATCCAGTTCGAGCGGAACATGCTGAAAAGGCTGCGCGGGGCGGGCTCTGCGACCGGCTGGGCCGCCGGACGGCGCTTGGCGACGGGCTTGGGCGCTTCGCTCTCCGCCGCGGGCGCAGGTTTGGCCGGCTGCTCGGGGGCGGCGATCGCCGGGGTCTTGGGTCCCGACTCGTTTGCCGACTCGGTCGCCGCGCCGGCCGGTACCGACACGCATGCGAGAGCCAATAATGCTATTGGAATTACTGGAGATTTCACAGGAATGCCTCCAAGCGCCCCGCCGTGTTGGGCGGCAAATTACCGGCGGCGGGCGCCCGTGGCCTAGTGCAGGCAGGACACAGTGCCGCTGCGATCGCGGGCATTGCAGCACATGCGATGTGCGGGGCTTTTTGGGCGTTTCATCTCATCGCGCCCGCCGAGCCGGAGCCGGCGCGGCCGCAAAGCCCGGTCATCCTGCAATGCAAGCGTGCGCTATGCTGCCAGCGATTCAAGGGGGACTTCGATGCATATCGCAATGGTTGTGCTCGCGGGCCTGATTTTTCTTGCGCTCTTTGTCGGCGCGTCCTGGTTGATGAACAAGCCGGCGCAGGGCGCACCGGGCGCCAATATCTTCATCTGGTTCTGGCTTGCCGCCTCGGTCGCCAACGGGGTCGTCGGGGTTGTGCAGGCCGGCATTCCGATTCTCGGCGAGATCGGCGCCTTCATTCCGATCTTCGGCATTCCCGCGGCGCTCGCCTGGCTCTATCTGCGCCG
>JACAEG010000163.1 GCA_013388965.1 Pseudorhodoplanes sp. | reverse complement strand
GGGCGGGGCCGCGGCGCGCAGCTACGAGGACGATCGGGCGCGCCGCCAGTTCGTGCTCACCTTCGTGCAGCCGGGGCTTGCCGGACTGATGGACGGCTCGGTCTCCACGCTCGCCCCGATTTTCGCCACGGCTTTCGCCACGCAGGATACCTGGACCACTTTCCTGGTCGGCCTCGCGGCCTCGGTGGGGGCCGGCATCTCGATGGGATTCACCGAGGCCGCGCATGACGACGGCGTGATTTCCGGGCGTGGCTCGCCGGTCAAGCGCGGGCTCGCCTCCGGGCTGATGACGACCTTGGGCGGCCTCGGCCATGCGCTGCCCTATCTCATTCCGGAATTCTGGACCGCCACGACGATCGCCGGCATCATCGTGTTCGTGGAGCTGTGGGCGATCGCCTGGATCCAGAACCGCTACATGGAGACGCCGTTCTTGCGTGCGGCTTTCCAGGTCGTGCTCGGCGGCTCGCTGGTGCTGGCGGCGGGGATATTGATCGGCGGCAGCTAGCGGCGCCGCCGGCTCATTTCGCGGCGGTGTTGTCCCGCTCCAGCAGCGCGCTCGTCGCCAGGCCGAAGATTAGCCCCCAGAACGCCGCGCCGATGCCGAAGATGGAATGGTCGGCGAGCGTCACCATGAAGGCGATCAGCGCGCCGAGCGAGTAGTCCGCGCGGAAGGAAATCTGGAACGCGCTCTGCAGCACCTTCAGGAGCGCGAGCCCTGCGAGCGTGGCGATGAAGGCCGGGGGAGTCGCCAGCATCAGCGTGGTGAAGAGCGGCGCGAACAGCCCGAACAGGATCGAGATCAGCGCGAGCAGGATGGCGGCTGCGAAATGGCCGGCATGTGGGCCGGTCGCGGTCAGGATCGCGTTGCAGGGGCCGGTGAGGCAGGTCGAGACGCAGCCGAAGGCCGCGGTGACCAGCGAGCCCGCCCCGCAGGCGGCGGTCAGTGCGTTGATCGGCGGCTTGTGGCCGCGCGCGGTCAGGATCGCAATGCCCTGTCCGTTCTGCGCGGCGATCACGGTGACGGCGAGCGGGATCACGAGTTCGGTCATCGCCTGCAGCGAGAAGGCGGGGACATAGAGGTTCGGCCGCGCGACCATGTCTGCGAGCGACATTGTGGCGGGCAGCGCGGGCGTCTTGCCGAGGATGACGAGCATGACGCAGCCGGCGACGAGCACGGCGATCATCGGCGGCGCGCGCCGCTCGATCGAAGGCACCGCGGAGGCGAGCAGGAAGGCCGCCGTCATCGCCAGCGCGATCCAGAAATCCTGCGTGAAGGCGCCGATCCAGTTCAGCCCGAAGCGCAGGAACACGCCGGCCACCATGCCCATGATGATCGGCATCGGGATGCGTTCCATCACCGCGCGCACCCAGCCGGTCAGGCCGAGCCCGAGCAGCAGCAGACCGGTGGCGACATACGCACCGATCACCTCCGGGAAAGTTAGATGCTCGAGCGCATTGCCGGCGAGCACGGTGCCGGGAATCGTCCAGAAAAACGCGACCGGCGTGCGGTAGAGATAGGAAAGCGCGAGCGTGACCAGGCTGTTGAGCGCGAAAGCCGCGAAAATCCACGAGGCGAGGTCGGATTCGGCAAGGCCCCCCTTGGCGCCGGCCGCCAGGATGATCGCGACCGGCGCCGACGCCGCGAACAGGAAGGCGACCACGGCGCTCGCGACCGTGACCGGCGTGATCTGGGCGGCAATCTCGCCGAGGCTCGGCAGGGGTCTGGCGATCGGCTCGAGCGGGACTTGCGGCATTCGGGCCTTCCGGCGGGTGGCGGAATCGGGAGGTCCTGTTTATCCCGGCTGGAGCGCCCCGCCCACCCGCATTGCCGCAGATCTGCCCCGTTTGATGCGGCATCTGTCGGCTTTCGCGGGCGCGTCCCGCATGGCATGGTCGCGCCACGATCCCCGACTCAAACGAGGCCCCGCATGTTCGCGCGCTCGCTCGCGGTTCTCCTGTGTGTGCTGTCGCTGTGCGCCCCGGCTGTCGCCGCACAATGCGGCGGCGATTTCAACCGCTTCATCGCGGAATTCTCCCGCGAGGCGCTAAGCAAGGGAATCTCGCAATCCGCGATCTCGACGGCCTTCGCGGGGATCACCTACGACCCGGCGGTGATGGCGTTCGACCGGCGCCAGCGCGGCACGTTCAACAAGACCTTCGAGCAATATGCGGCGACCCGGGTCGGTCCGGCCCGCATCAAGCGGGCCAAGGCCATGCTGCAGCGCCATGCGGCCTTGCTCCAGCGGGTCGAGCAGCGTTTCGGCGTGCCCAAGGAACTGATCGTCGCGATCTGGACGATGGAGACGGACAACGGCGCCGACATGGGCAAGCTGCCGATCGTGCGCACGATCGCGACGCTGGCGCATGATTGCCGCCGGACCGAGCTGTTCCAGCGCGAATTGTTCGCGGCCTTGCAGATCGTGCAGCGCGGCGATCTGCCGATGTCGGAAATGATCGGGGCCTATGCCGGGGAGATCGGGCAGACCCAGTTCCTGCCCTCGTCCTACGTCAAGTATGGCGTGGATTTCGACGGCAACGGCCATGTCGATCTGCGCCGCAGCGTGCCGGATGTGCTGGCCTCGACCGCGAACCTGCTGAAGGTCAATGGCTGGCAGCCGGGTCAGGACTTCGCGCTCGGCACGAAGAATTTCGAGGTGATGCGCGAGTGGAACCGCTCGGAGGTCTATAGCCGAACGCTGCATTATTTCGCGCTGCAATTGCTGTGAGGAATTGAGCGCGCGCCGGGAACGGGTGCGATCCGGCCGCTTGTAACCCGGTGCGCCGGCGGGGTCACGCGCGGGTGGCGGACTGGTTCGCGGCGAAACCGCCGTCCGGCTAGCCGTCGAACACCACGACCCCGCGCAGATTCCTGCCGGCCTCGAGATCGGCATAGCCCTGGTTGATCTCGTCGAGACGATAGGTGCGCGTTATCAGCTCGCGCAGCTTCAATTCGCCCCGGCGGTAGAGCGCGAGCAGATCGGGAATCTGCAGGCGCGGGCTCTGGAAGCCGTAGACCGCGCCCATGATCGCCTTCTGGGTGACGAACAATTCGAGCGGCGGGATTTTGATCTCGGTCACGGTGTCGGGGGTGATCGCGGTGACGACCACGTTGCCCGCCTTCGTCGTGGCGCGGAAGGCCGGCAGCAATGTCTCGGGCGGATCGATGCAGACGAAGGCGTGATGGACGCCCACGCCCCCGGTCATTTCCAGCACCGCGCGGGTCAGCGCCTCGCCGCGCTCGCCCGTGTCGTGCGTCGCGCCGAAATCGCGCGCCCATGCGCGCTTGGCCGGCACGATGTCGGCGGCGATGATCTGGGCCGCGCCGGCGAGCCGCGCGCCCTGCACGACATTCATGCCGTCGCCGCCGCAGCCGACCACCAGCACGCT
>JACAEG010000014.1 GCA_013388965.1 Pseudorhodoplanes sp. | reverse complement strand
GTCGAGAGGTTCTTCAACAAGCTCAAGCATTTCCGGCGTATCGCCACGCGCTTCGACAAACTCGCAAGAAACTTCCTTGCCGCAGTCGCCCTCGCGTCAGTCCGACTCTGGACCAGAGCCTATGAGTCCACTACCTAATTCGCGCCGCGAAGAATTCGCCGCTCGATCGAGCGCCGAAGAAGATCGAGGAAATAGGTTGCCGCCGGCGTCAGAGGCATGTCGGCGCGCTTCACCAGCGCAATCGACGGCGCGAGCAGCTTCTCCTTGATCTTGATCTCGGCCAGAGTCTTGCGGGTCAGCTCGAACTCCGTCCATTGCATCGGGACCATGGCGAGGAAATCCGTGTTGGACAGGCAGGTGATCAGCGTCAGCGCGGACTGGCTGCGGATTGAAACCTTCGGCACGGGAAGCCCGAAATCCCGGAAGATCAGCCCGATCTCGTCCTCCGCGGTCATCGTGATCGAGTTCGAAATCCAGCGCGCATCCGCAAGATCGCGTAGCGAGCGCGCAGCGATCATCGGGTTGCCTTGCCGGCACAGCACCGTGCGCCGACCCTGAAAGAGCACTTCGCGCGATAACTCGGGGCTGACTTTCCCCTGGCTTTCGGGACCGATATAGAAGTCGACGGAGCCGTCGCGCAGGCTGGAGGCGAGCGTCGGGTAGAACCCCTCAATGATGTTGAGGCGCACCTCGGGATAGCGCACATAGAACGGCCGCAACACATGCGGCAGCACCGCGAGATGAATCGCGATCGACAGCCCGACCGTGACCGTGCCGGTCCCGAGCCCCCGCATCTGCCTGATCTCTTCGCCCGTGCGGCGGACATGATTGAGGATGACCCTGCCGTTGCTCACAAAGGCCTCGCCGATCGGGGTGAGGATCACGCCGCGCGCGCGCCGCTCGAAAATCGCATCGCCGAGTTCGCGCTCGAGATCGGCGAGGCTGCGCGTGAGCGCGGACTGAGCGATGCCGAGATGGCGCGAGGCCGCGCGGATGCTGCCGCGTTCGGCGACGGCGACGACCAGCTGGAAGTGGCTGAGCTTCATGGCAGGAGAGCAACCGGAAAAAGGGGAAGACGAACCGCGCAAACGATGACAAATCGCGATCACAAGAGCAATCTTGATATCTATTCAGGCTATCCGCGTCTCGATAATCCCGTCTCCCATGACGGCTGAACACAGCCGCTGTTCATGACGGGAGGAAGCCGTGACCACCATCAAGCCGACCCTGCACCATGTCACCTTTCGCACGCCGCGGCTGGCCGAAATGGTCGACTGGTACAGCAAGGTCATCGGCGCGAAAGTGAACTTTCGCGATCAATATGCGGCCTGGACAACCAACGACGAGGCCAATCATCGCATCGCGTTTCTTGGCGTGCCCGGGATCAGCGAGGACCCCGACAAGCGCCGCCACAACGCCATGCATCACTGCGCGTTCGAATATGCGACATTCGCCGATCTGATGAAGTCCTATCGGCGCCTCGCCGATCTGGGAATCCATCCGGCGTTTTCGCTCGATCACGGGCTGACCATCTCGCTTTACTACAAGGATCCCGACGACAATTACGTCGAACTGCAGAGCGATGCCTTCGGCGACTGGGCCAAGTCGAGCGAGTGGATGCGCACGTCGCCGGATTTTGCCTCCAATCCGATCGGAACCTTCTTCGATCCTGAAAAGGTGTATCAGGCTCACGTCTCGGGGCGGAGCGACGACGAACTTCACGCTGCCATGCGCGCGGGGGATTACAAGCCCGCCGTGACTCCGGATATCGGCCTGCCCGTCTGAACCGCACGGCGCGGCGATGACCGATTCTGCCCCGAACCCTGCGGGTGCCTTGCCGGCGCGGATCGCGCCCGAGGTGCGCCTCGCGATCGAAGCGCTGGTGGCCGAGCACGCCTGGCTGATCGATCATGGCGAGGCCGGCCGTATCGCGGATCTGTTCACGGACGACGGCCGGCTGATCGGGCTCGGTCCCGACATGGTCGGGCGCGAGGCCATCAAGGCGTGGGGGCTTGCCCGCGCGGCGATGACAGAGCGCACATCGCGACATGTCTGCACGAATCTGCGTCTCGTCGATCGCGGCGACGGAACTGTCGAGGGTCACGCGATCCTGACGGTGTACCGGCACGACGGGACGCAGCCTGGTCATCCGCTGCCCTTCGCCGTCGCCGACTATGCCGACGTCTACCGGCTCGGGGACGACGGACACTGGCGGTTCGGCGAGCGCAAGCTCGCGACCGTCTTTGTTGCACGATGACGGCATCGGAATGCCGGTGTCAGGAATAGTCCCGCGCGAGAAAAGGGCGAGCGACCGATGAGCGATGCCGGAAGCACTGACGTCGAGGTTCTCATTGTCGGCGGCGGGCCGGTCGGGCTCGCAGCCGCCATCGAGCTCGGGCATCGCGGAATCACGTGCCTGCTCGTCGAGCGCAACGATCGCGTCGGCTACAGCCCGCGCGCCAAGACCACCAATGTCCGCTCGCGCGAACATATGCGGCGCTGGGGAATCGCGGATCAACTGCGCCGGGCTTCTCCGATGCCGAGCGACTATCCGACGGATGTCGTCTTTGCGACGCGCATGAACGGCCATCTGCTTGGGCGCTTCCCGCTTGCGCTCAACGGCAGCACGCGACGCAACAATCTCTATTCAGAGGAAATGCAATGGGTGCCGCAATACGTTGTCGAGGACGTGCTGCGCAAGCATGCTTCCTCTCTGGACGGCGTCGAGCTCCGGTTCGGTACGGAATATATCTCGTTCTCGCAGGATGAATCGCACGTAAAAACCACGCTGCGCGACGTTCAATCCGGCCAGACATCGTGCGTTCGCAGCGCCTTTCTCATCGGCGCCGACGGCGCTCGCAGCTCGATCCGATCCGATATTGGCGCAACCATGATCGGAGAGGATGCCTTTTCGCGAAACTTCACCATCATCTTCCGCGCGCCGGATCTTGCCAGCCGGCATTCGTTCGGCAAGGCGGTCATGTACTGGATGATCAATGAGGATCTGCCGTCGGTCGTCGGGCCGATGGAAAATAATGGCTTGTGGTATCTCATTGCAACGCGGCTGCCCGATGACACGGAGCCCAGCCGCGCCGATGCGGCCGGACTCGTTCGTCAGGCGACGGGCCTCGAAGACCTTGCGCTCGAGATCGTCGCCACGGACCTTTGGCTTGCGCGGCGCCTTGTGGCCGACAAGCAATTTGATCGCCGCGTCTTCCTGGCAGGAGATGCCTGCCATCTTCACCCGCCGTTCGGCGGCTTCGGCATGAATATGGGCATCGGGGATGCAGTCGATATCGGGTGGAAGATTGCCGCGACGTTGCAAGGGTGGGGAGGCAAGAATCTGCTGGCGACCTACGAATTCGAGCGAAAGCGTGTGCATGAGCGTACGGTAGCGGAGGCGGCGAGGAACTATGCGATGGTGGGCAATCAGCTCGTGCGCTCACACCTGGAGGACACGGGCCTGCTCGGCGAGGCGACACGGGAGGAGGTCAGCGACATCATCGCGGTAACAAAGATCCGCGAGTTTCGGACTCTGGGGCTTGTCCTGGGCTACCATTATGCCGGATCCCCGATCGTGATACCGGATGGCAGCGAGCCGCCCCCGGATGACGCAATGGTCTATATCCCGTCCGCTCATCCAGGATGTCTTGCTCCCCATCTCTGGCTTTCGGACGGCTCGTCGCTCTACGATCACTTCGGACAGGGATTCACCCTGCTCGTCACCCGAGGGGATGCGGCCGATGCTGCGCCCCTGATGGTTGCGGCCGAGGAGCTTGGGATTCCGGTCAAGCTGATCTGTCCGAACGATGCTCGCCTCTTCGGTCGGTACCAGGCTGGCCTGATTCTGATCAGACCGGACCAGCACGTTGCGTGGCGCGGAAACACATTCCCATCCGATGTGCGTCAGCTTCTTGCACAGGTAACCGGGGCGCATTGACCGGAAACCTGACGGACGCGGATGCCGTCCGCCCTGTCTTGCGAGAGCTTAGCAGCGCATTCCTTCAGCGTCCCCCGCGCTCGCGGTTTCTGAAGCCCTGTCCTTGCGATCTGTCCGGTCGGAACGTGCCTGTACGCGGCGGATCCTTGCGGTTGCTGTCGAAGCGCAAGGGGAGCGCCAGCATCTTCGATTGACAGCGATGCTACTCGACAGTAGTAATTTGACCTTGCAGTAGCTAGGCGACCAGCGACGCGAAATGATTGCTGGCCCTGCGTGGGAGGGACCCCGATGGAGCAGGCCGAAAGGCCGGTTCTGTTGACGATTGAGCGCGCCGTCGCCATCGTCACTCTTAACCGGCCGTGCGTCCTGAACGCGATTGATGTCGATATGGCTCGCGCCTTCCGCGATGCGATCGACTCGATCGACGCAAACGGCCGCGTGCGGTCCATTTTGCTTCGAGGCGAAGGGCGGGCGTTCTGTGCGGGCGGCGACGTATCCGCCTTCTCAACGGACAATCCCGCCGCGGCGGCCGAAGCAATCATCGATTATCTGCACGAGGCTTTGACGACACTGGCCGACATCCCAGTGCCGTCAATTGCTGCAGTACAGGGAGCGGCGGCGGGAGCCGGATTCAGTCTTGCCCTCGCATGCGATCTCGCCATTGCTGCCGACGACGCCGTGTTCAGCCTTGCCTTTGCGCGCATCGGCGCAAGCCCCGACAGTTCGAGCACGTATTGGCTGCCGCGATTGGTAGGCGCGCGCAAGGCGCTGGAACTGGCGCTCCTGGCCGACCCGATCGATGCCGATGAGGCGATGCGGATCGGCCTGGTCAACAACGTGGTCCCGGCAGCCACGTTGCAGAGGTCTGCCTTGGCGCTGGCAGAGCGGTTGTCCCGCGGGCCGACCGGTGCCTATGGCCGGACCAAGGCGCTCCTCCGACAGTCGCTGTCAAGCAGCCTTGTCGCGCAGCTCGATCGGGAGCGGGACGCATTCCTGCAATCCGCGCAAAGCATCGATTTCGCCGAGGGCGTCGCTGCCTTCCTCGCCAAGCGCAGTCCGCGATTCGAGGGCAGCCGATGACCGGCGCAGCGACCGATGTTGCCCTCAGTGTGGAAGGGGTCTCGCTTTCCTTCGGCGGCGTCAAGGCTCTGACCGATGTTTCCTTCGCCGTGCGGAAGGGCCTGATCACGGCGGTCATTGGTCCGAACGGCGCCGGCAAGACATCGCTCTTCAACACAATTTCCGGATTTTATCGGCCCCAATCCGGCGATATCGCGTTTGAAGGCCGCAGTCTGTCAGGAAGCGCGCCGCCCGAACGGGCCAAGCTCGGCCTCGCCCGGACTTTCCAGAACATTGCGCTCTTTCGCGGCATGACGGTGCTCGACAACATCAAGCTCGGGCGTCATGCGCATATGCGCACGGGCTTGCTCGACGCTCTCGTCTATCACGGCCGCGCGCGGCGCGAGGAGATCGCTCTGCGCGCTGAGATCGAGGAGCGCGTCATCGACTTCCTCGAGATCCAGCATATCCGCAACGCTCCGGTCGCGACGTTGCCTTACGGCCTGCGCAAGCGGGTCGAGCTGGCGCGAGCCCTTGCCATGCGTCCGCGCCTGCTTCTGCTCGACGAGCCGGTTGCAGGCATGAATCGCGAGGAGACCGAGGATATGGCGCGCTTCATCCTCGATGTGAAGGAAGAGTGGGGCGTAACCATCCTGATGGTCGAACACGACATGGGCATGGTGATGGATATTTCCGACCATGTCGTCGTGCTCAACTTCGGCCAGGTCATTGCGGAGGGCGCCCCGGCAGAGGTTCAGATGAACCCAGCCGTGATTGCAGCCTATCTCGGCGCCGGCGAACTTGGCCGCCGCCTTCGTTCGCCGGAGGCCGCCTGATGGATTGGCTCTTCCTCGCCGAGGTGCTTTTGGCCGGGCTCGGCGCGGGATCGCTCTACGCGCTCGCGGGCGTCGCCTTCGTGCTGATCTACAAGGCGACACGGGTGATCAATCTGGCGATCGGTGAGATTCTGATGCTCGGCGGCTATGTTTTCTTCGGTGCCGCTGCCGCCTGGCATCTGCCGGCCTGGATTGCACTGCCGGTCGCCATTGTTGCGGGCGCTCTCGTCGGCGCGGTGGTCGAGCGCCTGCTGATCAGGCCGATGCTGGGCGAGAGCCCGATCTCCGTCTTCATGGTCACCATCGGACTCGGCTCCATCCTCGCTGGCGCCGTACAGGTGATCTGGGGGGCGGATCCATTGCGACTGCCTGAATTCATGCCGAACACGCCGATCTTCATCGGCGACGCCTATCTCGCGCCCAAGGTCGCCTACGGGTTTGTTGCCGCGATGCTTATCATCGTCGCCTTTGCGCTGGCGCTCCGCTTCACGCGCAGCGGCGTTGCGCTGCAGGCGACGGCGGCGGACCAGGGCGCGGCCTATTCCGTCGGCATCAACGTGTCGCGGGTTTTCTCGTTGAGCTGGATCGTGGCCTGCGCGATCGCGGCAGGAGCGGGCGTTCTGGTCGGCGCCATCGGCGGGATTTCGCCGACAATGGGGATTTTCGGGCTTTCCGTTCTTGTGGTCGTCATCGTCGGCGGGCTCGATTCGATGCTCGGTGCACTTGTCGGCGGGCTCCTGATCGGCATCGTCGAGGCCTTTTCCGGCACATTCCTCGGCGGGGAGTACAAGTTCCTCATTACTTTCAGTGTCCTGATCGTGGTCCTGATGCTGCGGCCCTACGGCCTGTTCGGCCGGCACGAGATCGAGAGGCTGTAATCATGCGCATCGGGACGCTGAAAACCGATTACGCAGCGGACGAGGCCTTGTTCGACACTGGACTGCAGAAGTGCTTGCTCGCCCTGGCGCTGGCCGGTGCCGTTCTGCTTCCCTTTCTGGCGAGTCCCTACTGGCTGTTCCTGGCCTGCCTGTGCGCCATCAATGTCGCGAGCGCGACCGGCCTGAACATCCTGACCGGCTATACCGGACTCGTCAGTCTCGGCCAGGCGGCGTTCATGAGCGTCGGCGCCTATACCGTCGCCGTGCTCGAAATCCATCTCGGCACGCCCTTCCTGCTAAATCTGCTCGCGGGCGGTCTCACGACCGCGCTGGTCGGGATCGCGGTCGGCATCCCAAGCCTGCGGGTCAAGGGACTTTATCTGGCCATCGCGACCATCGCCGCCTCGGTCGTGCTGCACTTCATCTTCTCGCACTGGGCGCTGACCGGCGGCGTGCAGGGGCTGTCCATGCCGCCCGCCCGCTTCTTCGGCGTGACGATGGATCAGCCCTTCCAGCTCTACTGGATGATCATGCCGGTCACGATGCTGATGGTGCTCGGCGCAGCCAATCTCTTCCGCACCCGCGTCGGCCGCGCCTTCATCGCCATCCGCGACCGTGACATCTCGGCCGAGGTGCTCGGCATTCCGCTGCTGCGCTACAAGCTGATGAGCTTTGCCGTGTCGTCCTGCTATGCCGGGCTCGCGGGCGGGCTCTGGGCGTATTTCTTCCGCGTCGTGACGCCGGAGAGCTTTCCGCTCGTCAACTCGATCTTCTATCTCGCCGCGATCATCGTCGGCGGCATGGGCACCATTCTGGGCGGCATCCTCGGCGCGATCTTCATGACGATGGTGCCGGAGGTGCTGAAGTTCGGCGCCGGATTGGTCACCCCCTTCTATCCCGACGCACTCGCGCTGCTCGCGCCGGTGCGCACCATCGTCTTCGGCGCGCTCATCGTGGGCTTCCTGATCTTCGAGCCGCAAGGGCTTGCTGAAATCTGGCGTCGCATCCGCCGATTTTTCCACCTCTGGCCCTTCAAGACCTGAGGGCCGGCAACATCACACGGGTCGCGCAGGAGCGGTCCACACCAGGGAGGTTGATAATGACCAGGAAGCTTACCAGAAGAGACGTGCTCGCCGCGGGCGCGGCGATGGGTTCGGGACTGGCGATCGGCATTCGTCCGCTCGCGGCACAGGGCGCGGACATCGTGCTCGGTGGCTCGATCCCGCTTACCGGCGTCTTCGCCTTTGCGGGCGTCGGCATTCACAACGGCATCCAGGACTATCTCAAGATCGTCAACGACGCGGGCGGTGTCGGCGGACGCAAGATCAAGTATGTTGCCGAGGATACCGGCTACAAGGTCGATGCCTCGGTCGCCGCCTTCAACAAGATCACCGGTCAGGAGAAGGTGTCGCTCTATTACGGCGACTCGACCGGCTTCTCCAAGACGATCAACCCGGAGCTCGAGCGCCGCGGCACGATCCTGATGGCCGGCGCTTCCTTTGCGACGGAGCTCAACGATCCGAAGAAATATCCGCTGCAGTTCATGGCAGGGCCCGACTATTCCGAGATGTTCGGAATCCTGCTGCGCTATTGCGCCAGGGAACAGTCGGGCGCCAAGCTTGACTTCGTCTATTCCGATACCGAGTTCGGCCGCGACCCCATCGCACCGAGCGAGGCGCTCGCCAAGACTCTTGGCCTCAATATCGTGGAGAAGATCGTTACGCCTCCCGGCAGCGTCGATGTTTCGACGGAAGTGCTGAAACTGCGCCGCGCGAACCCGGACTACACGATTTTCCACGGCTACGTGCTTGCTCCGATCCCGGAATTCATGACGCAAGCCAAGCAGATGGGGCTGCGCAGCAAGTTCATGGGCACATTCTGGAGCTCGGACAACTCGACCGTCCAGCGAATGGGGGACGTGGCTGAGGGCTATATGGGAGTGATGCCCTATCGCTACTATTACGATGCCGACGGCAACAGTCCGATGCTGGAGAAGATCCGGCAGATGCGCCCCGAATACCAGTCGACAGCCTATCTGCAAGGCTTCACCACGGCGCTCCTGATGTGCGAGGCCGTCAAGCGCACGCTCGCCGCGGGCAAGGAGCTGACAGGGGTCAACATGAAGGCCGGACTCAACAGCATCAAGGACTTCGACACCGGCGGCATCTTTGGGGTGCCGATCTCCATCCCCGGAAACTCCGTTTCGGTCGGGCGCATCTATGCCTTTGACAGCAAGTCCAAGCAGATGCGTCCGGCCTCGGACTGGATCCGCCTCGGAAGCTGATGCGATGGCCGCGCAGAACCTGCTCGAAATCGACAACGTCGAGGTGGTCTATAGCCGGACCATCCAGGTGCTGCGCGGCCTGTCGCTTGTCGTGCCGAAGGGGCGCATCGTCGCTCTTCTCGGCTCCAACGGTGCCGGCAAGTCCACGCTCCTGAAGGCAGCCTCCAATCTGCTGGCGATCGAGGACGGCGCGGTCACGAGCGGTACGATCCGTTTCCAGGGGCAGGACATCGCACCCCTGGCGCCGCACATGCTGGTGCGGCAGGGGCTTTTTCACGTCATGGAAGGACGCCGCATATTTGAGGACCTGACGGTGGAGGAGAATCTGATCGCGTCCACCTTCGCACTTGCGGGGCGCGGATTGCCGGCGCCGTCCTTCGATCTGGTCTATGCCTATTTTCCGGCTCTCCACGAACGGCGGAGGGGACTTGCAGGCTATCTGTCCGGCGGCGAGCAGCAGATGCTTGCCATCGGCCGCGCCCTGATCGCGCAGCCATCGCTGATCCTGCTTGACGAGCCGTCGCTCGGCCTGGCGCCGAAACTGGTCGAGGAGATCTTCACGATCATCGCACGAATCAACGCGGAACAGGGCGTTTCCATGCTGCTGGTCGAGCAGAATGCCGCGGTCGCTCTCGCCGTCGCGCACGAGGGCTACATCATGGAGACCGGAAAACTGGTGATCGAAGGGCCGGTCGAGAAGCTGGTCCGTGACCAGGACGTGCGCGAATTCTATCTCGGCCTCGGCGGCGCCGGCGGCGCCAAGAGTTACCGTGACGTGAAGCACTACAAGCGCCGGAAGCGCTGGCTGTCCTGAGGAATTGTCGATGTCCGCCGTTCCGACATTGCCGCCGCTGACACTGCCGCAGATGCTGCGTGAGAACGCGACACGCATGCCGGAGCGCATTGCCTTGCGGCAGAAGGACTTCGGCATCTGGCAGCCGATGACCTGGGCGGCCTATTATACGCGCGCCGCGCATTTCGGGCTCGGGCTTCACGCGCTCGGCCTGAGCCAAGGCGGCCATGTCGGCATCCTGTCGGAGAATCGCGCCGAATGGGTGATCGCGCAGTTTGGCGCGGGACTCGTCGGCGCCGTCACCATCGGCGTCTACTCGACCAGCCCGGCCAACGAAGTCGCCTATGTCCTCGGTCATGCCGAAGTCGAGATCGTGATCTGCGAGGATCAGGAGCAGACCGACAAGGTGCTCGAACGGCTGCACGAACTGCCCAGGCTGCGCCGCATCGTCGTCATCGATCCAAAGGGTCTGCGCCACTATGCCAGCGATCGCATTATCGTCTTCGCCGACGTCGAGCGGATGGGTGCCGAACGCGAGCGGACCGAGCCGGGCTTTATCGATGCGTGCCTTGCGCGCCAGCGCATGAGCGACATCGGCCTCATCGTCTATACCTCCGGCTCCACGGGAAAGCCGAAAGGCGCCATGCTGAGCTATCGCAACATGCGTGCCCAGGCGGAGGCAACGATCGAGCGGCTCGGAATCGACGAGACGACGACCAATCTGTCCTATCTCCCGCTCTGTCACGTCGCCGAACAGATGCTGAGCACGATGGCGCCGATCTATGCCGGCTCCTGCGTCTCGTTCGGCGAGTCGATCCGGACCGTGCAGGAGGACTTGCGCGAGGTCGCGCCCAGCCTTTTCCTCGGCGTGCCGCGCATCTGGGAAAAGCTGCATTCCTCCATCCACATCAAGCTTACGGAGGCCGGCGGCTGGCGCCGGCGCCTGTTCGAAGCCGGCATGCGCGCCTGCGAACCTTTCGCCGACAAGCCGCAGGCTGCACGAAGCTGGCGCGAGAGGGTTATATTCGCTGTCTATTATGTGCTGATGTTCCGGGCATTGCTGAACTTCATCGGCCTGCGCGAGGCCAGGCTGGCGCTGACCGGCGCCGCCCCCATTCCGCAGCGCATCGTCCGCTTCTTTCGCACGCTGGGCGTCCCGCTCGCCGAGGTTTACGGTCTCACCGAAACGTCCGGCATGGCGACCGGACAGCGGCTCGACAGCTTCGTCCCCGCGGCCGTGGGCAGGCCCGTGCTCGGCGCCGAAATCCGGCTCGGCGATGGCGGCGAACTGCTGGTGCGCGGCGACATCGTGTTCGAGGGCTACTATCACAATGAAGAGGCGACTCGGGCCGTGCTGCGGGACGGCTGGCTGCATACCGGCGATGTCGCCGTCATGGCCGGCGACGAGGTCAAGATCGTCGATCGTCTCAAGGACATCATGATCACCGCGGGCGGCAAGAACCTCAGTCCGTCCGAAATCGAGAACACGGTCAAGACCAGTGCCTACATCAAGGAATGCATCGTCGTCGCGGACGGCCGACGCTACGTGACTGCGCTGGTGCAGATCGACGGCGACAGCGTGGCTCAATGGGCCGAAAACAATCGCATCGCCTTCAGCAATTTCCGCAGCCTCGCCGAGAATCCGCGCGTCCGCGCGCTGATTGCCGCCGAGATCGAGCGTGCCAATGCCGAACTTGCGCCGGTGGCGCAAATCAAGCGCTTCCACCTCCTGACGAAGGAACTGGATCACGACGATGACGAGGTTACGGCAACAATGAAAGTCAGGCGCGCCAACATCGCCAGGAAATATGCCGCCGAAATCGAAGGGCTTTATGCGCCTGCCTCGAGCGCTGCGTGAAGGAGATTGGGTCCATGAGCAGGCAAGTGGTGATTACGGCCGGCGTTCGCACGGCGATCGGCGGTTTCGGCGGCTCGCTGTCGGGGATGGCGCCGGGCGCGCTCGGCGCGTTGTGCGCGCGCGAGGCGCTGCGCCGCGCCGATGTCGCGGCCGATGAGGTGGGTCAGGTCGTGTTCGGCAACGTCGTCCTTACCGAATCGCAGGACGCCTATCTGGCGCGCGTGGCTGC
>JACAEG010000086.1 GCA_013388965.1 Pseudorhodoplanes sp. | reverse complement strand
GGGGGCGCCGGCAGCTAGACGGCGACGACGCAGACGGCGTCGGCCCTGCCGGCGGGACCGGCCACGACGACGCCCTCGGGCCTGCAGGTCATCGACACGCAGCCCGGCACCGGGCCTTCGCCGCGTCCGCGCCAGACCGCGGTCGTGCACTATACCGGCTGGCTCTACCAGAACGGGCAGAAGGGCAAGAAATTCGATTCCTCCGTCGATCGCGGCCAGCCCTTCGAGTTTCCGGTCGGCGCGGGGCGCGTGATCAAGGGCTGGGACGAGGGCGTCGCGACCATGAAGGTCGGCGGCAAGCGCGTGCTGATCGTTCCCCCGCAACTCGGCTATGGCGAGCGCGGCGCGCCGCCGGACATTCCGCCGAACGCGACGCTGGTGTTCGAGGTGGAGCTGATCCGGCTGAAGGGGTGAGGGGCGAGCGCGCCCGCTACGACACCGCAGCCTCTTGCCGCACCGTCGCGCCTTCCGCGATCGTGCGCGGCGCGTTGTTGAGGCTCTCGATCGCAAAGCCCGCCGCCGCCTTGTAGCCGGCCATGAAGGCGTTGCGCTCGTCCGGCGGGATCACGTCGTCGATATTGTCGAAGGTGCCGCCGCAGCGCTCGTCCACCATCGCGAGCAGCCCGAACGGCCCGGCGCCGCGATTGCGCAGCACGAGCTGCGAGATCGGCCCGCAATATTTTTCGTCGAACGCTGCGAGCGCGTCGGGCGTGACGCCGTGCGCGAGCATGGCCGCGCCGAGATGGCGCGCGTCCATGATCGCCTGGCTGCCCCCGTTGGAGCCGGTCGGATACATCGGATGCGCGGCGTCGCCGAGCAGCAGCACCGGGCCGTCCCGCCAGGTCGGGACCGGATCGCGGTCGATCATCGGATTCTCGAACACGATGTCGGCGCCCTTGATCAGCGCCGGCACGTCGAGCCAGTCCCAGATCCAGTTTTCGAAGTGATGCGCGAAATCGGACACCGGCACCTGCCGGAACCAGCCGGCCTGCTTCCAGCCCTCGCCGGCGTCCATCGTCACTTCCGCGATCCAGTTGATGGTGGCCAGCCCGGTCACAGGGTCGGGCGGCGAGATCGGATAGAACACGACGCGCTGGCGATCCGTGCCGAGGCCCACGAACGAGGCGCCCGAGCGGATCGGCTTCCCCAATGTCGTGCCGCGCCACATCACCGCGCCGCCCCAGTGGATCGGCGGCTGGCCGGGATGCATCTGTGCCCGGATCGCCGAATGGATGCCGTCGGCGCCGATCAGGAGCGTGCCGCGCGCCTCGCTCGTCGTGCCGTCGGCATGCTCGATGGTCGCGGTGACGCCATCGGCGTGCCTGACATAGCCGTTGACGCGGCAGCCGAGCCGCACCGCGTCGCGCCCGAGCCGTTCGATCACCGCGTCGTACAGCATCATGTGGAAATGGCCGCGATGCACCGCATATTGCGGCCATTTGTAGCCGGCAAGCAGGCCGCGCGGCTCCGAATAGATGTCGTTGCCGTTGAGCCCGACCAGCGCCCATTCTCGGGCGGGCAGGCCGACGCGGTCGAGATCGCCTTCCGTGAAGCCGAGATCGTAGAGCTCGCGCACCGCATTGGGCTGCATGTTGATGCCGACGCCGAGCGGGCGCATCTCGCGCACCGCCTCGAACACGACACAGGGCACGCCGATCTGGTGCAGCGTCAGCGCGGCCGCGAGGCCGCCAATGCCGCCCCCGGCGATGATCACGCAACGCTCGTTCATACGCTTGATACCCGGCCCGACACGGGACTGTCTTATCGTCTCGGCGGTGGGGCGGGCAAGCGGGCGCCCCGCCGGGCCGGCCTCACCCCTGCAAACCCTCGCGGAAGCGGCGCGGCGATTGGCCGGTCGCCTTGGCGAACAGGCGGCTGAAATAGGCCGGATCGTCGAAGCCGAGCGCATAGGCGATCGTGGAGACCGGCAGGTTGGTATAGACGAGGTTGCGCCTCGCCTCGCGCACGACCCGCGCGAGGATGAGCTGCGAGGCGGCATGTCCCGTGGCCGCGCGCGTGACGCGGCTCAGATGCGTCGGCGTGATCGACAGCGCATCCGCGTATTGCGCCACGCTCCAATGCGCGAGGTAATGCTGCTCCAGCAGCGCCTCGAAGCGGCGGAACAGGTCGGCCTGCGGCGCGCTCTCGGGCGCGCCGCCCGCAGCCATCGCGCGCGCGACCAGCCCGACCAGCGCGGCCGACAGCGCGCGCAGAACATGCGCGCGCGCGAAATCGCGGCCCGCATGTTCGGCGAAAATCTGCTTCATCGTGGCGCGCATCGCCGGCGTGCCGCGCAGCATCGCGGCCTGCGACAGCACCACGCGCAGGCCTTCGGCGGGCAGCAGCACCTCGTCGAGCATTTCCGCGGCCATCGTGAGCACAAAGCCCTGCGTGCCGGGCACGAAGGCATAGCCGTGCACGCTGCCCGTAGGCACATTGACGACGCGCATCGGCGCGAGCCTGCAGCGCCGTCCCTCCAGCGTCGCCTCGCCGCCGCCGCGCTCGATCAGCAAAATCTGGTGCAGCCGCGCGTGGCGGTGCGGCGCGAATTCCCAGGCATGCAGCACCGAGCGCGCCGCGATGGTCTCGCAATGCACGACGTCGGGCAGGTCGCCCGCCTCGCCGAACAGATTGTAGGTCTCGATCGACCGGGCCCGCCTTTCGAGCATGTTCGATTTGTACAAGAAAATTCCGGATCGGTCCATTTGCGGCAAGGCCGGGCCCGGTAGATTGGTCCAAGCAAGGTCCAGATAAGGACAAGGTCAGGGGAAACGCCATGACGGCTGCAAAGGTCGAGACGGTTCCGGTCTGCATTATCGGCGGCGGCCCCTCGGGGCTGCTCCTCTCCCAGCTCCTGCACCTGCAGGGCATCGACAACATCCTCCTGGAAAAATACAGCCGCGCGCATGTGCTGGCGCGCATCCGCGCCGGCGTGCTGGAGCACGGCTTCGCCAGGCTGATGCGCGAGGCGCAATGCGGCGAGCGCATGGACCGCGAGGGCGAAATCCACAGGGGCTTCCACATCGCCCATGACGGCGTGCTCGATCACGACGACCTGTACAAGTATTCCGGCGGCAATTCGGTGATCGTCTACGGCCAGACCGAGCTGACGCGCGACCTCTACGAGGCGCGCGAGCGCATGGGCGGCAAGGTCGTGCACGAGGCCGAGGATGTCGCGCTGCACGATCTCACCGGCAAGCCCTACGTCACCTATCGCAAGGGCGACGAGACGCGGCGCGTCGATTGCGACTTCGTCATCGGCGCCGACGGCTTTCATGGCGTCAGCCGCCGCTCGATTCCGCGGGACATGCTGGTCGAGCACGAGCGCGTCTATCCCTTCGGCTGGCTCGGCGTGCTTTCGCGCACGCCGCCGGTCTCGCCCGAATTGATCTATGTGCGGCACGAGCGCGGCTTCGCGCTGTGCTCGCTGCGCTCGCAGGTGCTGAGCCGCTATTACGTGCAGGTGCCGCTGACCGACCGGGTAGAGGACTGGTCGGACGAGGCGTTCTGGGAGGAGCTGAAACGCCGCCTGCCACGCGAGGTCGCCGAGCGGCTGGTCACCGGCCCGTCGATCGAGAAGAGTATCGCGCCCTTGCGCTCCTTCGTCGCCGAGCCGATGCGCTACGGCCGGCTGTTTCTTGCCGGCGACGCCGCGCATATCGTGCCGCCCACGGGCGCGCGCGGGCTGAACAGCGCGGCCTCCGACATCTATTATCTCTATCACGCGCTGCTCGATCACTACAAAAAGGGCGACGACACGGGGCTCGACGGCTATTCCGAGCGCGCGCTCGCGCGGGTGTGGAAGGCGCAGCGCTTCTCATGGTGGATGACCATGATGCTGCACCGCTTCCCCGACGATCTTTCCTATAACGTCAGGCTGCAGCAGGCCGAGCTTGCCTATCTGTTCTCGTCGGAGGCCGCCAAGCGCGTGCTGGCGGAGAATTATGTCGGGCTGCCGTTCTAGGCGATCCGCGAAAATCAGGACCCGGTGCCGTCACCCGCGGGCTCGACCCGCCGGTCCGCCCCGCTTGCGCGGGGTCGAGCGGCAACGCAGCCGGATTCGATCATGCCTTTGCAGCGCGCCGCACCGCGGCAATCCGTGCCACGCCTCGCGCGTGCCGCCGTCTGACGCGCGGCCGTATTTTTGCTATGATGCCCTTCGGGAAACGAACCGAGGAGGCCGTCATGGCCAGGATCGAGAGTGAATCCCGCAAGCTTACATTGAAGGAAGGCTCGACCACGCTGACGCTCGACAAGGAGTCCGGCAAGGCCATTCTGCAGCAGAAGGCGTTCTTCTTCAGCAAGAAGCCGGTCGAGTTTGCGCTCGCCGATATCGACGACATCGCGGTGAAGACCGACAAGGACGGCCTCTCCGGCGCCACCATCTATCACGCCGTGCTGCATCGCCGCAGCGGCGAGACGACGGTGCTCACCACCGGGGAAGCCAGGGAGACCGAGGCGGCGGTGAAGGAGCTGCGCGGCTTCGTGGGGCTCTGACGCGCCTTTCGAGCGAGACGGGCGCGGATTCGCGTGTCGGCGCGGCCCGGAATGCGCTTGCCGACCCGAACGGAAAGCCGGGCCGGCCTTTCGGTCGGATCCGGACGATCCTGCGCGCCGCGATTGGCCCTCAGCCCAGGATGAAGTCGGTGGCCTTCGGGATATCGTTGAACCTGGCGATCGGCGTGGCCTCGATGCGCCAGGTGTCGTCCACGCGGGTGAGGCTGTCGATCCGCACGAGCTGATTGGGGTCGGTCTGGACACAGACATCCTGTGCCTCCTGACGGCCTGCGCGGCGCGCCGCCCGGCGCGCGTCAGGTGGCGGACATGGCGGCCTTGAGGATGCGCAGCTTGTCGTTCACCGCGCGCACGCCGGGCGTGACTTCGGCGGCGACGCGGAAGGCCTGTCTTTCGGCTTCGCTGCCGACGAAGCCCCACAGATCGACGACGCCGTCCTGCACGGTCACGTTGACGGTGCCGCCCGCCCAGGGCTCGGCCCGCAGCCGCTCGCTCAGGGCCTCGCGAATGGCGTCGTCCTCGCGCGCCATCCCGTGCCAGCCGACGCCGTGGGTGGCCAGCGCCTGCACGAGATTGGCACGGCTCACCATGCCGACCACGGCGCCTTTCCGCACGATCGGCACGCGCTTGATGCCGTGCCGTTCCAGGAGGTCGGCAATCTCGCGCAGCGGCGTGTCGGGGCCGGCGGTGATCGCGGGCGCGGTCATCACGTCGCTCGCCTTGAGGGCGTGCGATTTCACATAATCGCTCGCAAGCGCGTCGCGCGTCTGGAACATTTCAAGCCACCATGAACGGCGCCGCTCGGTGCCCGTCTCGGTGCGGCGAATGAGGTCGCCTTCGGAGACGATGCCCAGCAGCTTGCCGTGGCGGTCGATCACCGGCACGGCGCTGATGCCGTTGCGCACGAGCGTCTCCGCGATCGTGCCGACATCGGCATCGGGGTCGACCGAAATGACGCGCGTCACCATCACATCCCTGGCTTTCATGGCATCCGCTCCTGCTGTCTGGATGCATGCTCGTCTGCCGCAGCGAGGCCCGCCTTGATCAGGCTCAAATCCGCGCATCGGCGCGCCGCTTGACAGGATGCGCGAATAGGATTATATTCCAACAATCCCGTTCGACGAGGGGCGTCTCCGGAGGCGTTCTTGAGGCGGAGCGGGATGCGGCGCCTGCGGGCGTGGTTCGCAGCCACGCACCCGGGACGCCCTGGGTCGCCGTCCGCCTCCACTAGGGGAGGCCGCCTTGAATGGCTGGACGCGGGCCGGATGAAGGCGGGC
>JACAEG010000003.1 GCA_013388965.1 Pseudorhodoplanes sp. | reverse complement strand
GGCCCAGCGCATGGCCGAGGCGGAAAGCCGCGCGCGCGCGCAGGCCATTGCCGAGGCAGAGCGCGCACGGACGGCGGCGCGGGCCGCCCAGGAACGCGCGCGCAGGCTTGCGGCAAAGCGCGAAACTCCTCCTGCGCCCATGCGGGCGCCAGACCAGATCGCAACGGCCGCACCGCCGACCAATATCCTGCCGACGGTCTCGCTGACGCCGCCTCCACCGGAGCCCGAGACAATGCTCGACAAGGTCAAGGGAAGTTTCAAATCGAGCATCGGCAAGATGCACGATTTCGTGAGCGCCGCGATCCGGCTCGACAATCCGTTCAAGGCGGTCTCCCCCCGTGGCGCGCCGTCAACGGAGCAGCGCGCACGCTTCTCAGGACTCGATCTTTAAGAACAGCGCTAGACCTCGCGCATGCGTGGACCGACGTCGCCGAACAATCCGCCCGGCCGCAGCACGAAGACCGCGATCAGAAGCGAGAAGACGACGAGATCGCGGCTCGCAATGTCGAAATAGGCGGACCAGGACGCTTCAAGCAATCCGATCAGGATGCCGCCAAGAAAGGCGGCTTCGAGCCGTCCGATCCCGCCGACCAGGGCTGCCAGCAATGCCTTGAGCGACAGGATCGTGCCCATCGAGAAGCTCACATTGCCGTAATGGACCGCGACGACCCAGCCGGCGAGGCCGGCATTCAGGCCCGCGAGCACAAATGTCGCCGAGAGTACGAAGGCGGGATTGACTCCGAGCAAGGCGGCAGCGAGCGGATCGTCCGCGAAGGCGCGCCATTGCCGCCCGAACGAGGTGCGCGCGATCAGCAGCAGCAAGGTGCCTGCGCCGGCAAAAGCCGCGGTGACGACGAGAAGCTGGACCGGCGTGACGGTCACGACGAAGGATCCGGATTTCGCCAGCGGGATCGGATCGTTCCAGACCGGCGGCAGCCAGCGCTCGCGCGCGCCCTGAAACAAGCGCAGGAATTCCTGGATGCAGATCGACACGGCGACCGTTGCAACAAGAATCGGCTGCCCGGTGCGATAGCGCGCATGCAGCGGCGCAATCACCATCCTGCCGACCACGTCGCTCCAGATTGCCGACAGCAGAACCGCGATCGCGAAGGCGAGCGCCAGATCGAAGGACTGCAAGCCAGGGCCGGCTGCGAATGCCGCAGCCATCCCGCCGACCGCGCCATAGGCGCCGACCACCGCGAGGTCGCCGAAGGCAAGATTGATCCGGCCGATCAGGCCGTGGAGAAGCGAATAGGCACAGGCGAGCAGCCCGTAAATCGCCATGAGCGGCAGCGCGCTGACGGCGCTTTGCGCAGCATAGGCCGCCGAGGCCGAAATCTGGGGCACGTCGGGATCGGGAATTCGCGGCGCGTCGCGCGGCGGCGCAAGCCAGAACCGCTTGAGGAACAGCAGTCGCGCCTCGCCCAGCCGGCCACGATCGGTCTCGACCGATTCAAGTTCGAAATGGCCACGCGCATCCGCCCCGCCGGAAAACCGGCACACCACAAAATGCGCGCGATCTCCCTCGCCCGGGACACGTTCGACATAGTCGAGCTTCACGCCCCCCTGCATCGAGGATGCGCGCATGTTGTCGATCGCCGCATGCGGCGCGTGCAGCGATTCGATGACGCGGCGGCATAGTTCGATCCGCCCGCGATCGGGCGCGTTGGAACACCCGCCGGACGCCACGGCAAATACCAAGCCCAGACCGACAAGGACCGACCGACCGCTTTGTGACATCGCCGACAACCATATTCCCCGTCAATCTTCGGCCCCAGCCGGAAAAGCGTTCCATCCCTCTTGCATATCGAGGCCTTTTGTCCCCATTTTTACCGGGCAACGCGGATGACGGCTCATGGCAAGCGACCCGAAGCGGATCGGCGTATCCTTCGATGTCAAGCCGCATGCCTACGATCCGGCGACCAATCCCGAATTGTTCGAAGGCGTGCCGGCGCGGCGCTTCGTCGCCTTCATCATCGATCTCCTCATCATCTCCATTCCGATCGTGTTTCTCGCGATCTTCATCTTCATGATCGGCGTGGCGACGCTGGGGCTGGGCTTTTTCCTCTATGGCCTGATGCCCGTCATCACCACAATCTGGGCTCTGGTCTATTACGGCGCGACCTTCGGCAGCCCCCGCTCGGCGACCATCGGCATGCGCGTGATGGATCTGGAGATGCGCACCTGGTACGGCGCGCCGGCCTATTTCGTGCTCGGCGCGGTGCACGCCGTGGTGTTCTGGGTGAGCATCTCCGTGTTCACGCCGCTGATCGTGCTGGTCTGTTTCTTCAACGAAAGACGCCGGTTGCTGCACGACATGATCGTGGGAACAGTCGTCATCAACAACGAGGTCCGCGCCAGCGTGCTGCGCGCGTCGGCGCGACCGTGAGGGCCGCATTTGACGACGAGCCGGACACGATGAAACATAGGGACTGATCGACGATCGGCCGGGCCGTGACACAGCATTCGCGCGACACCCCGCAATTCTACCTGACGGCGCCTTCGCCGTGCCCCTATCTGGCCGGCCGCGAGGAGCGCAAGGTGTTCACGCATCTGGTGGGCGAGCGCGCGCGAGGGCTCAACGATCTGCTCACGCATGGCGGCTTCCGCCGCAGCCAGTCGATCGCCTACCGCCCGGCCTGCGAATCCTGCCGCGCCTGCGTGTCCGTGCGCGTGATTGCCGACGAGTTTCGGCCGACCCGCTCCATGCGCCGGATCGCGGAGCGCAATGCCGATATCGTCGGCGACATGCGCGGCGCGGAGCCCACCTCGGAGCAATATTCGGTCTTCCGCGGCTATCTCGACACGCGCCATCGCGACGGCGGGATGGCCGACATGACCGTGCTCGACTACGCGATGATGGTGGAGGACAGCCATGTCGAAACGCGCATCGTGGAGTATCGCCTGCGCGATGCCGATTCCGCCATCACCGGGCGCGGCAACGGCCGCCTGCTCGCGGTCGCGCTGACCGACGTGCTGAATGACGGCCTGTCGATGGTCTATTCCTTCTTCGATCCGAACGAGGAAACGCGCTCGCTCGGGACCTTCATGATTCTCGATCACATCGCGCGGGCGCGGCAGATGGGCCTGTATTATGTCTACTTGGGATATTGGGTGAACGGCTCGCGCAAGATGGACTACAAGAGCCGCTTCCTGCCGCAGGAGCGGCTGATGCCGCAGGGCTGGGTCCGCGCCGAAAGCTGAGCGCGTTGGGCACTCGCCCACAGCTTGCAATCGCGTCTCAACCGTTGAAAAGAGGCTTTGCGCTGAGCCGGCAAACGGCACATGATCCGACCCAACAATAACAATTCACTGCGGGAGGATCTGTGTGAAGCAGTCTGCTGCCGGCGCGAAGGCGCGCACCGCCACCAGGAAGCGTGGCGCTCCGTCCGGGAATTCGTCCAGAAGCCGCTCCCAACGCGAATCCGCCGATCCCGTTTTTGCCGGCGGCCTCGCCGTGCGTCGCGAAATGTGGGGGCATGAGGGCGCCGAAGGCCAGATCGACGCGGCCAGCGACTTCCTGTGGCCGATGCAGGATGTCGTCACGCGCTACTGCTTCGGCCAGACCTGGACGCGCAAGGGCCTGTCGCGCAAGGCGCGCAGCATGATCACGCTCGGGATCCTCGTGGCGCAGGGCCGGCCGCACGAGCTGAAAGTGCATGTGCGCGGCGCCATCGCCAATGGCGTGACGCCGGAGGAAATCCAGGAAGTGCTGCTGCACGCAATGGTCTATTCCGGCATTCCGCGCGGGGTCGAGGGATTTCGCTCCGCCGAGGAAGTGCTTAAGGACATGAGACTGGCATAGGCGCGCGCATGGGCAGGATCGAATGCATCGGCTTTATCGGTCTCGGCAATATGGGTGCGCCGATGGCCGCCAGTCTCGTGCGCGGCGGCTACAAGGCGATGGCCTTCGACCTCGACGCCGACCGCGCCCGCAGCTTCGCGGCGGAGCACCGGGCGCAGGCGACGACGGACCTTGCGGAACTCGGCCGGCATTGCGACGCCGTGATCACCATGCTGCCGACGGGGCGGGAGGTGCGCGACGTGCTGCTGCAGATGCAGGGCGGCGCGCTGGCTGCCAATCTGCGCAAGGGCGCGATCGCGATCGACATGAGCTCGGCCGATCCGGTCGGCACCCGCGCGCTCGGCGCCGATCTCGCCGCGCGCGGACTTGATCTTGTCGATGCGCCGGTCTCGGGCGGCGTTCCCCGGGCGAAGGACGGCTCGCTGGCCATCATGATCGGGGGCGATCCCGACGCCGTCGCGGCCGTCAAGCCGGTGCTCGCCTGCATGGGCTCGAAACTGTTCGAGGTCGGCTCGCTCGGCTGCGGGCACGCCATGAAGGCGCTCAACAATTTCCTCGCCGCGACCTCGTTCGCGGCGGCGGCGGAGGCGGTGACGGTCGGGCGCAGCTTCGGGCTCGACCCGGCAGTCATGACCGACGTGCTCAATGTCTCGACCGGGCGCAGCTTCGCAACCGAGAACCTGATCAAGCAGCATGTCCTGAGCGGCAGCTTCGCCACCGGATTCGCCCTCGGGCTGCTGGCCAAGGACGTGAAAATCGCCGCCGATCTCGCGGACCAGATCGGGGTGGAGGCACCGGTCGGGCGCCTTGTCTGCGCGCTCTGGGGCGACGCTCGGGACGCGCTCGGCGGCACGCAGGACCACACCCGCGCCGCGGCACATTGGGAGAAAAAAGCGTTACGGGAGGCCGCCGAATAGCAAAAATAATGCTATTATATCAATAACATAAATGATTATCAACAAATGATATATGAGCGACCTCATATCGAAACTCAACGAACTAAAGCAAAAAATAAACTTTCTAAACCAGAACAGGAGGAATGCCATGAGACCCTACGCTATCGGTGCCGCCCTCGCGATCGCGCTGGTGACGCCCGCTTTCGCCCAGGACAAGCCGGTCGAATTGCGGTTCGGTCACTGGGTGCCGCCAAGCCATCCGATGCATCCGGCCGCCGAGGCCTGGGCTGCCTCGATCAACAAGGCATCCGGCGGCACGATCACGATCAAGATTTTTCCCTCGCAGCAGCTCGGCAAGGCGTTCGACCATTACAACATGGCGCGCGACGGCATCGCCGATATCGCGCATGTCAATCCCGGCTACGAGCCCGGGCGATTTCCGATCATGGGCGCTTCCGAACTGCCCTTCATCTTCGGCAACGCCAAGCAGGGCAGCGCCGCGCTCGACGCCTGGTACCGCAAATACGCCGACAAGGAGATGAAGGACGTCAAGTATTGCCTGACCTTCGCCCACGACCCGGCCACGCTCCATACCACCAAGAAGAAGGTCACGGTGCCGGGCGATATTGCGGGCATGAAGATCAGGCCGGCGAACGCCACGATCGCGCGCTGGATATCGCTCCTCGGCGGCAGCAACGTGCAGGCCTCGGCGCCCGAATCGCGCGACGTCCTGGAGAAGGGCGTTGCCGAAGGCATCACCTTTCCGTGGGGATCGATCGTGCTGTTCGGGATCGACAAGGTGACGAAGTATCACATCGATTCCGCCTTCTACGTCACCGAGCAAACCTGGGTGTTGAACAAGGCAAAATACGATTCGCTGTCGCCGGCCCAGCGCAAGGTGTTCGACGACCACTGCACCAGCGAATGGGCGCAGAAAATCGCCGAGCCCTGGGCCGATTTCGAAGCCGGCGGACGCGACAAGATCAAGGCGCAGGCCGGTCATGAGGTCTACACGATCACGCCGGACCAGCTCGCGCAGTGGCGCAAGGCGGCCGAGCCGCTCTACAACGAATGGGCCGACGCCGTGAAAAAGGCCGGGCACGATCCGAAGGCGATCTACGACGATCTCAAGGCGACTGTCGCAAAGTACAATTCGGGCTATTGACCGGGTCATCAGCGGCGGACGCCGGGCACGCGCCGGCGTCCGTCAGTCTTTTCAACCTCTTGGCGCGTTATCCTCGCGGCGCAGAGTTATCCTCATCCTTCGTGCGAATTTGCGGGAGGTTATCCTCATCCTGTGCATGAGGAGTACGCAGTTATCCTCATCCAGACTTCGAACTGACAGGGAGTCCCCGCCGTTCACGAAGGTCGTGCAGCAGACTGGCGTTCCGGGCGAAGACGACGAACGCGGTCCGCACCGGCGAGCGCCTTTCCAGGGTGCGGGCGACGGGCGAGCCCGCTTTGCGGAGATCGGTCGTGGAAAATGCGATCAGGCGATCGGTTTGCCGAAGCGATTGCTCTTGGGAAAACCCTTGGGCGCGAGGCGCCCGGCATCGGCGCGGTTGCCGCGCCAGTCGGCCAGCTCCTTCAGCGACATCGAGAAGGCGCGCCCCGCCCCGTCGAACCAGGCCAGCCCGTCCCTGGCCTTGAAGGTGGTCACGTCCGCGAGGCCGCCGTCCTTGTAACGCTGCAGCCGCACGCCGGCCCCGCGCGTCATTTCCGGCACCTGATCGAGCGGAAAAATCACCATCTTCCGATTCTCGCCGATGGCGGCAACCATATCGCCGTCGACTGCCGCGATCGCGCGAGCCCCGTCTCCGGGCTTCACGTTGAGCACCTGCTTGCCCTTGCGGGTATTGGCGACGCATTCGTCCTCGGCCACGACAAAGCCGCGTCCGCCGCGGCTCGCGACCAGGAATTTGCGCCCGCCCTGCTGGCGGAAAACCGCGATCAGGTCGCTGTCCTGCTCCAAGTCGAGGAACAGCCGCACCGGCTCGCCGTGGCCGCGCCCGCCCGGCAACTTGTTGACGTCGATCGTGTAGAAGCGGCCGTTGGTCGCAAACACCAGACAGCGCGAGGTCGTCTCGGCGGGGAATGCGAATTTCAGCTTGTCGTCATTCTTGAATGCAACGCCGGACAGGTCGGTCTGATGGCCGCGCAAGGCGCGGATCCAGCCCTTCTCCGACACCACCACCGTCACGGGCTCGCGCTCGACCAGCGCCTCCTCGATCGCGGCCTCGTCGTGCTGCGGGGCCTCGGCAAAGCTCGTGCGCCGCTTGCCGAGCGGCGTCTTGGGACCGAACGTGTCGCGCACCTTCCTGATCTCGGCTGCGACCGTCTTCCATTGCTCCGTTTCGGAGGCGAGCAGGTCCTTCAGCGTCTTGCGCTCGCCGCGCAGCGCCTTGTCCTCGGCGCGGATTTCCATCTCCTCCAGCTTGCGCAAGTTGCGCAGCCGCATGTTGAGGATGGCGTCGGCCTGCACGTCGGTCAGCTTGAAGGTCTTGATCAGGACGGGCTTCGGCTCGTCCTCGGTGCGGATGATCTTGATCACCTTGTCGAGATTCAGATAGGCGATGAGATAGCCGCCCAGCACTTCCAGCCGATAGTCGATCTCCGCGAGACGGTGCTTCGAGCGCCGCACCAGCACGTCACGGCGATGATCCAGCCATTCCCGCAGCGCTTCCGAGAGACCGACCACCTTGGGAACGCGGCCCTTCACCAGCACGTTCATGTTGAGCGGAATGCGGCTCTCGAGCTCCGTGAGCTTGTAGAGCGACTCCATCAGGATGACGGGATCGACCGCGCGCGAGCGCGGCTCGATCACCAGCCGGACATCCTCAGCGGATTCGTCGCGCAGGTCCGCGCCCAGCGGCAGCTTCCTCTCGTTCAGAAGCTCCGCGATCTTCTCGACCAGCCGCGACTTCTGCACCAGCCACGGAATTTCCGTGATGACGATATTGTAGGTGCCGCGCGAGCCCTCCTCCTTGTGCCAGCGCGCCCGCACGCGGAAGGAGCCGCGGCCGGTGTCGTAGGCCTCCGCGATCGTCTCCGGGGTGTCGACCACGACGCCGCCGGTCGGAAAGTCCGGTCCGGGCACGTATTTCAAGAGGCTCCTGGTGCGCGCATTCGGGCGCTCGATCAGGTGCAAGGCGGCATCGCACAGCTCGGCCGCGTTGTGCGGCGGGATCGCCGTCGCCATGCCGACGGCGATGCCCTGCGAGCCGTTCGCCAGCAAATTCGGGAAGGCGCCCGGCAGGACCACCGGCTCCTGCGTCAGCCCGTCATAGTTCGGGCGGAAGTCGACCGCGTTCTCGTCGATGCCGTCGAGCAGAAGCCGCGCGACTTCCGTCATGCGCGCCTCGGTATAGCGGTAGGCGGCGGCGTTATCCCCGTCGATATTGCCGAAATTGCCCTGCCCGTCGATCAGCGGATAGCGAGAGGCGAAATCCTGCGCGAGGCGCACCAGCGCGTCATAGATCGCCTGGTCGCCATGCGGATGGAAATTGCCCATCACGTCGCCGACGATCTTGGCCGACTTCTTGAAGGCCGCACCGGGCTCGAGGCGGAGCAGCCGCATGCCGTACAGGATGCGCCGGTGCACCGGCTTGAGGCCGTCGCGCGCGTCCGGCAGCGCGCGGTGCATGATGGTGGAGAGCGCATAGGCGAGGTAGCGCTCCTCCAGCGCCTCGCGCAGCGCGATTTCCTGCACGTCGCCGCCTTCGGGGGGAATCAGCCGTTTGCCCATTCGGGAGGGGTTATCGCGTGACGGGATGCCGAACAAGGGCGATAGCCTCGAATCGGCGGCAGGCTCCTGCCTCCGCAACGGGCAGGGACCGGCCCGAATCCGGGCCGGGCCATCAGCCGGACGGCGTGCCAGCGCCGGGGCTTCTCGCCGTCACATTTCCTCCGCAAGCCGATCTTTACTGTCCGTACATCCCGGTCGGCGAGTCTGCGCCGCGACGGCGGAATCGGGCGACGCATGCGCGGCTGGTGTCCCGCGTCTGACGCGAGCCAATCCGGACCGCGATCGTCCTGGAACTGAGGGAGAAGAGAGATGAAAGCGTTCATTGCAGCGATGCTGCTTGCAATCGGTGCGACGCTTGCGCTGTCGCAGGCTGCGCCAGCGGCTCCGGCGAACGGTGCGGCCATCGCCAGCGCCGTCGAGGCGACAAACCCTGTCGAGAACGTGGCGTGCTGGCGAACCTGCAACTGGAAGCGCTGCTGGACCACGTGCTCCGGCCCGCGCGTCGTCGCGCCGGGAATCCCGTTCGTGACGGCGCCCGTTGTGGTCGCGCCGGTTTGCCGGTCGGTCCGGGTCTGCAACTGGAAGCGCTGCTACTGGACGCGCCGCTGCTGGTAACGGTCGCCGACCCGGAATTCACCTGACGGGCGGGGACCGCGGCCTCCGCCCGCTTGTTTCGGGAACAAGCCCCGGCGTCCTAGGCGGCGCTCGCCTGTGAACGCGCGGTCGCGGCGATGAAATGCGCGCGCGCATCCGGCAGGGGCAGCCCGCGCGGCTCGAACACATGGCGGGCGAGGAAAAAGCCGGTCAGCGCGAACGCGCGGTCGATCTCCCCGAAGCCGGAGGGCATTCCCGCATCGGCGGCCAGAAAGGCCGGCAGCGGCAGCAGCCGGTCGCTCCATTCCTGCCCGGCCTCCGCCGAAACCGCACGCCCGGATTTCGGCGAGACATAGATCAGGTTGTCCTCCAGCCCGGTGACCGCGCAAGTCCCGAGGTCGAGCCCGAAGCCGAGCTCGCCAAGCATCATCAATTCGTAGCGCACGACCAGCGAGGCTGCCACCACGGGCTCGTCGAGATGATCGAGGATGACGCCCAGCGTCTCGTACACGTCCTCGTGCGGATCGCGTTCCGGCAGAAGACGCGTGAGCGCCGCGAGATGCGTAAGCGCAAAGACTGCGTGCGAGCGAGTCAGCAGCGGACCGGCGCGCAGATGCAGGCCCTCGACGCTGTAATTCCCGAGATGCTCGTCGAGCCTGGCGCGCCAGACCGCGCGCAGGAGATTGCCCGGCTGCAGGACCGGGCGCATGCGCGAGCCCGCGCCGCCGCGCACGAGGCCGAGATGGCGGCCATGCCCGCGCGTCATCAGTTCGAGGATGACATTGGCCTCCCCGTGCCGCCGCACGCCCAGTACGATGCCCTCGTCAGTCCATTCCATGCCGCGATCCGGATTCGCAGAAGTCTATGCCATCGGCGCCCCCGCACCAATGGCGCCGCTCGGGCGCTATTCCTTCGGGAATTCCAGCCCCATCTCGCGATAGCGCTCCGGGTCGTCGCCCCAGCCCTCGCGCACCTTCACGAACAGGAACAGGTGCACCTTGGCATCGGCGGCCTCGGAGATATCGCGCCGCGCCTCGGCGCCGATCGCCCTGATGATGTGGACGCCCTTCCCCAGCACGATCTTGCGCTGGCTTTCGCGCTCGACAAAGATCGTCTGCTCGACGCGGATCGAGCCGTCGCGCAGCTCCTTCCAGGAGGTCGTCTCGACCGTCGACTGGTAGGGCAATTCCTGGTGCAGCCGCTCGAACAGCTTCTCGCGCGTGATCTCGGCCGCGAGCTGGCGCAACGGCGCATCGCTGATCTGGTCCTCTGGGTAGTGCCAGGGACCGGCCGGCACTTCCTTCGCAAGGCATAGCTTCACGTCGGCGACGCCGCTGCCGGTCAGGGCCGAGACCATGAAGGTCGCCTTGAATGTCGCCTCGCCGTTGGCCTCCTGCGCGAGCGCCAGAAGCTTCTGCTTCTCGACCAGATCGATCTTGTTGAGGACTAGGAATTTCGGTCCCGGCACGTCGGCGAGACGGGCAAAGATGACTTTGGTCTCTTCGTCGATGCCCTTGCGCGCGTCGATCAGGAGCCCGGTCAGGTCGGCGTCCTTGGCGCCGCCCCAGGCGGTCGTCACCATCGCGCGGTCGAGGCGTCGGCGCGGCGCAAAAATGCCCGGCGTATCGACGAAGATCAGTTGCGAGCGCCCCTCGATCGCGATTCCGCGCACCAGCATGCGCGTGGTCTGCACCTTGTGGGAGACGATCGAGACCTTGGTCCCGACCAGCGCGTTGATCAGCGTCGACTTGCCCGCATTCGGCGCACCGATGAGAGCGACAAACCCGCAGCGGGTCTCGCCAGCCTCAGCCATCGACCTGAACGCCCTCGCGCAGGAGCAGCGCGGAAGCTGCGGCCTGCTCGGCCGCGCGCTTGGAGCGACCCTTGCCTTCGGCCGGCTCCCGGTTCGGCAGCGCCACGGCGACTCGGAATTCGGGATCGTGATGCGGACCGGTCCGCTCGACCTCGCGATAGCTCGGGGTCGGCAGCCCGCGCGCCTGCGCCCATTCCTGCAGCAGCGTCTTGGGATCGCGCAGCGGCCGCGCGGGCCTGCGCATGCGTTCTGCCCAGAAGCGCTCGACAAAGGCCGCGGCCGCTTTGTAGCCGCCGTCCAGAAAGATCGCGCCGATCAGCGACTCGCAGACATCGGCGAGGATCGCGGCCCGCGCGCGCCCGCCCGCCTTGGCTTCCGACGATCCGAGCCGCAGCGAGTCGCCGAGTTCGATGGTGCGCGCCACGTCCGCGCAGGTTTCTCGCCGCACGAGATCGGCGAGCCGGCGGGACAATTCCCCCTCGTCGGCCTTCGGAAAAGCCGCAAACAGCATTTCCGAAATGGCGAGACCGAGCACGTGATCGCCCAGGAATTCGAGCCGCTGATACGACGCCACCCGACCCTGCTGTCCCTTGAGCGCGGAAATGTGCGTGAGCGCGCGTTCGAGCAATTCGGGATCGGAAAAGCGGTAATTGATCGTCAGCTCGAGCGGCGTGGCGTCGCGCCCCCGCGGCTTGACCTTCCGGCGTTTGAGCGCCGCCGAGCGCTTCGCGGATTTTGCCGCCCGCACGGGCTCAGCGGCCACCATCGCCTCGGCGGGCGGCGTTTCCGTCCGGGATTCCGCCTTGCGGCTCATCGCACGATCGTGAACAACCTGTTCCAGCGAACCGTCCAAGGCCACAGCCAGACCTGCCAGGCCCGCGCGCCTTCGGCGACCGAGAAGAAGATGATCTGCGCGCGCCCGACGAGATTCTCGAACGGCACGTAACCGACCTGGCTCAGCACGCGGCTGTCGGTGGAATTGTCGCGGTTGTCGCCCATCATGAAATAGCTGCCGGGCGGCACATGATATTCCTGCGTGTTGTCGTAGAAGCCATTGTCGACCAGATCGAGCGTCGTGTAGCTCACACCGTTCGGCAGGGTCTCGCGCCAGCGCTTGACACGCGTCGCCCGCTCGCCCTCTTCGGTCTCGATATAATCCTCGAGGCGCTCGCGCTTGACCGGCACGCCGTTGATGTGCAACACGCCGCCGATCATCTGGATGCGGTCGCCCGGCAAACCGATCACGCGCTTGATGTAGTCGGTGGAGTCGTCCTTGGGCAGACGGAACACGACGATGTCGCCGCGATCGGGCGGCGAGCCGAGAATGCGGCCCGAGAAGATCGGCGGCGAGAACGGAATCGAATAATGGCTGTAGCCGTAGGAATATTTCGAGACGAAGAGATAATCGCCGACGAGCAGCGTCTCCTTCATCGAGCCGGACGGAATGTTGAAGGGCTGGAACAGGAAGGTGCGGATCACCAGCGCAATGATAAGCGCATGAATGATGACGCGCACGGTTTCTCCGAAGCCGCTCTCTTTCCGCTTGGTATTGGTGGTCACGCTCATCGGCCTCTTGTCCTGCGGCTCGGGCACCCTCGCGTCCTTGTAGCCGCTCGACTCGGACGGCGCAACGAAACGCGGGCTTCACAATAACGTGCTGAATTGGTTCGGATATTCCGGAACGCCGGCGCGCGCTCCGGATTCGGCCCAGGCGATTCGGGGGAGGCCCTTCAAGCGGGCGGCCCGGGCGATTTGATGGCGATCGCCGAAATTACTACGATGGCCTGTGCAATCGGGTATTCGTCGGTCAGGCTGAGATCGATGCGGGCCTCGCAGCCGTCCGGCGTGATCTTATTCAGTCGGGCCAGCGCGCCCCCGGTCAGCGCCAGGGTCGGGCGCCCGGAGGGAAGATTGACCACGCCCATGTCGCGGAAAAACACCCCGTGACGAAAGCCGGTGCCGAGCGCCTTGGCACAGGCCTCCTTGGCGGCGAAGCGCTTGGCATAGGTGTCGATGCGAGTCGCACGCCGCTCGGCCTTGGCACGCTCCGTCTCGGTGAAGATGCGCAGCAGGAAACGGTCGCCGTGCCGCGCGATCGCTTTCTCGATACGGCGGATATCGACAAGGTCGGAGCCGATGCCGAGGATCATGCGAGGACCCTGGCGCGGCCGCGGTCCATCGCGTCGCGCATCGCCTTCACCGCGGCCTCCAGACCCACGAAGACGGATTCGCCGATCAGGAAGTGGCCAATATTGAGTTCGACGATCTGCGGAATGGCTGCAATCTCCTCCGCAGTCGCATAGTCGAGTCCGTGACCGGCATGCACTTCGAGCCCGAGCTGCGCCGCAAGCGCGGCGCCCTTTCTGATATTGTCCCATTCGCCGGCGGCGGCCCCGCGCTCGCCGTCCGCCAGATGCTCGCACCAGGCGCCGGTGTGGATCTCGATCACCGGCGCACCGATTGCGGCGGCGGCTTCGATCTGCGCCGGGTCCGCGGCGATGAACAGCGAGACACGGATATTCGCCGCCTTGAGCAGGCGGATCGCGTGCGCGATCTTCTCCCGGTTTCCGGCCACGTCGAGCCCGCCTTCGGTCGTGCGCTCCTCCCGCTTCTCGGGGACCAGGCAGACGGCATGCGGGCGAATGGCCAGCGCGATGCCGACCATCTCGTCGGTGGCCGCCATCTCGAAATTCAGCGGCCTTGCGATCTCCGCCCTGAGCCGGGCCATGTCGTCGTCGCGGATATGGCGGCGGTCCTCGCGCAGATGCGCGGTGATGCCGTCGGCGCCGGCCTCGATCGCGAGCCTTGCTGCGCGCACCGGGTCGGGCAGCCGCCCTCCCCGCGCATTGCGCAGGGTGGCGACATGATCGACGTTGACGCCGAGGCGAAGTTTGGGCGCGGTCGTCACGGCCATCCGATCTGCAATCTCAGCCGTTGACGCGTTCGACCTGGGCGACCACCGGCTTCGCGCGCAATTGCGCGATGATCGAGGTCAGGTGCTTGAGGTCGTAGACCTCGAGATCGATGGTCACGGTCGTGAAATCCGGCGATTGCCGCGTCATGCGGATGTTGTCGATATTGCCGTCATGCTCCGCGATGACCTGGGCGATCTGCGCGAGCGATCCCGGCTCGTTCACCGACTGCACCACGATCTGCGCGGGAAAGCGCTGCGGCGTCGTCTCGTCGACGTCCCAGCGCAGGTCAATCCATCGCTCGGGCTTCTCCTCAAACTCCTTCAGCATCGGCGACTGGATCGGATAGATCGTGACGCCCTCGCCCGGCGTGAAAATGCCGACGATGCGGTCGCCCGGCACCGCGCCGCCGTTCGGCGCGAAGCGGACGGGCAGGTCGGCATTGATGCCGCGGATGGGAATTGCCCCGCCCGCCCCGTCCTTGGGAACCTTGTATTTGACCGCCTTGGCTTTCTTCAGTCCGAGCCACCCGTCCTCGGATTTCGGCGGCGCCAGCGCGGCGCGCTCCTCGAGATAATCCGGATACATGGCGCGCGCGACATCGGAGGCCTTCATCTCGCCGCGGCCGACCGCGGCCATCACCTCCTCGATCGACGAGCGCGCCAGCCGCGGCAAGGCGCCCTGCAATTTCTCGTCGGAATATTCCTTCTTGGCGCGCTGGAACAGGCGCTCGACGATGCGGCGACCGAGCCCTGCATACTGGCTGCGGACCGCCGTGCGGGTCGCGCGGCGAATGGCGGCGCGCGCCTTGCCGGTCACCACCAGCGATTCCCATGCGGCCGGCGGGGCCGACTGCGCCTTCGAGGTGATGATCTCGACCTCGTCGCCATTGCCCAGTTCGGAGATCAGCGGCGCGATCTTGCCATTGATCTTGGCGCCGACCGCCATGTTGCCGACATCGGTATGCACGGCGTAGGCGAAGTCGATCGTCGTGGCGCCGCGCGGCAGCGCGATCAGCTTGCCCTTGGGCGTGAAGCAGAACACCTGGTCGTGGAACAATTCGAGCTTGGTATGCTCGAGGAATTCCTCCGGGTTGGAGCCTTCGGCCAGCAATTCGATCGTGCGCCGCAGCCAGGCATAGGCGTTGGATTCGCGCGTCAGCATCTCGCTTGGCGAGCCGCCGGCGTCCTTGTAGAGCGAGTGCGCGGCGATGCCGTATTCGGCGATGTCGTCCATCTCGCGGGTGCGAATCTGCAATTCCACGCGCTGCTTGCCGGGGCCGATCACCGTGGTGTGGATCGAGCGGTAATCGTTCTGCTTCGGCGTCGAGACGTAATCCTTGAAGCGGCCCGGCACGACCGGCCAGGTTGTGTGCACGATGCCGAGCGCCTGGTAGCATTCGGCCAGCGACTTCACGATCACGCGAAACGCGAAAATGTCGGACAATTGCTCGAACCCGACCGACTTGCGCTCCATCTTGCGCCAGATCGAATAGGGCCGCTTGTGGCGACCTTTCACCACCGCGACGATCCCGCGATCGGCGAGCTTCTTGGTGAGCTGGGCCTCGATCTCTCTGGTGAGATCCTTGTTGCGGTCGTAGAGCGCCGACAGTCGCTGCGACACCACCTCGTAGGCATCGGGATACAGTTCGCGGAACGCGAGGTCCTCGAGCTCCTCGCGCATCTCCTGCATCCCCATGCGGCCGGCGAGCGGCGCGTAGATTTCGAGCGTTTCCTCCGCCATGCGCCGGCGCGTCGCCTGCGGGACATGGTGCAGGGTGCGCATATTGTGCAGCCGGTCGGCGAGCTTGACGAGCAGCACGCGCACATCGGCGGCAATCGCCAGCAAGAGCTTTCGGAGATTCTCGGCCTGCTTGGCTTCCTTGGTGACGAGGTCCAGCTTTTTCAGCTTTGTCAGGCCTTCGACGAGCGTGCCGATATCCTTGCCGAACAGCTCGTCGATCTCCGGGCGGGTCGCGTCGGTGTCCTCGATCGTGTCGTGCAGGAGGGCTGCCGCGATCGTGGCATCGTCGAGCTTCAGATCGGTCAGGATGGCGGCGACTTCGAGCGGGTGCGAGAAATACGGGTCGCCGGACGCGCGCGTCTGCTCGCCATGCGCCTTCATCGCATAGACATAGGCGCGGTTGAGCAGGTTCTCGTCGGTATCCGGATTGTAGCGGCGGACGCGATCGATCAGATCGTATTGCCGCATGATCTGCGGCTTGGCGGGCGCCTTTCGCTCGACATCCGGCTCTGCAACCAGCACGGTACTCTCGCGCGGGGCACGCGCGCGCGACTGGTTCTGCATTCTCGGCAGTTGCGGCTTGGAGGTCGTGACCATCAGCGGTTCCGGCCAGCGGGACTGGCCCCGCTGATCGCCAACCTCATGATATCATGCCGTTTTGTGAAGCCCACAAGGTCTGGCCCGGATGCCCGGACAAAAAAGGCCCGGCTGCAGCCGGGCCATTGAGATTGCCAAGCGTTCGTTAATGAACGCCTATTCCTCGTCGGGCTCCGGCTGGGCCTCGGGCGGGGTCAGGCCTTCGAGCCCCTTGAGCAATTCCTCCTCGCTCATGTGCTCGACCGCGACGTCCGTGTCGTCGGCATCGACCGATCCGGAGGTTCCGATCAGCGGCGCCTCGGGCTCGGGCTCGTCTACCTCCACGTATTTCTGCAGCGAATGGATCAGGTCTTCCTTGAGATCGCCGGCAGAAATGGTTGTCTCGGCGATTTCGCGCAACGCAACCACGGGATTCTTGTCGTTGTCGCGGTCGACGGTGATCGGCGCCCCCGACGAAATCATCCGCGCCCGGTGGCTCGCCAGCAGGACGAGATCGAAGCGGTTCTCGACCTTGTCTATGCAATCCTCAACAGTGACACGGGCCATGCCTCGCCACTCCTCAAACGTCGGTTGTATGGACGGGAATCTGGCGTGTAGGTAGCCGCACGGGGCCCAAAGCGCAAGCCCCCAATTAAGGCGGGGTATTTTCGGCTTGGCCTCCCCCGTGCCGCTCTGATATCTGGGAGCCAAAGGGGGAACCCCCCGGGGCCCCGTCCACTTAACCAGAAAACGCTCTGCTTCGGATGTCCGGTTTTTCCGGATCCGGCGAACGAGCGCCGCATGGCGGCGCATCCCGACCTCAGGTCACGATTTCGCCGACGGTGATTGATTGACTCGCTTGAATCAAGGCCCGCCTCCAAGGCACGAACGACAACAAGAAGGTCAGCTCCATGCCCATTGTGAACGAGAAGATTGCATTGTTCATTGACGGCGCAAACCTCTACGCCACCGCAAGATCGCTCGGTTTCGACATCGACTACAAGCGCCTCCTGCGCGAATACCAGTCGCGCGGCTATCTCCTGCGCGCGTTCTACTACACCGCTGTGATCGAGGACCAGGAATACTCGTCGATCCGGCCGCTAATCGATTGGCTCGACTATAACGGCTATACCGTCGTGACCAAGGCGACCAAGGAATTCGTCGACCAGACCGGCCGCCGCAAGATCAAGGGCAACATGGATATCGAGCTTGCCGTTGACGCGATGGAGCTCGCGGGCTCGATCGACCACATGGTTCTGTTTTCCGGCGACGGCGATTTCCGGTCGCTGGTCGAGGCCGTGCAGCGGCGCGGCGTGCGCGTGACAGTGGTATCGACGGTCACCACCCAGCCCCCGATGATTGCGGACGAGTTGCGCCGGCAGGCAGACGAGTTCGTCGATATCATCCAGCTCCAGTCCAAGGTGGGACGCGATCCCGCCGAGCGGCCGGCACGGGAGCCGCGCGAGCATCGGGGCGAGCCGCGCCAGCATACGCCGCAATTCCTCCAGCGCGGCGCACCGCAGCGGGCCGGCGCCGATATCGACGACGAGTTCAACGACGATTGATCGCGGTCGGCCGGGGGAGCTTTCGATGCGCGACAGCGGCAAGCCGGGCCGCGACTGCCCGCTCTGCCCGCGCCTGGTCGAGTTTCGGGAGCACTGGCGCAAGCGCGAGCCGGACTGGTTCAACGCACCCGTGGCCTCGTTCGGTCCGCGCACCGCTCCACTGTTGATCGTCGGTCTTGCGCCCGGTCTGCAAGGCGCCAATCGCACGGGCCGGCCCTTCACCGGCGACTACGCGGGCGTGCTGCTCTACTCGACGCTGATCGATTTCGGCTTTGCCAGGGGCACATTCGACGCCCGTGCCGACGACGGTCTCACGATGACGGGCGCCCGCCTCACCAACGCCGTGCGCTGCGTGCCTCCCGAGAACAAGCCGACCGGCGGCGAGATCGCGACCTGCCGGAAGTTTCTGAGCGCAACGATCGCCGAAATGCCGTCGCTGCGCGCCATTGTCGCGCTCGGCCGCATCGCGCATGACAGCGTCGTGGCCGCGCTCGGCGCGAAGCGGTCGGCCCATCCGTTCGGGCACGGCAGGCAGGCCCGCATCGGCGACCTGACGCTCTTCGACAGCTATCATTGCTCGCGCTACAATACGAATACCGGCGTGCTCACGGCCGATATGTTCCGTCATGTGTTCGCCTCGGTGCGCGATCACCTCGCCGTGAAATCCTGAACCTCGCACATTGCCAGCGTAACTCCGCCAGTCGCGAAATTCGGCACGTCGGCGGCGGCCGCCTGCCCTTCCGGCAACCCATCGCCGCCTGCTAATCCGAATCGGGCGTGTACGAAATGAACTCGAGCAGCGAGCCGTCGGGATCGCGAAAATAGACGCTCGTGCCATTTCCCCCGGCGCCGTTGCGCGCGACCGGGCCGTGTTCGACGGGTATATTGCATCGCGACAGATGCGCCGCTGCGTCGGCGATCGGCCCCGGCCACACGAAGCACAGATCGCTGTTGCCGGGCCGAACCGGCAGGCGGGCGACCGGGACCGGTTCCAGACCGGGACCGTGCAGGTTGAGCTGCTGTTCGCCGAAGCGATAGGCGAAGCCCTTGCCGACCCTCACGATCTCGGCGCCGAGCACGTCGCGATAGAATGAATTGGAGCGTTCCCAGTCCGACACATGGACGACGCAATGATCGAGCCTGATCTTCATCGGATTTTGTCCCCGCCGCCCCGCCAAACTGTCACACCGGCACAAACCGTCAATCTAAGTGTTCTGATCTGTGGTAACCCTTGCCGGGAGCGGGGGTTCTGATCACGTGCAAAAGGAGATTCCCATGAACAGACGAGAGAGCCTGTCTTTGCTCGCAGGCGCCGCTGCCTTCGCGGCCGGAAGCATGGGCACAGCCGGACGGCTTACGGCCGCGCTCGCCCAGACGCCGCCGTCCGGGCCGTTCAAGCTTCCGCCGCTCGGCTATCCCTTCGACGCGCTCGAACCCCATATCGATGCGCAGACCATGATGATCCATCACGACCGCCATCACGCGGCCTATGTCAACAACGCGAACGCGCTCGTGCCGCAATGGCCCGAGCTCGCCACCACGCCCATCGACACCCTTCTCTCCGATCTCAGCAAGGTTCCGATCGGCGTGCGGACGGGCGTGCGCAACAATGTCGGCGGCCACTGGAATCACTCCTTCTTCTGGGAGCTGATGGCGCCGGGCGGCGCCAAGCAGCCCGGTGCCGATCTCAAGGCCGCGATCGAGCAGGCCTTCGGCAGCGTCGACGAGATGATCGCCAAGGTGAATGCCGCCGGCGGCGCGCGCTTCGGGTCCGGCTGGGCCTGGCTCGTCCTCAACAAGGACAAGAAGCTCGAAATCGTCTCCACCGCCAATCAGGACACGCCGCTCGAACTCGGCGCCAAGGCCGTGCTGGGCGTCGATGTCTGGGAGCATGCCTATTACCTGAAATATCAGAACCGCCGCCCCGATTATCTCAAGGCCTGGTGGAATACGGTGAACTGGGACAAGGCCAGCGACAATTTCAAGAAGGCGACCGGCTGAGGAGCAGGACCGACGGATGCGCCGCCGCGGCGGCGCACCGTCAAATCTTGTCGCGCATCAGGCGGGCGCGCTCGCGATCCCAGGAGCGCTTCTTTTCCGTCTCGCGCTTGTCGTGCAGTTTCTTTCCGCGCGCCAATGCGATCTCGACCTTTGCTCGCCCTTTTTCGTTAAAGTAAAGCTTGAGCGGCACAACTGTCATGCCTTCGCGCTCGACGGCGCCGATCAGCTTGTTGACCTGCCGCTTGTGCAGCAGGAGCTTGCGCGGTCGCTTGGGCGCATGATTGTAGCGGTTGGCCTGCAGATATTCCGGGATGTTGGAATTCACGAGCCACAATTCGCCGCCGCGCGCATCCGCATAGGATTCCCCGATCGTCGCCTTGCCCGCGCGCAGCGATTTGACCTCCGTGCCGGTCAGGGCGACGCCGGCTTCGAAAGTCTCGCCAATCTCGTAATTGAAGCGCGCCTTGCGGTTGTCGGCGACGATCTTGAGGGCGCGCGCGTCCTTTCCCTTGGCCATGTCCCCTGGCTTGCGCCCTAGTTCAGCAGACCGGCATGCACCATCGCCTTGCGGATGGCCTCTCTCGTCGGCGGCGTGACCGGAAGCAGCGGCAGGCGCACCTCCTCGCGGCCGCGATCGAGCAATGCCAGCCCGCATTTCGCGCCCGCAAGACCGGGCTCGAGGAAGATCGCGGCATGCAGGGGAATCAGCCGGTCCTGGATCTTCAGCGCCTGCGGATAGTCGTTCGCCAGCGAGGAATCCTGCAACTGCGCGCAGAGCGCGGGGGCGACGTTCGAGACCACGGAAATGCAGCCGTGGCCGCCCGCGGCGTTATAGGCGAGCGCGGTCATGTCCTCGCCCGAGAGCTGGATGAAGTCCGGCCCCATCGCCTCGCGCTGCGTCGACACGCGCGCGAGATTGCCGGTCGCGTCCTTCACGCCGACGATGTTCTTC
>JACAEG010000126.1 GCA_013388965.1 Pseudorhodoplanes sp. | reverse complement strand
CCCCCGAGCGCGCGCGCCTGCACCAGGGCGACGAGCTGCACATAGGCCGCATAGAAGTCCTCGTCGCCCGCGGGCAGGCCCGCGGCCAGCGTCTCCTCGCGCAGCTTGCGATACATCGCGAGCCGCTCGGCGAGGATCGTGCCCCAGTCGGCGGTAAGGTCGTCCAGGGCGGCGACGCGAAATCCCGCCTGCGCGAGCAGCGCCTTGTACGATTCGATGCTCTGCAAGGTCTGCGCCGCAATGCCGCGCCACATGACTTCGGATTCGGCGGCGGTCAGTGGGCGATGCGTGACCCAGTCGGTGAACACGAGCCGGCCGCCGGCTTTCAGGATGCGGTGCGCCTCGCGCGCGGCCGCGGCCTTGTCGGGAATATGCAGAAAGGCCTCCTGGCTGACGACGCGGTCGACGCTTTCGGGCGCGAGCGGGGTGTTCGTCACATCGCCTTCGAGCATCGTCACCTTGTCCGCAAGGCCGACGCGCTGTGTCAGCTCGCGCGCGCCGGCGACGCGGGACGGGTTGAGATCGATGCCGGTGACGGTCACGCCATAGCGGTGCGCGAGATAGCGCGCGGGCCCGCCGAGGCCGGCGCAGAAATCCACGACCAGCATGCCGGGCTTGAGGTCCGCGCGCGCGGCGAGCGCATCGTTCACCGGCAGGCCGCCGTAATGGTCCTGGTCGTGCGGGAACAGGTCCTCGGGCCTGAGCCCGTCGAGGCTGCCGCGCGAGGCCTCGACCTTCCGCAGGATCTGCGCGGCCGAGATCGGATGGCGCGAATAGAAATCGACGACGTGGCGGACGCGGTCTTGCCCGGATTCCTGCTCGGATTGCTGCGCTGACATGGAGATTTCCCCCGGCGAATGGCGGGGGAGGTCTTAGCAGGCTCCGGAAGCTTTCTCGACCGTCATTTCGGGCTCGCGTCCGTTCGTCCGCGCGCCGGAATGACGGCGAGCAGGAATATGAAAACGCCAACACAACCCCACGAGGAGATCATGGATATCGACACCCTGACCCGCGCGCCGGAGACCAAGGCCGGCGCGCTCGCAGACGCCGCCGTCACGCATGACGAGATGCTGCGCGCCTTCGAGGCCTTCAAGGAGGCGAACGACGAGCGCATCGCCGCGGCCGAGCGCAAGCGCGCCGACCCGCTGCTGGAGGAGAAGGTTGCGCGCATCGGCGCCACGCTCGACGCGCAGGCGCGCCGGATCGACGAGATGGCGCTGAAGGGCGCGCGTCCGCCGCTGTCGCGCGAACGCGAGCAGGCGTCCGCCGCCGCGCGCGAGCACAAGGCGGCGTTCGAGAGCTATGTCCGGGCGGGCGAAAGCGCGGGCCTGCGCGAGCTGGAAACCAAGGCGATGTCGGTCGGCTCCAACCCGGACGGCGGCTATCTGGTGCCCGAGGAGATCGAGCGCGAGATCGGCAGGCGGCTCACGAGCATTTCGCCGATCCGCTCGATTGCCGGCGTGCGCGAGATGTCCGGCAGCGTCTACAAGAAGCCGTTCATGACCACGGGGCCTGCGACCGGCTGGGTCGGCGAGACCGCGGCGCGGCCGCAGACCAATTCGCCGGTGCTCGACGAGCTCTCCTTCCCGGCGATGGAAATCTACGCCATGCCGGCGGCGACGCCGTCGCTGCTCGAGGATAGTGCGATCAATCTCGACGAGTGGATCGCGGCCGAGGTCGAGCAGGCCTTCGCCGAGCAGGAAGGCGCGGCCTTCGTCAACGGCGACGGCACCAACAAGCCGAAAGGCTTCCTGCAATATACCAAGGTGGCGGAAGCCTCCTGGAGCTGGACCAATATCGGCTTCGTCAAGACCGGCGTGAATGGCGGCTTTCCCACCGCGGCGCCGATCGACCCCCTGGTCGATCTCGTCTATGCGCTGAAGGCCGGCTACCGCCAGAACGGCCATTTCGTCATGAACCGCAGGACGCAGAGCGCGATCCGCAAGCTGAAGGACGAGGACGGGCAATATCTCTGGCAGCCGGCGACGCAGGTCGGCGGGCGCGCCACGCTGATGACCTTTCCCGTGGTCGAGGCCGAGGACATGCCCGACATCGCGACGGACTCCTATTCGGTCGCGTTCGGCGATTTCCGGCGCGGCTATATCGTGGTCGACCGACAGGGCGTGCGCGTGCTGCGCGACCCGTATTCCGCCAAGCCCTATGTGCTGTTCTACACGACGAAGCGTGTCGGCGGCGGGGTGCAGGATTTCGACGCGATCAAGCTGCTGCGGTTCGCGGCGTAGCTGCTCCTTGTCATCGCCGGGCCGGCGCATGTGCAACGCATGCGCCGCGACCCGGTGACCCAACTTTCCGAGGAGCGATGGATCGCCGGGTCGAGCCCGGCAATGACGACATCGTTTTTGTTCTCGTCCCAATCGATCCGCCATGTCCTATGTCCATCCCGCCTGGGTGGAGCACCAGCGCAAGCGCTGGATGCGCCCCGACGCCGACCGCTATTGGCGCCACGACCGCGAGCGCTACTTCAAACCCGGCGTGCTCGACGGCAACAGCGCGTTCGAGCGTTCGCGCGCGGACGCCCGCGATGTCGAATATGAGCGAGCCTTTGACGACGAACTCCCGGCGCTGCGCCACGATCATGCGGCGCTGCGGCATGCGTTTGCGGAAGTCAAGGCCGCGCTGCTGGCGCGCAAGGCCGGCTTCGATCCCAACCAGCCGCGCGTGCCCGCTGGCAATCCGGACGGCGGGCAGTGGACGGATGCGGGAGGCGGGGGCGGCAGTCGCGGAAGCGGCGATTCTGATTCAACCGAATTCTCAAGCGCCCGCCAGGTCAAGCCAGGCAGTTCCGATAATGTCGAAAAGCCGAGTATCGGGCACAACCAAGGTCCGCCACTCGATTTGCCTCCGCGGCTTCCTGACAAACCGCCCGCAAGCGCGCAGGAACTAAATGCGTTCCTCAAGGCAGCAGCACAATGGATCGCACGAGCCCGAAAAGTCTCGGGCCCGGTTGGAGTGTTTCTTGGGGTCTTGGACGCTCTATCGTGGCTTGACACCGATCGTCCCTTCATCGATGCCTATCTGGATGAGCCAAAGTCGCTCGAAGAATTGCAGAGGGCGGTGTCAGAACCGAAGGCGGGATATCATATTCACCACATTATTGAGCAGACGTCGGCAGAACAAGACGGCTTCTCGCGTGAACTGATTGACGGTGTCGAAAATCGGGTGCGCATCTCGGCGCTCAAACATTGGAAGATTACAGCGTGGTATGCAACGAAGAATGACGATTTCGGTGGTCTCTCACCAAGAGATTACTTGCGCGGCAAGAGTTGGGACGAACGAAAGAAAGTTGGATACGATGTGCTTGTTCGGTTTGAGGTGCTCAAGCCATGAAGCCGGAGAGCCTTAAAAAGATGGGCGTCGAAGCGCTTGTCGAGCGATTTGCCGATATTGGCGTGGCGCAGGACAAAGCGTTGCTTTACGATGAGATAGGGAAATTCAACCGGCTATACGATCAAAAGACGGCGGTCTTGGATGAACTGAAGTCGCGTCCCGGAGATCAGAGGCGGGCACTGATCCCTCTCTATAATCATCCTAATATGCAAGTGCGACTAAATGCGGCAAAGGCAACGTTAGCTGTCGTATATCCAGAGGCCTATCGGATGCTAGAGGCGATTGCAGACTCCGGTTGGCATCCACAAGCCGGCGATGCCGGAATGTCGCTGTCGAATCTTGAACGAGGAATATTCAAGCTGGAGTAGGAGGCTGGTAATGTTGCGAGTATATAGCGCTGCTGATAATGGCTGAGGATGTCAAGGTTGCGCCGTGCAGGGCTTGGATACGATCAGGCTGCGAGGCTGGTTCTGAAGCCATGAAGCGCGATCCCGGGTCGCCCACGACGGACGAACTTGTCGAACGATTCGTGACGAATGCGTTGGGAGCAGGACCCGGCGCTGCTCAATGATCAATACGTAAAATGCGACGGGTTGTACGACCAGATGGAGATCGTGAGAGATCAGTTGAGGAAACGGCGGGGCGACGAGCGAAAAGCATTGCGCCGCCGGTATGGCCATCCGAACGCACAGAGATGTAGAAGAACTGAATCGCCATCGACCTGATCTCGTTCGAGAGTTTGCAGAGGTTGTTTATGGTGCGATGTTCACTATTCTCTTCCGGTCTTGGCTTGGGGCGGCGATGGCGCGTTTGATTTTCCTTAGTCCTCGCCGCGACCCCGTCACGCCTGCAGCCGAACTTGTCTCTGTCGCTAATCACTGCGCAATGAGAGCTTAGAGCGGGCTGCCGAGCTTGCGAGCGGTCTCCACGATCCAGCCTCTGTATAATGAGAGCGGCGTAATTCCGGTCATGCCGCCGCAGCCGTCGGAGAGGTTCGGACCGGTCGACCAGCTCACCACGCCGATGACCGCGAGGCGGCCGTTCTCGGAGACGAAGGCCGGCGCGCCGGAATCCCCGGTGCAGGCGCCGGCGCCCGCGCGCTCGCCTCGGCCTTCGGGATCGACCAGGCGGATCTGCAGATTGCCGGGGCGGCCGGTCGCGACCAGATCGGCCGCGCGCAAGGTGCCGCCCGACTTGCCGTCGCCGCGCACCGCGAGGCCATAGCCCGCGATCGTGAAGCGGTCGCCGGGCGCGACCGTGAGCGGTCCAGCGAACAAGGGAACGGTGGCGGCTGCGGCCGCCGGCGCCGCGAGCTTGATCAGCGCGACGTCGGCGGTGGCGCGGCTCGCGAGGAAGGTCTGCAGCTAGAATTGCGGGTGGCGCTCGATGCGCGCGGTATCGCGCAGCGTCGGCTGCCGCTGGGAGTCGAACTCGATCAGCTTGTAGTCGGCGCCCGGCAGCACGCAATGCGCCGCCGTCAGCACGAGGTCGCGCGCGATCAGCGTGCCGGTGCAGAAGCTGCCGCGCGAGCCGGTGATCATCACCGCGGCGCGCGTGACTTCGGCGCCCGGCCGCGTCGGGCCGACCATCGCGAAAGCGGGGCTTGCAAGAAGCAGCGAACAGGCAAGGGCGATGCGCATTCTCATGCGCCGCATGAGCCTGTTCGGATGGAAATTGTCAATGCATGTGGTCCTTCGCCTCTCCCCGCCTTGGCGGGGAAGGGTCGAATGCCGCGCGAAGCGAGGGAATTCGGGTGAGGGGCCCAGCGCCGTGCCGCGCATGCCCCTCACCCGGCTCGCATCCGCGCTTCGCTTGATGCTCGCCATCCTCTCCCCGCTCACGCGGGGAGAGGGAAGGAAAGAACACTCATGCCCTCCATCCTTCTCACGCCGCCCGCCGCGGAGCCGCTGACGCTTGCCGAGGCCAAGCACTTCATTCGCGTCGAGCACGATGCCGACGACGACCTGATCGCAGCCCTGATTGCGGGCGCACGCATCCATGTCGAGGCGCAGACGCGGCGTGCGCTCATGACGCAATCCTGGCGGCTGACGCGCGACGTGTGGCCCGCGAGCGGACGATTGCCGGTGCTGCCGGCGCCGCTGCGCGAACTCGTCGGCGTGGCCGTCTGGCGCGCCGACGGCACGCTGCAGGCGATCGACACGGGCGCCTTCGCCATCGACAGGGCGTCGGCGCCCGCGATCCTCGCCTTCGCGCGCGGCGCGATGCCTGCGCCGGGCCGTCCCGCCGCCGGCATCGAGATCGAGATCGAAGCGGGTTACGGCGATGCGCCCGAGGACGTGCCGGAACCCTTGCGCCAGGCGATCCGCCTCCTGGTCGCGCACTGGTACGAGAATCGCGGCGTGATCGCCGCGAGCGGCGAGGTGCCGATGTTCACCGCGACCGTGAACGCGCTCATCGCGCCCTATCGCGTGGTGTCGCTGTGATCGATCCCGGACATCTCAATCGCAGGCTCGCGCTCGAGGCGCCGCTTGAAACGCCCGACGGCGCGGGCGGCGTCGTGCGCAGTTACGACACCGTGGCCACGCTCTGGGCGCAGGTGACGCCGGTCTCCGCACGCGGCGAGGTCGAAGCCGAAAGGCTTGGCGGCGCCGTCACGCATCTCATCCGTATTCGCAGAAGCCCCGACGTCACGACGCGCCATCGCTTCCGCGACGGCGCAACGCTCTACCGGATCGTGTCGATCCGCGACCGCGACGGCCGCGGACGCTTTCTCGACATCGCGGCGGAAGAGCGGGTCGATTAGCGCATTTTTCACCCCCCGAAGGGGGAGGGTGATCCAGTTTGCGGAGACAACCATGTCCAACGCCTCCGCCGCCTTGCGCGCGGCGATCCACGATGCGCTCACTGCCGACGGCGCGCTGGTCGCGCTGCTCGGCGGCCCGAAAGTGTATGACGAGCCGCCGCGCGCGGCCGCGTTTCCCTATGTCACGCTGGGCGAAGCGCGCGTCAGCGATTTCTCGACCGGCACGGAGGAGGGCTGGGAGCATCAGCTCACGCTGCATGCGTGGTCGCGCCAGGGCGGGCATCGCGAGGCGCATCTGATCGCGGGCGCGCTGCTGCAGGCGCTCGACGACGCGCCGCTCTCGCCCGACGGGCACCGTCTCGTGAATCTGCGCTTCTCCGTCGCCGATGTGCGGCGCGAGGCGGATGGGCGAACCTATCACGCGCTGGTGCGCTTCCGCGCGGTGACGGAGCCCGTTTAGCGAATAGCGAATGGCGGGTCGCGGATAGCGACGCCGCATCTCCATTCGCCATTCGCCTTTCGCGATCTGAAGAGGACCATTCCAATGGCTGCCCAGAAAGGCAAGGACCTGCTCGTCAAGATCCACGACGGGACGGGATTCGTCACCGTCGCCGGCCTGCGCTCGCGCAGGATCGCGTTCAACGCCGAGACCGTCGACATCACGCATGCGGAATCCGCCGGGCGCTGGCGCGAATTGCTGGAAGGCGCGGGCGTGCGGCGCGCCTCGGTCGCGGGCCGCGGCCTGTTCAAGGACGCCGCGACCGATGCGCTGATGCGCCAGACCTTCTTCGACGGCGCGGTGAAGAACTGCCAGATCGTGATTCCCGATTTCGGCACAATCGAGGGGGCGTTCCAGATCGCGAGCCTCGAATTCGCCGGCGAGCATAATGGCGAGGTGACCTACGAGGTCGCGCTGGAAAGCGCGGGCGCGCTGACCTTTGCGGCGCTGTAGTCCTCCTGGCCTCTCCCCGCCGAAGCGGGGCGAGGACATCCGGCACAATCGCAGGATCGTATACATGCCCAACCGCCACCGCGGCGAGATCGAGGCCGAGCTCGGCGGCCAAAGGCGCACGCTGGTGCTGACGCTCGGCGCGCTCGCCGAACTGTAATCCGCCTTCGGCGCCGACGATCTCGTAGCACTCGCCGAGCGCTTCGGCAGCGGGCGCATGCGCGCGCGCGACCTCATCCGCATCATCGGCGCTGGCCTGCGGGGCGCGGGCGAAAGCATCTCGGACGACGAGGTGGCGGGGCTTTCCGCGCCCGGCGGCGCGGAGGGCTTCGTGCGGATTGCCGTCGAGTTGCTGCAGGCGACTTTCGGAGGCCCGACGCCCCCGGGCCCTCCGGCGCCGCAGGAGCCCCGCGCATCGCGCCCGAACCCTTTCCCTGGGACCGGGTGATCGGCTTTGCGCTCGGCATCCTGCGGCTGCCGCCAACCTCGTTCTGGAGCATGACGCTGCGAGAGCTTGCGCTCGCCATCGAGGTTTTCGGCGGACGCGGCGCGCCGCTCGCGCGGACCGAGCTGGAGACATTGATGAGAGCCTACCCCGATGGCCGACGAAACTGAATTCGAAACGCGGTTCGACGAAGCCGGGCAGAAGGCCGACTCGCTGACCTTGCGCCTGCGCGACCTCGACCTCGCGGCGGCCGGCTTCGCGCGCACAATGACGCACGCCTTCGCGGCGTCGGTCACCGGCGCACGCTCCTTCGACGACACGCTGAAATCGCTGCTGCTGCGATTGTCGGACCTCGCGCTGCGGAGCGCCTTCAAACCGCTGGAGCAATCGCTGTCGAGCGCGTTCGCCAATCTGTTCAAAGGTGGAAATGTCGCGGCGGCCGCGGGCGCGATCAAGCCGTTCGCTGCGGGCGGCGTGATCGGCACGCCGACTTACTTTCCGCTCAGCGGCGGCGGGCTCGGGCTCGCCGGGGAGGCGGGGCCGGAGGCGATCCTGCCGCTCGCGCGTGGGAGCGACGGGCGGCTCGGCGTCGCGGCTTCGGTCAGCGGCGCGCCGGTGTCCGTCGTCGTCAATATCGCGACGCCCGACAGCGAGAGCTTCCGCCGCTCGGAAGCCTACCTCACCGGCCAGATCGCGCGCGCCGTGGCGCGCGGCCAGCGGGGTCTTTGACCCTTGCCACGGAGGTGAGGGTGAGAATTCGCGAGGCCGAACCATGACCGTCTTCCACGACATCCTCTTTCCGCTCGACATCGCGCTGAAAAGCGCGGGCGGCCCGGAGCGGCGCACGGATATCGTCGTGCTCGGATCGGGGCGCGAGGAGCGCAATGCGCGCTGGGCGCATTCGCGCCGCAGGTACAATGCGGGCTACGGCATCAAGAACCTCGACGCATTGTCCGAGGTCGTCGCCTTTTTCGAGGAGCGGCGCGGGCGGCTGCATGCGTTTCGCTGGCGCGACCGGCTGGATCATTCCTCCGCCGCGCCCGGCGCCGCGGTGACGCCGCTCGACCAGATGATCGGCACGGGGAACGGCGTGACCGCGACTTTCCAGCTCGCCAAGACCTATGGCGGTCTGCACGCGCCCTATCGGCGGCCGATCCAGAAACCCGTGCCGGGCAGCGTGCGCGTCGCGATCGGCGGGAGCGAAGCCATGTCCGGCACCGATTTCACTTGCGATGCGGCGACCGGCATCGTGACATTTCTGCCCGGGCACGTGCCGGCAGACGGCGCAGCCGTGACCGCCGGCTTCCTGTTCGACGTGCCGGTGCGCTTCGATACCGACTATCTCGAAGTCGATCTCTCGGCATTTGCCGCAGGTGCGATCCCGAATATTCCGCTGACCGAAGTCGTTCCGTGACGTGAGCGAACCCCATGCGCATCATTCCTCCGGCCCTGCAGGCGAAGCTCGATAGCGGCGTGACGACCCTGTGCCGCTGCACCATCGTGACGCGGCGCGACGGCGTTGTGCTGGGCTTCACCGATCACGATCGCGATGTCGTGCTGGGCGCGGTGACCTGTCGCGCGCATGCGGGCCTGACCGGTTCGGAAGCGACGGCGAAGCTCGGCCTCGCCGTGGGCGGCGCGGAAATTGCCGGCGCGCTGAACGACGACAGCCTGAGCGAGGCCGACCTCGCCGCAGGACGCTACGACGCCGCCGGCATCGAGATCTGGCTGGTGGACTGGAGCGAGCCCGCGCTGCGCGTGCTGCTCTCGAAGGGCACGCTCGGCGAGGTGCGGCGCGAGGGCGCGGCCTTTGCCGCCGAACTGCGCGGGCTCGCCGAGCAGCTCGCGCACGAGACCGGACGCATCTATACTGCGGCCTGCAGCGCCGATCTCGGCGACGCGCGCTGCGGGGTGGCTCTCGACCATCCGAACTTTCGCGGCAGCGGTACGGTCGCGGCGACGATCGGCATGTCGAGTTTTTCGGCGACGGGGCTTGCCGCCTTCGACGACGGCTGGTTCAGCGCGGGGCGGATCGTCTTCGACAGCGGCGCGAATGCCGGCCTCGCTGTCGAGGTGAAGCGGCATCGCGTCGACGGCGCGAGCGTCGTGCTCGATCTGTGGCAGGCGATGCCGGAGCCGATCGCGCCGGGCGATGTCTTTACCGTGACGGCCGGCTGCGACAAGCAATTCGCGACCTGCCGCACGCGCTTCAACAATGCGATCAACTTTCGCGGCTTTCCGCATATTCCCGGCAACGACTTCGTCATGCGCTACGCCGTCGATGGCGAGCCCGGTCATGACGGACGAAGTTTGCAGGACTAGCCGCCGTTCAGCTTACGGTGCCGTGATCCTGAACTGCGAGCAAGCAACGTCTGCGAGCCTCGAAGGAAGACAGGCCGAGCCGGGCCGCTGATCCTTCGAGGCGCCTTGGGCACTTCAGGATGACCGGTCGGGATGAGGAGAGATATGAAAATTGCCCGCACCCTCATCGTCTCCGAAGCGCGGAGCTGGATCGGCACGCCCTATCGCCACCAGGCCTCGCTCAAGGGTGTGGGCTGCGACTGCCTGGGGCTTGTGCGCGGCGTGTGGCGCGCGGCGGTCGGGCAGGAGCCGGAGCGGGCGCCGCCCTATGCGCGCGACTGGGCGGAGGCGGGCGGCGCGGAGACGCTGGCGCAGGCGGGATTCAGATATTTCGAACCGGTCGCGCTCGATGCCTTCGCGCCGGGCGACGTACTGCTGTTCCGCTGGCGCGAGCGCTATCCGGCCAAGCATGCGGCCATCGTCAGCGATGGGGCGCACATGATCCATGCGCATGACGGCGCTGCGGTCGCGGAGGTCGCCATCGCGCCGTGGTGGCGGAGAAGGCTGGCCTTTGCCTTTCGATTCCCCGGAGTGACGGACTGATGGCCGCGCTTCTTCTGTCTGCCGCCGGTGCGTCCGCGGGCGGCGCGCTGTTCGGTCCGCCCGGCGCGATTGCCGGGCGCATTGCCGGCGCCTTTGCCGGCAACCTCATCGACCGCGCGCTGGTCGGCGGCGAAAATATCCAGCGCATGCGCGAAGGTCCGCGCCTGACCGACATCGAGGTGATGGCCTCCACCGAAGGCGCGCCGATTCCGCGCGCCTATGGGCGCGCGCGGCTGTCCGGCCAGCTGATCTGGGCGACCAAACTCGAAGAGGTCATCACCAGGCGCTCGGAGACGTCGGACGGCGGCGGCGGAGGCAAGGGCGGCGGCGGCGGAGGCGGAGCGTCCGTCACCACGACGACCACCACCTACAGCTATTTCGCGAATTTCGCGGTCGGGCTGTGCGAAGGCCCGATCGGCCAGGTGATGCGCGTGTGGGCGGACGGCAAGCCGCTCGATCTCGCCGGCCTGAACATGCGCGTCTATCGCGGCGACGAGGAGCAGATGCCGGACCCGCTGATCGTCGCCAAGGATGGCGAGGCGCCGGCCTATCGCGGGCTCGCCTATGTCGTGTTCGAGCGGCTGCCGGTCGATCGCTTCGGCAACCGCATTCCGCAGCTCTCGTTCGAGATCGTTCGACCGGTCGGCGCGCTGGAGCAGCAGGTCAGGGCGGTCACGCTCATTCCCGGCGCGACCGAGTTCGGCTACGAGCGCTCGGAAATCCTGCGCTCGCTCGGCCCGGGTCAATGGGCGACCGAGAACCGGCATATCGGATACGCCAATTCCGACGTCGCCGCCTCGCTCGACGAATTGCAGGCGGTATGCCCGCATATCGAAAGCGTCGCGATCGTCGTCGCCTGGTTCGGCGACGACCTGCGCGCGGGGCAATGCAAGATCAGGCCGCGCGTCGACAACGGCGGGAAGCAGACGCGCGGCGCGAGCTGGGATGTCGCGGGGCTCCCGCGCGGCGGCGCCGAACTCGTGTCCACGATCGAGGGCCGTCCGGCCTTCGGCGGCACGCCATCGGATTCGAGCGTGAAGAGCCTGATCGCGGAGCTGAAGGCACGCGGGCTCAAGGTCACGCTTTATCCGTTCGTGATGATGGATATTCCCGCGGGGAATGTGCTGGCAAATCCCTATACCGGCGCTGCACCGCAGCCGGCCTATCCCTGGCGCGGCGAGATCACCTGCGATCCGGCGCCGGGCATGGTCGGCTCGCCGGACGGCAGCGCGGCCGCGGCGGCGCAAATCGACGCCTTCTTTGCAGGCTCGGGCCCTTCGGACTGGACCTATCGCCGCATGGTCTTGCATTACGCCTCGCTCGCGGCTGCGGAGGGCGGCGTCGACGCCTTCCTGATCGGCTCGGAATTGAAGGGGTTGACGCGCGTGCGCTCGGCTTCCGGCGTCTATCCTGCGGTTGACGCGCTCGCCGCGCTTGCAGCCGACGTGAAGGCGATCGTGGGTAGCGGAACGAAGGTCACCTATGGCGCAGACTGGACGGAATATGGGGCGCATGTCGTCGATCCCGCCGCGAACGAAGTGCGATTTCCGCTCGATCCCCTGTGGGCGTCGCCGCATATCGACGCTGTCGGCATCGACTATTACGCCCCGCTGTCCGACTGGCGCGATGCGCCCGGCCATCTCGACGGTGTTGTCGCCGCGAGCATCTACGACCGCAGCTACCTGGTCTCCAATCTCGACGGCGGCGAGGCCTACGACTTCCATTATGCGGATGATGCAGCCCGCCTCGCGCAGGCGCGCACGCCGATCACCGACGGCCTCGGCAAGCCGTGGATTTTCCGCCAGAAGGATCTTTGGAATTTCTGGTCCCAGCCGCATTACGAGCGCGTCGGCGGCGTGGAGCTTGGCGCGCCGACGGCCTGGATGCCCCAAGGCAAGCCGATCTGGCTGACCGAAGTCGGCTGTCCGGCGGTGGACAAGGGGGCCAACCAGCCCAGCGTCTTTCCGGACGCGAAATCGTCGAGCGGCGGCTATCCGCATTTTTCCAGCGGGCGGCGCGACGACCTCATGCAGCGGCGCTATCTCGAAGCGGTCGTGTCGGCCTTTGCCCCGGACAGCGCGCTCAATCCCGTCTCGTCGGCATATGGCGGGCCGATGGTCGAGCCGTCCGCGCTTTATCTGTGGACCTGGGATGCGCGGCCCTATCCCGCCTTTCCCGCCGCAACGGACGTGTGGAGCGACGGGCCGAACTGGGAAACCGGTCACTGGCTGACGGGTCGGCTCGGCTCCGCGCCGCTTGACGACCTGGTCTCGACGATTGCCGCGCGCAGCGGCGCGACCGATATCGACGCGAGCGCCCTGGGCGAGGGGCCGGACGGCTATGTGATCGACCGGCCGATGTCCGCGCGCGCGGCGATCGAGCCCCTGGCGCTGGGCTTCGCCTTCGACGCCGCCGAGCATGGCGGCAAGCTGGCGTTCCGGCCGCGCGGCGGCGCTCCGGTGGCGGAACTGAGCGAGGACGATCTCGTGCTGCCGGATAATGCCGCGCCGGTGCGGCTGGTGCGCACGCAGGAATCCGAATTGCCGCGCGAAGTCGCGATCGGATTTCTGGATGTCGGTGCGGACTATCGGCGCGCCGCGGCTGCATCGCGCCGGCTGGCCGGGGTCTCGGCGCGCAGCGTGCGCGCCGATATCGCGATGGTCACGAACGACAGCGCCGCCCTCAGGCGCGCCGAGATCTGGCTGCAGGACCTGTGGGCCGGTCGCGAGAGCGCCGACTTCGCCGTGCCGCCGAGCCGGCTTGCGCTGACGCCGGGCGACGTCATCGGACTGACGGTGTCGGGACGCCGGCATCTGCTGGAAATCCGCGAGACGGTAGAGACCGGAAGCTGCCGCGTTGCGGCGCGCTCGATCAACCCCGAAGTGTTCGATCTTCCGCTGGCCCTGCCGCGGCGGCGCACGACCGATGTGCCGGCGCCGATCGGCCCGGTGCATGCGCTGGTGCTCGATCTGCCGACGCTCGAGGCGAGCGAGCCGGCGACGCTGACCCGGCTTGCCGTCCTTGCCGATCCCTGGCCCGGCGCCGGCGCAATCTGGCGCTCGGGCGACGGCCTGAGCTTCGAGCGCGCGGCGGTCGCGCTTGCGCCCGCCATCGCGGGGCGCACGCT
>JACAEG010000181.1 GCA_013388965.1 Pseudorhodoplanes sp. | reverse complement strand
TTTGGCCTGTGTCGATCGAACGGCAAGCGGCTCAGCGCGCGAATGCCGATGCCTGGACGGAGGCGACCCTCGCATTGTCGAGCGTCATCTGCCCGGTGACATGCCCGGCCACCACGAAGCAGGCGACCAGCGTGACCGCCGCGGTCAGTCCGCCGTAGAAATATCCGATAAGCCGAAGACTGCGTTTGTCAGCCACGGTTCTGCCCCTCTTCCTCAACCCGCGACTTGGTCGCGCCCGGTTCGCAAACGGTTCACGCGCGACATCGTTCCGGTCGGACGCACGCCTGCCCCACGGCGACTGCTTAGCCGGACTTCTCTTTCCGGGTGGTAAAGAACTCGCCTCAACTGATTCGCATCCGAGCGATCCGCCGTGAACGACGGGGCCCCGGTTCCGCTTCGGAACCGGATGCGGAGCGGTTCATGCCGACGGAGGCTCATCTGCCCGGGATGTCGAACCGGATTGCGTCGGCCCGCGACCAAAAGGCGGGACGGGGCGCATATGCGGGGACAGGGTCATGCAGGCATTTCGGGTCATTTCCTTCGCGATGCGGTTTTGGATCGCGACCACCGTTCCGGGCCTTGCCGCGCCGGCTGCCATCGACATCGACGCCCCGCTGCGACAGGCCGCCCGGACCGACATTCTCTGCGTCCAGCCCGCCTTCTGACCGTCCGCATGCGGCCAGCGGGACACGACCCGCAACAATCGCACCGCCGACCCTCCCCGCGCCTCTTGACCGCCTGCGGCCCGCGCGGCACGGTCGGTACGATTGAATTCGGGGGGCGGAATTGCCCAGCTTCGGTATTCGCGGGATCGCATTTGCGGCGGCCTTGGCCTGTCTGGCTGCAGCCTCGCCTTCGCGCGCGGCCAACTGGTTCGAGATGAATTTCTGGCTCAGCGGCCCGCGTTACGACGCGCGGCTGCCGGCCTGCGACAATTCCTGGACGCTTGCGGAAATCCAGCGGAAATTCGCCACCAAGGAAGGCCGCTTCTGGAATTCCGACCTCAGGCTCCTCACGATCGAGGATATTCGCGAGGTGGCGTTCCGGCCCTGGGCGGAAAACACGATCCCGCGGCGCTTCTGCAGCGGCACTGTGCTCGTCTCGGACGGCAAGAAGCGCAAGGTCAATTACGCAATCGGCGAGGATCTCGGAATCATCGGCGCGATTTTCGGCGTCGAATGGTGCGTGGTCGGGCTCGACCGCAACTGGGCCTATAACCCCGCCTGCAAGATGGCCGAGCCCTGAGACCGTGGCGCGAGCCTGCATTTTCGTTCTTGTTATGTTCCATCGCCTGGCTTAGCATTCAGCCTCCGCAACATCGGTACAGGGGGCGTCCTATGTATTCCCGCGTGACCCGCTTGGCGGCGTTTGCCGCCTGTCTTCTTGCCTCGACGCTGATCGCCGTCGCGCAAGACAAGCCCGAGCCGCAGAAGCACGAGCCGGGCCGCTTCGACTTTTATGTCCTCGCGCTGTCGTGGTCGCCCTCGTATTGCGAGGCCGCGCATGAGCGCAATCCCGCCCGGGTGCCGCAGCAGCAATGCGGTGCGCGTCCCTATCACTTCGTGGTTCACGGGCTGTGGCCACAATACGAGCGCGGCTTCCCGCGCGAATGCGAGGTGCCGGCGCCGCGCCTGAACCGCGAGATCGTGGCCGCGATGACCGACATGATGCCGAGCCCGCGTCTCGTCTATAACGGGTGGGACCGACACGGCACCTGCTCCGGGCTCGGGCCGCAGGCGTATTTCGACGCAGTGCGCAAGGCGCGCACGCTGGTCGCCATCCCCCCGCAATTCGAGCAGGTGAAGAGCCCGCTGACGGTCAGTCCCGCCGAGATCGAGAGCGCATTCGTCGCCGCCAATCCCGGCATGTCCAGGGGCGCGATCGCGGTGACCTGCGACAGCAGGCGGCTGAGCGAAGTGCGCATCTGCATGAGCAAGGATCTGCAATTCCGCGACTGTCCGGAAGTCGATCGCCGCACCTGCCGGCGCGATACGGTGGTGATGCCGCCGGCGCGCGGCGGGCAATCCTGATCGCGCGCGATTGCGCACAGCCGTCGCATGCCTCGATATTGAACCGGCTCGCTGCCGCGCTGGCCAAGGCCGGCGCGGCTGGGTAAGAGCAACCGGCGTCACGGCAGCCCGGCTCCGATGAATTACCGCCACGCCTTCCACGCCGGCAATTTCGCCGATGTCGTCAAGCACGCGATCCTCTGGCGCATCCTCTCGCATCTCAGGAAGAAGGACGCGCCGTTCCGCGTCATCGACACCCATGCGGGGACCGGCGTCTACGACCTGCAATCGCCGGAAGCCGTCCGCAATCCGGAATGGCGCGGCGGGATCGGCCGCATTCTCGCCGACGATCTGCGCAGCGCATTGCCGCCGGATTCGGACCTGCTGCTGTCCGGCTATCTCGACGCGGTGCGCGCGCAAAATCCCGGCGGGCGGCTCCGCTTCTATCCCGGCTCCCCCGAACTGGTCCGCGCGGCGCTGCGTCGAGACGACCGCCTCATCGCTTGCGAGGCCGAGCCCGGCACGGCCGCCGCGCTTGCGCGGCGCTACCGCGGCGACCGGCAGGTCAAGACGATCGCGATCGACGGCTGGACCGCCTTGCGGGCCTATATCCCGCCCAGGGAACGTCGCGGTCTCGTGCTGGTCGACCCGCCCTTCGAGCAGCCGGATGAATTGTCGAGGCTGGGCGAAAGCCTTGTCGCGGCCGCCCGCAAATGGCCGACCGGAATCTTCCTTGCCTGGTATCCGGTCAAGAACGACGCCGAGGTCGGCGCCTTCATGCGCACGCTGTGGCGTTCGGGCATCGAAAAATTGTTGCGCGTGGAACTGCTTGCCGAGTCGGGCGCCGGCACGGTCGGACTGCGCGGGAGCGGACAGATCATCGTCAATCCGCCCTGGACGCTCGACGAAGACCTCAGGGCCATCCTGCCGATCCTGAGCAAACGCTTGAACGCCCACGCAAATGACCCTCCGCGCATCGAATGGATCGGCGGCGCGCGCGCGAACTCGGCTTTACGCGACGCTTGATCGCGGCATGCCCTTCTTTCGCCCTCTTTCCAGCACTGGCGGCTTGGTCTTTACTGTTCATGTTGGCTTTGACGTTCCGCCTCCTTCGGGGGGCCGGCGGAGTGACGAAGGCCTAATGGGCTGAAGGCTTTCCCCGTTTGAGAATGTCCGGCCGAGCCGCGCCGTGCGGGTCCGGGGGTGCGGCGATTGCGGGGAAGAGGGAGTGTGCCGATGGCGCAAGCGGGAACTGTCAAGTTCTTCAATGGGGAACGAGGCTACGGTTTCATCAAGCCTGACGATGGAGGGCGCGACGTATTCGTTCACATCACCGCCGTCGAACAGGCGGGGTTGAAGTCGCTGACCGAGGGTCAACGCATCACCTTCGATGTCGAGCCTGACAAGAAGGGCAAAGGCCCGAAAGCGGTCAATCTTGTCGTGACTGGCTGATACGTTCGGTTCGTAGGCAATCCGAGTGCGGCCCCGCGCTGCGTCACCCCGATGCAGCCAGTGAAATTTTTGTTTCCGAACGCACGTTCCCTCCAGCGCTCCGCTGCTGCGGCCCTCACCTCGCAACCACGACACACAACCAGTCGGAAATTCCAAGGAGTCTTGCATGATGATTCTGCGCTCGTCGCTGCCGTCGCCCTACGGGAGAAAGGTCAAGCTCGCCGCCGCCATCCTTGGGCTTGACGGCGACATCACGATGGAGCCCGGCGACACCAACAATCCCGCCGACAGCCTGCGCGTGCAGAATCCGCTGGGCAAAATCCCGATCCTCATTCTGGAGGACGGCACCACGCTGTTCGATTCCCGCGTGATCCTCGAATATCTCGATCATCGCGCCGGCGGCGGCCGCATCATTCCGCGCGAGGAGAAGGCACGCTTCGCGGCCTTGCGCCTGCAGGCCTTGTGCGACGGCATCCTCGATGCCTCGCTGCTGCGCGTCTACGAAGGCCGCTTCCGTGCGGAAGACCGGCGCGACCAGAAATGGCTCGACTATCAGGCCGAGAAGGTGACCCGTGCGCTCAATTCCCTAGAAGGCGCGCCGCCCGCAATCGCCGCAACGCCCGACATCGGGCAGATCACGCTCGCCTGCGCGCTCGGCTATCAGGATCTGCGCTTCGAGGGAAAGTGGCGCGAGCGTTACCCTCGCCTTGTGGCCTGGCTCGACGATTTCGCGAGCCGCGTGCCGGCTTTCGCGAAGACGAAGGCCGAGCCTTAAGCATTATTGCTTCGGTTTGAATCGCAGGTGCGGCAATGTCGCCGCTCCCTGCGGGAGAGATCGACGCGCGCAGCGCGTCGGACGAGGGCCCGAAATCCGGAGAAATCGTCATGCATTGGGATTCCGGATCGCCGCTCGCGCGGCGTCCGGAATGACGAACGGACGCTTCAAGGCGCGGTTCGAGCCCGCGCATCGCCCGTCAGAAGCGGTAGTTGACGCCGAACCGCAGGAGATTGGAATCGAGGCCGTTGTTTACGCCGGTGATCGAGTAGCCCTTTTCGCCCAGGGCCATATAGAGATATTCGACCTTGGCCGACCAGTTCGGGGTGAAGCCGACTTCCATGCCGGCACCCGCGGTCCAGCCGACCAGCGTGTGGCTCTCCGTAACGCCGAAAATCTCGCCTTTGAGGCCGCCATAGGCGAGACCGCCCGTGCCGTAGAAGAGGATGTTGTTGAGCGCGTAGCCTGCGCGGCCGCGCAGCGTGCCGAACCAGGGGTTGGAGAATTTCCACGGCGCGAAGGTATCTTCCGCGCCGGAGAGCTGGATATCGGTCTCCGCGCCGATCACGAATTGTCCGAACTGGAAATTGTAGCCAGCCTGCAGGCCGCCGACAGCGCCCGACGGCTCGGTCGGATTGTTGGTGGTCTCGCCCCACTGGCCGCCGACGTTGAAGCCGATATAGGGGCCAACCCAGGAATAGACGGCCAAAGGCGGAGGAGGTGCCGAATAATAGCGCGGAAGGTCGGCGGCGGCGGCGGCGGAGGCCGCAAGCGTCGCCGCGATGGCCGCTGCAAAGATTGTCCTGGTCATCGCACTCTCCTCACACGTTCCAACCCCGGCGCTGCGGACCTCCCCTCGCCGCGCGAAAGCGCCCGATCGGGGCCGCATGGGAAAGGATGGACGAACGCTATCCGTGCGATTTATCGAGATATTTAAGTTAAACAGTCCTGAATCGGACGCTCGATCAGGTGCCGATGATTAAGGACCCGTAACCCCTCCATGACGGGATTAAGGATTTGGTGAGGTCTTGCCTCCGGCGCCCGGCATCGACACGTTAGCGGCCATCCCATGAACGGCCGCAAGACAGACATCGACCCCGAGATCGACCTCGCGGAAGAGGACGACGACACCGCGCTGCCCGAAAGCGACGCCGAGCCGTCCGGGCTTCCGGCCGGATCGCTGGCGCGCGGGCGCGCGGCGATCCTGCATTTTGCCAGGCTCGCGCCCTCCTCGCCCGGCGTCTACCGCATGATCGATGCCGCGGGCGAGGTGCTCTATGTCGGCAAGGCCAAGAGCATCCGGAAGCGGATCGTCTCCTATACGCGCCCGACCGGCCACGACACGCGCATCGCGCGCATGATCGCGGCGACGAGCGAGATCGAGTTCGTCACGACGCGCACCGAGACCGAGGCGCTGCTGCTCGAAGCCAACCTGATCAAGCGGCTGCGCCCACGCTTCAACGTGTTGCTGCGCGACGACAAGTCGTTTCCCTATATCCTCATCACCTCGGATCATGCCGCGCCGCAGATCGTCAAGCATCGCGGTGCGCGCAACCGGCCGGGCGACTATTTCGGACCATTCGCGTCGGTCTGGGCGGTGAACCGCACGATCACGGCCTTGCAGCGCGCGTTCCTGATCCGCTCCTGTTCGGACGCGGTGTATGAGAGCCGCACGCGGCCGTGTCTGCTGTACCAGATCAAGCGCTGCTCGGCGCCCTGCACGGGCGAGATCGCGCCGGAGGATTACGCCGGGCTCGTGCGCGAGGCGCGCGCCTTTCTGTCCGGCAAGAGCCAGGCGGTGAAGCAGCAGCTCGCCACCGAGATGGACAAGGCCTCCGAGGCGCTCGATTTCGAGCGCGCGGCGATCTATCGCGACCGCCTCGCGGCCCTGTCCGCGGTGCAGTCGCAGCAGGGAATCAATCCGCGCGGCATCGAGGAAGCCGACGTGTTCGCGATCCATCAGGCGGGCGGCTATACCTGCGTGCAGGTGTTCTTCTTCCGGACCGGGCAGAACTGGGGCAACCGCGCCTATTTCCCGAAGGCCGACCGCGCGCTGCCCGCGGGCGAGGTGCTCGCCTCGTTCCTCGCGCAGTTCTACGACGACAAGCCCTGCCCGCGCAGCATTCTCCTTTCCGAAAACATCCCCGAACGCGATTTGCTGGCCGAGGCGCTGTCGGCCAAGAGCGGGTATGGCGTCGAGGTGTCGGTACCGCAGCGCGGCGCCAAGCGCGACGTCGTCGATCACGCGCTCGCCAATGCGCGCGAGGCGCTCGGCCGCAAGCTCGCGGAAACATCGTCGCAGCAGAAGCTGCTCAGGCAACTGGCCGAGACCTTCGGATTGCCTGCCGCGCCGCGCCGCATCGAAGTCTACGACAACAGCCACATCGCCGGCACCAACGCGGTCGGCGCGATGATCGTTGCGGGCCCGGAGGGCTTCCGCAAGAACCAGTATCGCAGGTTCAACATCCGCTCCGACGCGCTCGCGCCCGGCGACGACTATGCGATGATGCGCGAGGTTCTCGAGCGGCGGTTCAAGCGGCTCAAGGAGGAGGCGCCGCGCGCGTCCGCCGCCGACGCCGTCGGCGCGGCCGCACAGGCCATCGAGGATGGCCGCATGCCGGCCGAGGAATCGCCCTGGCCCGATCTCGTGTTCATCGATGGCGGACAGGGCCAGCTCACGGCGGCGCGCGAGACGCTCGCCGCGCTCGGGATCGACGACGTGCCGCTGGTCGGTGTCGCCAAGGGCATCGACCGCGATGCCGGACGGGAGACGTTCTTCATCCCCGGACGCGAGCCGTTCCGTCTGCCGCCGCGCGATCCGCTGCTCTATTTCATCGAGCGGCTGCGCGACGAGGCGCACCGTTTCGCGATCGGCTCGCACCGCCAGAAGCGCAAGCGCGACATGCGCGAGTCCGGCCTGCAGGAAATCCCCGGCATCGGGCCGACGCGCAAGCGCGCCCTGCTGCATCATTTCGGAACCCTGAAGGCGATCGAGAGCGCCTCGCTCGCGGACCTCGCGCGGGTTCCGGGCGTCAGCGCCGATATTGCACGAAAGATTTATGACTACTTCCACGAAAGGGCCTCCTAACCGCCCCGGCGGCGGATCGACGCGGCCGAAATGCCGGGACAAGCGGCAGCCCTGCGTCCCGCGCCGGTTGACGGACCGGGGCGGCACGGTGTTCTTTGCTCGATATGAAAGCTGTCACCACGGGGCCCGTCGCGAAGCATTCCTTCGCGCTGCCAAACCTTCTGACCTACGCGCGCATCGCGGCAGTGCCGCTCGTGGTCGCGTGCATGTATTGGCAGGCGATCCTGCAGGGCGGATTGTGGCTGCGGCTCGTCGCGCTCGCGATCTTCATCGCCGCCGGCATCACCGATTTTCTTGACGGCTATCTCGCGCGCTCCTGGGGCCAGCAATCGCGGCTCGGCCGCATGCTCGATCCGATCGCCGACAAGCTGCTCGTCGCGTCCTGCCTGCTGATGCTGGCCGCCGACGAAACCATCAAGGGATGGTCCTTGTTCGCCGCAATCATCATCCTGTGCCGAGAAATCCTCGTGTCGGGCCTGCGCGAATATCTTGCGGAGCTGCGTGTCAGCGTGCCGGTCACGCAGCTTGCAAAATGGAAGACCACGCTCCAGCTCGTGGCGATCGGATTCCTGCTGGCGGGCGAAGCGCTCGATCCCTTCCTGCCGCGCGAGGTGCTGGAATGGCGGATGCGATCGGGAAGCGAATACATTCCGTTCGCGAATATTTTCGGGCTGACCCTGCTGTGGATGTCGGCTTTGCTGACGCTCTATACCGGCTACGACTATTTCCGCGCCGGCGTGCGTCATCTGATGGACGATTGAGATGAGGCTGAAATATTTTGCCTGGGTGCGCGAGCGCGTCGGCAAGACGGACGAGGAAATCGTTGTCCCGGACCATGTCGGCACCGTCGGGGAATTGATGGACTGGCTCGCCGGGCAGGGCGAGGAATATGCCCATGCCTTCGAGAACCGGAAGGTCATCCGCGCCGCCATCGATCACGTGCACGTGAAACCCGAGGCCGCGATCGCGGATGCGCGCGAGATCGCCTTCTTTCCGCCGATGACGGGGGGCTGATTGCGATTTCCTCTCTTGCCGCGAAGCGGAGAGAGGGCGGCGAGCCGGGTGAGGCGCGGCCGCAACCGCGCTATAGTGACGAATGCCCCTCACCCGGCTTCCGCGCCGCCGCGCGAGCCGGCCTCTCCCGCCAGCGGGGAGAGGCGAAGGACAGTGCCATGACGCCCACCATCCGCCTGCAATCGGAAGATTTCGACGCCGCAATCGAGGCCGCGAAGCTGACGCGCGGGCGCACGGATATCGGCGCGGTCGTCACCTTCACCGGCATCTGTCGCGATCACGAGGCGGGACACGGCGTCTCCGCCATGACGCTGGAGCATTATCCGGGGATGGCCGAGGCCGAGATCGCGCGCCACGTCGACGAGGCCCGCCGGCGCTGGCCGCTGCTGGGCGTCACCGTGATCCATCGCTTCGGCCGCATGCAGCCCGGCGACAATATCGTGCTCGTCGTCACCGCCGCCGCACATCGTCACGCGGCGTTTGAATCCGCGGAATTCCTGATGGACTATCTTAAGACTCGCGCGCCATTCTGGAAGCATGAGGAGCGCCCCGGCGGCATGGGCTGGGTCGAGGCCAAGGATGCGGACGACGCGGCGGCAGGACGCTGGCAGCGGCCGCGCAAGGATGCGGCGGAATGACGGGTGCGGAGCTCCCGGATCTCGGACGAGCGCGATGGTTCATGGCTCTCGCGATTGCAGCCCTGCTCGCGATCGATGCCCCCGAAGCGGCGGAAGTCGCCTATTATCCGGTGCCCGCCGGCTCCCGTCCGCATGACGTCGCGCCGGCTCCGGACGGAACGGTCTGGTACACCGCGCAGGGCAAGGGCGAACTCGGCCGGCTCGATCCGAAGACCGGCAAGATCGAGATCATTCCGCTCGGGCCGGGATCGGCGCCGCATGGCGTCATCGTCGGTCCGGACGGCGCGGCCTGGGTGACCGACGGCGGGCTCAACGCCAATGTGCGCGTCGATCCGGAGACCAGGGAGGTGAGGCCTTTTCCGCTGCCCCCGGAATTCCCGAACGCCAATCTCAACACCGGCACCTTCGACAAGAAGGGCGTCTACTGGTTCACCGGGCAAGGCGGCGTCTATGGCCGCGTCGATCCCGCGACCGGCAAGACCGACGCCTGGAAAGCGCCGAAGGGCTACGGACCCTACGGCATGACGACGACGCCCTCGGGCGACATCTGGTATGCCTCGCTGGCCGGCGATTACATCGCCCATATCGATCCGGTCAGCGGGGAAGCGACAACCGTCGAGCCGCCGCGGGAGAAGGCCGGTACGCGGCGGGTGTGGTCGGATTCCAGGGGCATATTGTGGGTCAGCCTCTGGCATGCGGGCGCGCTCGGGCGCTACGACCCGGCCAGCAAAAGCTGGAAAACCTGGCCCGTCAACGCGGTCCAGGCGGGCTGCTATGCCGTCTATGTCGACGAGAAGGACAAGGTGTGGGCGACCGACTTCATGTCGAATGCGATCGTGCGCTTCGATCCCGCGACGGAAACATTCGAGCGCTTTGTTAGCAACAAGCGCGCCGCCAATGTCCGCCAGCTTCTGGGACGCCCGGGCGAAGTCTGGGGTGCGGAAAGCGGCACCGACCGGCTGGTCGTGATCAGGGATTGAGCCGGATGCGAATGCGCCCGCTCGCGGCGGCCATCGGCCGCGAGCGCAAGCACGCGATCGCGGTTACGCCGCCGCGGCCTTGCTGCCCTTCGGCTGCACTTCGGCGGTGTAGTCCTCCATGAGCTGCTTGCTGATCGCGCCGGGCGTGAACCGCCACTCCGCGATCTCGGCGACCGGCGTCACCTCGGCGGCCGAGCCGGTGATGAAGCATTCCGAGAAGCTCGTCAGCTCGTCCGGCATGATGCGCCGCTCGATGACCTCGAAGCCGCGCCGCTTCGCCAGCTCGATCACGGTCTGGCGCGTGATGCCCGAGAGGAAGCAGTCGGCGATCGGGGTGTGAATCTTGCCGTCCTTGATGAAGAAGATGTTGGCGCCGGTGCATTCGGCAACGCGGCCTTGCCAGTCGAGCATCATCGCGTCGGCATAGCCTTTGCGCTCGGCCTTGTGCTTGGAAATGGTGCAGATCATGTAGAGGCCCGCGGCCTTGGCGAGACACGGCGCGGTCTTCGGATCGGGTCGGCGGTAATCGGCGAGGTCGAGCTTGATGCCCTTCAGCCGCTCGGCCGGGTCGAAATAGCTCGGCCATTCCCACGAGCCGATCGCGAGATGAATCTTGTTGGCCTGGGCGGAGACGCCCATCATCTCGGAGCCGCGCCAGGCGACCGGGCGGACATACGCATTCTTCTTGCCGTTCTTCTCGACCACGAGCCGCTTGGCTGCGTCGATCTCGGCGACGGAATAGGGAATCTCGAAATCGAGGATCTGGGCCGAGCGCTTCAGCCGCTCGGAATGCTCCGTGCACTTGAAGATTTCGCCGCCATAGGCGCGCTCGCCCTCGAACACGCAGCTCGCATAATGCAGCCCGTGCGAGAAGACATGGAGATTCGCCTCCATCCAGGGAACGAGCTTGCCATCGTACCAGATGACGCCCTCGAGACGATCGTATGACTGTGACATCGGCGTTTCTCCCGGCCCGGCGCTGGCCGCCGGCCCATTTCGTTCAGCTATCGCGCTTTTGCCTCCAGGGCCAAGTCCCGATAAGGTGCCTGCGATCTGCAAGCCGCGGAACGGGGTACCGGAGGGGCGTCCGGGTATGATCCTTTCGTCAGCGCGGCTCTTTGGGTAACAATAAAACCAAAATATGTCAATATGGCTGACCTAAATATCGCGAGCGCCCGGGACAGGCACCCGGCTCCGGACCCGGCCGGGCAGCCCCCGGAACCGAGCTGGGACCTGATCGAGCTGCTGTTTTTCGCCTACCGCGATTTCGTCGGCGATCCGGACGAGGTCCTCGCCAAGTTCGGATTCGGGCGCGCGCATCACCGCGTGCTGCACTTCGTCAACCGTCACCCGGGCATCACGGTGGCGAGCCTGCTCGACATCCTCAAGATCACCAAGCAGTCGCTCGGGCGCGTGCTCAAGCAGATGATCAGCGAAGGCTATATCGTGCAGAAGGAGGGTGCGAACGATCGCCGCCAGCGCCTTCTTTACGCCACCCCCAAGGGCGAAGCACTGGCCATGAAGCTTGCCGGCCTGCAGACCGCCCGCATCACCCGCGCGCTCCGCGAACTGGGCCCCGGCGCCCACGAGGCGGCACGCCGCTTCCTTGTCGCCATGATCGACGCTAGCGGACGCGACGACGTGCTGCGGCAGATTGCGCGCGCCGACCAGTTGCGGAAGGCCGCTCACCAGGCCCGCTGACCATGCCGGCCATTCCCGTCACGCCCGCCGACGACGCGCCGCATCTGCTGATTGTCGATGACGACCGGCGCATCCGCGACCTTCTCTCGCGCTTCCTGCGCAGCAACGGCTATCGCGTCACCACCGCCGACAATTCCAGCGACGCGCGCGCCAAGCTGGCGGGACTGAATTTCGATCTGCTCATCCTCGACGTGATGATGCCGGGCGAGACCGGCTTCGAGCTCGCCAAGTCGCTGCGGCAGAAATCCGACGTGCCGATCCTGATGCTGACGGCGCGCGACGAAGCAGCCATGCGCATCGAGGGGCTGGAGATCGGCGCAGACGATTACGTCGCCAAGCCATTCGAGCCGCGCGAATTGTCGCTGCGCATCGGCAATATCCTCAAGCGCGCGCAGCCGGCCGCGCCGCAGCCTGTGGAATCCGTCCGCTTCGGCTCGTTCGTGTTCAACATCCCGCGCGGCGAATTGCGCCGGGGCGACGAGACGATCCGGCTGACCGACCGCGAACGCGAAATGCTGACGGTGCTTGCCACCCAGCCCGGCGAGACCGTGCCGCGCATGGCGCTCGCCGGCAACGATCCGGCCGCCAACGAGCGCGCGGTGGACGTGCAGATCAACCGCCTGCGCCGCAAGATCGAGCGCGATCCGGGCAATCCGCTGATCGTGCAGACCGTGCGCGGCATCGGCTACCGCCTCGTGATCTCGCCATGACCTCGCTCGAGCTCGGCCGCGCCACCTTGCGTTCGGCGGCCGAGCGCACGGCGACCGCATGGAACCGGGCGAACCGCTTCATCAACAACTACACGCCCAAGGGCCTGTATGCGCGCGCGCTGCTCATCATCATCATGCCGATGGTGGTGCTGCAATCGGTCGTCGCCTTCGTGTTCATGGAGCGGCACTGGAATCTGGTCACGCAGAAGCTGTCGGCCGGCGTGGTCGCCGACATTGCCGCTCTGATCGAGGTCTACCGGGAATTCCCGCAGGATCCGGGCGCCGCCAAGCTGCGCAAGATCGCGCAGGACCGCCTCGGTCTCGTGATCGATTTCCTGCCCGTGGGCGACCTGCCGCCGCCGGGACCGAAGCCGTTCTTCTCGCTGCTCGACCAGGCGCTGTCGGTGGAATTGCGCAAGCAGGTGCGCCGCCCGTTCTGGATCGACACCGTCGGCAAATCCGCGCTCGTGGAAATCCGCATCAAGCTTGACAATTCGGTGATGCGCATCTTCGCGCCGCGCAGCGCCGCCTATGCCTCGAATTCCGAGATTTTCCTGCTGTGGATGGTGGGGACCTCGCTGGTGCTGCTCACCGTTGCGATCCTGTTCCTGCGCAACCAGATCAGGCCGATCCTGCGGCTCGCGCAGGCCGCCGAAGCCTTCGGCAAGGGCCGCGATCTGCCGAATTTCCGCCCGCGCGGCGCGCGCGAGGTCCGCAGCGCGGCGATTGCCTTCATGGAGATGAAAGGCCGCATCGAGCGCGCGATCGAGCAGCGCACCGCCATGCTCGCCGGCGTCTCGCACGACCTGCGCACGATCCTGACCCGCTTCAAGCTCGAGCTGGCGCTGCTCGGCGAAGGCCCCGAGATCGACGCGATGCGCCGCGACGTCGACGAGATGGGACGCATGCTCGAGGCCTATCTTGCCTTCGCGCGCGGCGACATGGGCGAGCAATCCGCGCCGACCGACATGGCGGCGTTCCTCGAGGAGTTGCGCACGGACGCCGATCGGACCGGCCACACGGCCAGCGTCGAGTTCCACGGCCATCCGATCGTCACCGTCAAGCCCGCGGCCTTCAAGCGCTGCCTCGCCAATCTCGTCTCCAACGCCGCGCGCCACGCGCATGGGATCGCAATCACCGGGCATCGCGACCACCGCTATCTCACGGTGACGGTCGACGACGACGGGCCGGGCATCCCGCCCGCCATGCGCGAGGAGGTGTTCAAGCCGTTCCTGCGGCTCGACAATGCGCGCAACCAGGATCAGGGCGGCACCGGGCTCGGCCTTGCGATCGCGCGCGACATCGCGCGCTCGCATGGCGGCGATATCACGCTCGGCGACAGCCCGATGGGCGGCCTGCGCGCGAGCGTGCGCGTGCCGGTGTGAATGCGCCTTGGCGGCCTCCTAGGCCACCAGCGTCTCTTGGTCGGGATCGCGTCGGCGCCGCGCGCGGAAGCGCTCGCGCGCCCGGCAGGCGGCTTCGGGAATGGCGCAGAGATCGTCGAGAAATCCCGACCAGCGGCCGGCGCGCGACAGGTCGCGATCGAGCGCGGCCATGGTGCGCGCGAGCCCCGGATCGTCGTCGTTCACCCACACGCACATCACGTTCGCAAACAGCACCGCCATCGCCTGCGCCCGGATCATGCCCTTGGGCCCCGCCGTCCCGATATCGGCGGCGCCGAGCATCCATTGCTGCGAGCGCACGGCGAGTCCGTTCAGCGCCAGCGCAAGGCCGGGATTGGAGGCGGCCGAGCGCAGCAGCGAGCGCATCGCCGCCTTGTGCGGCGCCAGGATTTCGAGCCGCCGCATCAGGATATCGAACAATCGCTCGCGCGGGCTTTCCTCGCCCATGTCGCCGTCGCCGCCTTCCAGCACCTTCTGGTCGGTGCGCTTGCTGTGGGCAGCGAGGATCGCCATCACGGAGGAGAATTCGCCGCGCAATCTCGCGAGCGAAAGCCCCGCGCGCTTGGCGATGTCGGCCATGCCGATCGCCTCGATCCGCTGTTCTGCCAGCAGCTCCATCAGGGCGTCGATCGCCCGGTCTGCATCGCTGGCGGCACCTGTTCCCCTGGTCGTGTCGGACATGGCGGTCTCCCTGTGAGGGTTTTCGCCGCGATCATAGGCCGGCGAAGGCGACGGTTCCAAGGCGCCGAATGGCTGTGGGGCCGTCAGCCGGCCAGTTCCTTCGACCTTTTTGTCGCAGCCGCCACCGCTTCGGTCATCAGGCGTTGCAGCCCCTCGGGTGACATCAATACGTCAAGCGCGGCGGCTGTCGTTCCGCCTGGCGAGGTGACGTTCTTCCGCAAGGTCGAGGGATGCTCGCCGGCCTGACGCATGAGTTCGCCCGCGCCGGAGACGGTGTGCCGTGCGAGCCTGTCGGCGAGGTCGTCGGGCAGCCCGGCTTTCCTGCCTGCCGCGGCAAGCGCCTCGGCCAGCAGGAAGACATAGGCGGGCCCCGACCCCGACACGGCGGTCACCGCATCCATGAGGCCCTCGTCATCGATCCATTCCACCGCGCCGGTCGCCGCCAGCAGGCGGTCGGCGAGATCACGCTGAGCGGGCGTCACGCTGGCATCCGCGACCGCGACCGTGATGCCGCGTCCGATCGCGGCCGGCGTGTTGGGCATCGCCCGCACGATCGCGGCGCCCGGCAGAGCGGCCTTCAAGAATCCGAGCGTCCTGCCGGCCATGATCGAAACGACCAGCGTGCCCCCGCCCGCAAGCTTCGCCACATCAGGCATGACGGAGGCAGCGACCTGGGGCTTGACCGCAAGCACGATGGTATCGACGCGCGCCGGCGCCGCCGGATTGAGCGAGAGACCGCGCTGCGCGAGCGCCTGCAATTCGGCCGATGGCTGCGGATCGATCGCCGTCACGGATTTCGGATCGAGCCCGCGCGCGAGCCAGCCCGCGAGCATGGCCGCACCCATCTTGCCGGCGCCGACGAGCGCGAGCGAGCCGATCTTGTCGAGGCGACCGTTCGAACCTGGCATGACACGCACCCCGCGCCTCCCCGCGACAGCGGGGGATCCGGACCGAGATTAGCGGGATTCCCGCAGCCGCGGGAATGAGCGGAACAATCAAGCCTCGCCGGAGGTCTCGAACATGATGGCGTCCAGCGCCTCGCGCGCCGACTTGCCGGCCCACAGCACGAACTGAAAAGCCGGGAAATAGCGCTCGCAGGAATCCAGCGCGGTCCCGATCACCGACTTGCACTGGTCGTCGGACGGCTCGAGACCGCCCGCAAGCACCAGCGCATGGCGGAACATGACCATGCCGTCCTTCGTCCAGAGGTCGAAATGCCCGACCCACATCTGCTCGTTGACGCTCGCGATCAGCTGCTGCACTTCCATCCGCCGCCGGTCCGGCACCTTGAGATCGAAGGCACAGGCAAGATGCAGCGCCTCCAGCTCGCCCATCCAGGTGACCGACACCTGATAGTCGGTCCACTTGCCGGCGACCAGGATGTTGATCTCGTCCTCGCCCGCCCGCTCGAACGACCAGTCGTTGCCGGTGGCGAGCTGCTCGACGACATCGAGCGGGTTGTGGCGTTGCGCAACCGAAAATTCTGTCAGGGACATGGTGGCCTCATCGCCGGTTTTCGAATCTCTCTGCGCGCAGAGCGCACACGAATGTGACGCAACCGCTCCTGACCCAAACACTGTGCTGAAAGCGAACCGACAGGGATGCGTTGACGGCAACGCCGCGAATCACTTCGCTCGTCGACTATAGCCGCACAGATTCCGCGGTCCAAAGCGCGACGTGAGTCCGGACGCCCGCGACGGCCGATTTATCCAAGATGCGTTGAGCGCGACGGACTCTGTCCACAAGCCGATGTGCGACAGGATGACTCACCGCCCTCCCGTCACGCAGCCGACATCAATCCTCGAACAGGCTGGAGACCGATTCTTCCGAGGCCGTGCGCGCGATCGCCTCGCCGATCAGCTGGGCGATCGGCAGCACGCGGATGTTGGAGGCCGCCCTGACCTCCTGGGTCGGCTGGATCGAGTCGGTGATGACGAGTTCCTTCAGGTTGGAGGCCGTCACCCGCGCCACCGCCCCGCCGGAGAGCACGCCGTGGCTGATATAGGCGGAGACGCCGGTCGCCCCATTCTCGAGCAGCGCGTCGGCCGCATTGACGAGCGTGCCGCCGGAATCGACGATGTCGTCGACGAGCACGCAGTCATAGCCCGCGACCTCGCCGATCACGTTCATGACTTCGGACTCGCCCGCCCGCTCGCGCCGCTTGTCGATGATGGCGAGCGGCGCATTGATGCGCTTGGCGAGCCCGCGCGCGCGCGCCACCCCGCCGACATCGGGCGACACCACCATGACCCTGGACAGGTCGAAGCGTTCGCGCACGTCGCGCACCATCAGCGGCGACGCATAGAGATTGTCGGTCGGGATATCGAAGAAGCCCTGGATCTGTCCGGCATGCAGGTCGAGCGTCATGACGCGGTCGGCGCCGGCGCGGGTGATCAGGTTGGCAACGAGCTTGGCCGAGATCGGGGTGCGCGGGCCGGGTTTGCGGTCCTGGCGCGCATAGCCGAAATAGGGAATGACGGCGGTGATGCGGCGCGCCGAGGAGCGGCGCAGCGCGTCGATGATGATCAGGAGCTCCATCAGATGGTCGTTCGCCGGATACGACGTCGACTGGATGACGAAGGTGTCGGAGCCGCGCACATTCTCCTGGATTTCGACGAACACCTCCATGTCCGCGAAACGCCGGACCACTGCCTTGGTCAGCGGCGTCTTGATATAGGCGCCGATGGCTTCGGCCAGCGCCGGGTTGGAGTTGCCGGCGACGAGCTTGATCGCCCCGTTTTTTGGCATTCGTCGTCCTCGCTCGTCGTTCGCGCGCGAGCGGCAAAGAGCCGACCCGGATGCAGCGCGGAGATGTGGGCGCGGACCTGATATCAAGCGCGCCGCGGGTGGGGCAATATGGCCCGAGGCCTTTGTCCGCGCTTTTCGTCCCTATTGAACCGGCCCCAGAGCCACCTGCCGGGCGCCGGGAACGCCCGATGCCTGCGGCCGTCCATCGTCGACCCGGGCAACATTCGGGTGGCGCTCCTCGCCGTCCGCCGGCGGCGCGGCTGGCGCAATCTCAGGTTGTGCCGGCTTTCCGCCCTGCTGGAAGAAGATCGCGAGCCGCTCCATCCCGGTCTTGGCAATCCGGCCCAAAATCTCGTCATTGGCGGCCGCCCAGGGATCGCGTCCCACCGGGCCGCCCTGCTCCTCGCCTTCGATCCGCAGCGCGCGGCGCTCGTTCGCATCGTAGACGTCCCATACCCAGGACACGATCGTGCGCTTCTGCTTCTTCTCGATTCCGAGCGCCAGATAGCCGCGCACGCGATAGGGCGCGCGCGTCTCCCGCGACACGACCGGGACGTTGCGGGCCTCGGCCTCGGCATTGAGCTTCTGCACCAGCTTGCGGAACACATGCGCGGGCGGGCCGTCGATCGATTCAAAGGCGACGGTCGAACCGGCGGGCGCCTGGGCGAGCGGCGTCGGGCCGCTGGTCGCGCAACCCGCAACGCCAAGGCCGAGCGCAATCAGCGCGGCTGCGCGCGCGAGATACGGACGTATCGCATGCCTGCGCGCTGCCGCGCGCCGCCCGCCGCTCTGCATTGAACCCCCGCCGCCGGCGCGCGGCCTCTTGTGCGGGCCGTCGCTGCAGGCCCGGAATTCGTAGCGGGAAATCGCCGGCCGGTCCAGCGAGCGGAATCAGCCGGCGAGCGCGATGGCGTTCACATGCCGCCCGTAATCCGGTTCCTGGCAATGCTGGGAGCGCCGGTAGCTGTAGAAGCGCACCGGATCGTCATAGGTGCAAAGACCGAGATCCTCGATGCGGCTCACGCCCGACCGTGCGAGCTGCATTGCGATAAAGCCGGCGAGATCGAATTGCGCGTGGCCCTCTCGGCGCCCGGGCGCGAAGAAGCGTTCATGCGACTCATCCGCCTCGAGGAACCGGGTGCGGAAATCCGCGCCGACTTCGTAATTCCGCTGCCGGATCATCGGGCCCATCGCGGCCACGATGCGGGCGCGGTCGGCGCCGAGCTTTTCCATCGCGGCGATGGTGGATTCGATCACGCCCTGGAACGCGCCCCGCCACCCCGCATGCGCCGCGCCGATCACGCGCGCCTGCCCGTCCGCAAACAGAACGGGGCCGCAATCGGCCGTGCTCACGCCGATCGCAAGACCCTCGACGCGCGTGACGATCGCATCGGCCTTCGGCCGGCTGTCGGCATCCCACGGCGTATCCGCCACGACCACGTCGGGCGAATGGATCTGATAGGCGGTGACGAAGCGTTCGGGCGCGACCGAGAGCGCGCGCGCCATGCGCGCCCGGTTTTCGGCGACGCGCTCCTTCTCGTCATTGGAGCCGACGCCGCCATTCAGGCTCGCATAGAGGCCGCCCGACACGCCGCCCTGGCGCGTGAAGAAGGCATGCCGGATTCCGTCCAGCGCCGAGAGCGAAGGAGCGCGCAGGATATTCTCTTCAATGTTCATGGCGGCTCATCCTGTCGCGGCATCACGTTTCAAATCCCGGCAGCGGCCCGAGTTTCGGGTCGCCGAGCGCCAACACCTTGAACAGCTGGCCCATGCCGGTCCTGCTGCCGCGGGTGAGCCGCGTCAGGGCGGCGTCGATCTGCGCCGCCTGCTCCGGGGTCGCGCGCATCTTCAGGGACTCGGCCCGCTCGGCAATGCCCAGGCGCAGCAGGAACTCGCTCTGCTCGATCGGGCCATAGATCGCCGCGCCCATGCTCTCCGCCGCCTGTCCGAAAGCCCTGAAATCGACATGCGCCGTGAGATCGACCGTACCCGGCGCTTCCAGCGGATCGGCGAAGGCATGGTGGCCGATCGCCTGCAGGGTATCGCCGATCGCGCTTTCGACATGCCCATAATCGATGATGAGCGCCGCGCCATTGTCGCGCACGCGCCGACCGATCTCGAAAGCGAGATTGTCGGGCCGCCATTCGAAGATCGACCCGGTCGGCGCATCGCGCAGAGGACGCGGCACCATCGGCAAAAAATGCTCGATCGGCTCGGGCGCAAGGCCGAACACGAATTTCCCGGACGCATTCAGGCCGATCACGCGCTCATGCCAGCCGTCGGCCTGCTTCACCACCTGATGCACCGGCAGCGCGTCCACGAATTCGTTGGCGAGAATGATGCACGGCCCCGACGGCACATCCGCGAGAGACTCGTACCAGGTCGGCATGATGCCGGTATCGACGATCATGTTGCGCTGAAGATCGCGCAGCACCGGGCTGATTTCCACCATTTCGACGCTGATGGCATCGCGGAAATCCGGCACCACCTGCACGGCGCGCAGCGCATCGCGCATCATCGTGCCGCGCCCCGGGCCGAGTTCGATCAGCCGTGCCGGTTGCGGCGAACCCATCATCTGCCAGGCGGCGGCGGCCCACAGCCCGATCAGCTCGCCGAACATCTGGCTCACCTCGGGCGAGGTGGTGAAATCGCCCGACGCGCCGAACGGGTCGCGCGTGACGTAATAGCCGTACTGCGAATGTGTCAGGCACAGCGAGATATAGGTCGCGACCGGCATCGGTCCCGTCGCGGCGATCGTGCGGCGGATCTCCTTTTCGAGCGGCGAGAGATTGTCCATCGTCAGGGTGCCCGAGGCCGGCGCGAGAGCGCGGCAGCGAGGAACGCGACGCCCGCCAGAAGAAGCGGGATCGACAGCAGCATGCCCATCGTCGCGCCGCCGAACAGGAAGCCGAGTTGCGGGTCCGGCTCGCGGAACAACTCGCAGAAGGAGCGCGCAAGCGCGTAACCGATGGCAAAGACCCCGATCACGAGACCCGGGCGCTTCAGCGCGCCCCTGCGCACCAGCAGCCCGAGCACGATCAGCAGCACGAGGCCCTCCAGCGTGGCTTCGTAGAGCTGGCTCGGATGCCGCGGCATCGGGCCGGCGCCGGGAAACACCATCGCCCAGGGCACGTCGGTGGGACGGCCCCACAATTCGCCGTTGATGAAATTCGCGAGCCGCCCGAGAAACAGTCCGATCGGCCCGACCGCGCAGGTGATGTCGCCGAGGGAGAGGATCGGGATGTGGCGCCGTCTGGCGAACAGGATCACGGCCGCGACGCAGCCGAGAAAGCCGCCGTGGAACGACATGCCGCCGCTCCACAATTGCAGAATCTGCAGCGGGTTTTCGGCGAAATAGGCGGGATTGTAGAACAGCACATAGCCGATGCGTCCGCCGAGAATGATGCCGATGGTCACCCAGACGATGAAGTCGTCGAAGTCGGACACCGTCAGCGGCGCCGGGCCGCCCCAGAACCTTTCGTTGCGGATGATCGCGCGGGCATACACCCAGCCGAGCAGGATGCCGACGATATAGGCGAGCGCGTACCAGCGGATCGCGAACGGCCCGATATGGACGAGGACCGGGTCGATATCGGGGAAGGGCAGAACGAGAAACGGCATGGGGGGCAACCGGCGGCAGGACGCGCCGGTTTGGGTGCCTCGGCCCCTCAAGTCAAGCGGGGTGCGGGCGGTCCCGCCTTGCAGGCGGCCGCATGCGGACCATATGGTGGCAAAGCCCCGGAGCGACCCATGACCCAGACCAGCAGCCGGTTTTTTGACGAGATTGCCCGCCTGATGAACGACGCCGCCGGCGTCGCGCAGGGCGTCCGGCGCGAATTCGACACCCTGTTCAAGACCCAGGCCGAGCGCTGGCTGCGCGATCTCGACCTCGTCAAGCGCGAGGAATTCGAGGCAGTGAAGGACATGGCGCGGCTCGCCCGCGAGGAAAACGAGGACCTGAAGGCCCGGATTTCCGCGCTGGAAGCCAGGCTCGGAATCCAGAGCCCGCCGCCTGGCCCCGACGACAAGCCGGACACCGCCGAAATGCGGCTGGACGGTTAGCAAATTGTTCGGTGGTTCCGGGGCGCGCCGCGGGCACGATCCGGACATCGAGACTGAATCCGTTTGCGGATTCCGGATTCGTCGCCGCGCTCCGCTCGGCGTCCGGAACGGCACGTCGGGCGAATTGGTCCCCTTTCCTTGTCTTTCCGGGCCGCCGCCGCTATAAGCCCGCGCGTTCGCGGCGCTTTCGCACCCCTGGAGGCTCGCCGCGCGCATCCATGAAAATTTCGATCGTTTTGACAAGGATTTAGACCTATGGCGACCGTTATGGAACTGAAGGCGACGGCGCGTCCGAAGGCCGGCAAGGGGGCCGCTCGGGCTGTGCGTCGCGCGGGCCGCGTGCCCGGCGTGATCTACGGCGACAACAAGCCGCCGCTGCCGATCTCCCTCGACCACAAGGAGCTGAACCTGCGCATCTATGCCGGGCGCTTCCTGACCACGCTCTACGACATCGATATCGACGGCACGAAGCATCGCGTGATCCCGCGCGACTTCCAGCTCGATCCGATCAAGGATACTCCGCTGCATGTCGATTTCATGCGGCTCGGCGCGGGCGCCAAGATCCGCGTCAACATTCCGGTCCATGTCTTCGGCACCGAGAAGTCGCCGGGCATCAAGCGCGGCGGCGCCGTCAACATCGTGACGCACACGGTCGAGGTGCTGTGCCCGCCCGAGGCCATCCCGCAATCGATCGACGTCGATGTGAGCGGTCTGGAGATCAGCTATTCGAAGCATCTCAGCGACATCACGCTGCCTGACAATGTGAAGGTCACTGCGCGCGGCGATCTGACGCTCGTCACCATCGTGCCGCCGTCCGGCTACGCGGAAGAAATCAAG
>JACAEG010000162.1 GCA_013388965.1 Pseudorhodoplanes sp. | reverse complement strand
GCAGAAGGCGGACGCGGCAACCCGGCGGATGCAAAGCAGGGATTGATCCAAGTCAAGGCAGCGGCGTCCGCCCCGCACATCCTTCCTCCGCCATCGGAAGGAGACCTTCAATGCCGACGCATGTTGCCATCGTCACGGCCGCCGTGATTGTCGCATTCCTTGTTTTTGCCTTCGCTGTCGCCTGGGCCGACTATTACAGCCGCGACTACCGGCCGAGCTGGGATGCCAAGAGAAAGGCGCAGGCGAAGGCCGGCGAGCTGGTCAACCGCTAGCAGGAGCGGCGCAGGCCCGCGGGCTGCACCAGCGGAAGGTCACGCCGCATCGGCCTTCCCGGCCCTGGACCGGAAATGCGGGATCACCTCCTTCGCAAACAATTCGGTGCTCTTTTTCACGAGTTCATGCGGCAGCGTGCCGAACTGCATGGTCGGCAACAGATAGCCGAAACCGATCTCGCTCCGGTAATTCTCCAGCTTCTCGCGCAGCGTCGCGGGGCTCCCGCACAGGAAGATGCCTTTCTCCATCACGTCGTCGATGGTCTGCGGCCCGCCCGTGATCGCACGCTTGGCCTGCATGATCCCCTGCAGCGAGCCGAGCGACAGATAGCCCGGCGGCAGCAGCATCTCCTGCGGCATGCGCAGGAGCTTGTTCAGGAAGAACTCGATATGCGGTTTGGCCTCGCGATGCGCGATCTCGTCGGTCTCTGCGCAGTAGGTCGGGATCGACCAGCCGACCTGATCCGGCGTCGACTGGTAGCCGTATCTTGCCGCCGTCTCGCGATACATCGCCATGTAGCGGGCAAGCGCCGAAACCGGGCTGAAGGTCTGCAGGTAGGTGTATTTGCGGTCCGGATGCGCCGCCCATTCGATCGTCTCGCGCGAGCCTTGCGAGGGGATCCAGATCGGCGGATGCGGCTGCTGGTAGGGCCGCGGCCAGACATTCACATAGTTGAAGTGATAATACTTGCCCTCGAAGGCGAACGGCCCGGGTCTGGTCCAGCCCTGCACGATCAGATCGTGCGCCTCGTGGAAGCGATCGTGCGATTGCGCCGGGTTGGCGCCCCAGGCGTGATATTCCGCACCGATTCCGCGCACGAAGCCCGCCACCAGCCGACCGCCGGTGATGTTGTCCAGCATCGCGAATTCCTCCGCGACGGTGAGCGGATTGTTGAGCAGCGGCAGCGCGCGCCCGAGCACTGCGATTCTGGCGTTCTCCGTGCGGCGCGCGAGCGCGCCCGCCATGACGCCGGGGATTGGCATCAGGCCATAGGCGTTGGCGTGGTGCTCGTTCACGCAGACGCCGTCGAAGCCCATCGCGTCAGCGAATTCCAGCTCGTCGAGATAGCGGTTGTAGAGCTGATGCCCGATCTTCGGATCGTAGTAGCTGTTCGGCAGCGTTACCCAGGCCGAGTTGTACTGCTTGTCGTAGTCGGGATCGAGCGCGGCATAGGGCATCAGATGGAAGAAATAGAATTTCATGGCGCGACCTCCCCGATGAAGCCCGTGATCTTGCCGGTCCATTCCTGCGCCTTTTCGATCTGCGGCAGGTGTCCGCAATCCTTGATGATCTCGAGGCGCGCGCCCGGAATCAGCTTCTGGTAGGCCGGGCCGTAGCCGGGCGGGATCACCTTGTCGTCGTCCCCCCACAGGATCAGCGTCGGCACCGAAATGCGGTGCAGCCATTTGTGCAGGTCGGGATTGTAGAGCCGCGGCTGCCAGGCGAGCCGCGCGGTCGCGAGATTGTTCTTCATCGCGGCAAGCTGCTCGTCCTCGCTCACCGGGCGGGCGAGCCACGCCTCCGCCAGCTTCTGGTCGTGAAACAGATTGCGCGCATATTGTTCGGGCGACCACAGGAAGATATCGCCCTTCTGCAGGCCCTTCACATGGATGCCGGCGGGCGCCGACAGCAGCAGCGATTTCAGCCTCGTGTCGTTGCGGATGGCGATCTCGGCGGCGATCCAGCCGCCGATCGAGGTCCCGACGAGGTTGACGCCCGTGAGCCCGAGCCTGTCGATCAGGTCGAGATAGAAGAAGGCCAGATCGCCCACGCTATCGAGCCATTCCGGCATGTCGGACGCGCCATAGCCCGGATGTTCCGGCACGATCAGATCGAAGCTTTGCGACAGCGTTTCCATGAACGGCGCCCAGACCCGTGCGCCGGCTGCGCCATGCAGGAACAGGAGCGGCTCCCCCGCCCCCGCCCGCATCAGCCTGATCCTGCAGCCGTCGATCGTCTCGAAGCCTTCCCTGCCGCCCATCGATCTCGCTTCCTCACATCGCACGCCGCATTCGCGGTCCTTCGGCCCTTCAATCTCACATTCTTGCGGCGGGCTCCCGCATCGTCGCGCGCAACTGCGCGATAATTCCGGGCACGGCCTCGTCGCGGCCGGGCGCCATGATGTGCGCGCCGGAGACACCCGGAATGTCCTTCAGCTCGTGCAGCACCTCGAGGCAGATTTTCTCGCCTTCCGCAATCGGATCGGATGCCTTCTCCATGCGCGCCAGGATCGAGTCGGGAATGATCGATCCAAACAGGTTATTCCTGATCCAGTGCGCCGATTTGGCCGAGCGCAGCGGCACGACGCCGACCAGCAGCCTGAATGATCCCGGAATACCGTGCTCGGCGAGCGCGGCGGCATAGCGGCGCACGACGCCCGTATCCATGCAGAATTGCGTCTGGGCGAACACCGCGCCGGCGTCGATCTTGGCCTTGAGCGCGGCGGGCTGCCATCCGGGCTTGGGGTCGACCGGCATGTCGGCAATTCCGATCACGAAATCCGCGTGTCCGGCAATCTTGCGCCCGGTCGGCAATTCGCCGCGATCGCGCATGCCGGCCGCGACCTGCGCAAGCGCGACGGTATCGAGATCGAAGACCGGCTTGGCGTCCGGCTGATCGCCCTTTTTCGGATCGTCGCCGCGCAGGATGAGAATGTTGCGGATGCCGGCGCTGGCCGCCCCGATCAGGTCGCTCTGCAACGCGATGCGGTTGCGATCGCGACACGTCATCTGCAGGATCGGCTCGATGCCGTGCGCGACGAGCGTCGCCGCCGCAAAGCCCGCGCTCATATGCGCATGCGCGCCCGCGCCGTCCGTCACATTGACGGCATCGGCAAGCCCCTTCAGCGGCAACGCCTTCGCAAGCAGGTCGGCGCGGTCGAACGAGACGGGGGGCGAGATTTCGGCGGTGACGATGAAGGAGTCGCTCTTCAGGGCATTCCCGAACGACGCGCCCGGCGCGGGCTGCCTTGTCATGATTGTCATTCAAAAGGTCTCGACTGCTCGTCCGCTGCTTGGGGGCCAGCCACCGTTAGCAGAGCGGGACGCAAAACTTAAGTGGCGCTTTCGGGGTCACGGTCGCGCGGGCGCCGGCGACGTGCGTCTTCGCGCATAGTCGAAGGCCAGCAGCAGAACGGCCAGCGCGGTGCCTGCGAGATTGACATAGATCGCGTGAGCGAAGGCCTCCAGCGGCAATACAACCGCGAGCGAGAGCGCGCCATACAGGAGCCGCGACGGAACCGGAATGATCCTCGTGCTGAAGCCGACGGCGCCGACCGTGCCGAGGAAGATGCCGAACAGGACCCGCACGAGATTGACGATGATTTCCGGCCAGCTCCCGTCCATCAGCAGGCTCGGCGTCAGCACGAACAGGAAGGGCAGGATGAACGTGCTCCACCCCACGGCGCAGGCGACCCAGCCGGTGGTCCAGCCGG
>JACAEG010000085.1 GCA_013388965.1 Pseudorhodoplanes sp. | reverse complement strand
GCCCCCGCGAGCGTCGCGCCCTTTTTCCCCAGCCTGTCCACAGGCGGGAGGGCGCGGTTGGCGGTCGGAGTGGCCGGGCGCGAGGAGAGCGGTTCTTCGAGAGAGAAGGATCGCTCATTGCCTGGCCGCCATGTCACCGACTGCCAGACGAGGTTGTTCATGAAGTCCCGTCAGACCAGCACCCCGACCGTCGCTGCGGCGATGGCCGGGTTCTCCCGCGCGACCGGCTACCGGATCGAGGCCGATCCGCGCTTGCCGTCGCAGAAGAAGAGCCCACGCGGGCGCCGCCGTCCCGATCCGCTCGCCCCCCTGTGGGAGGCCGAGATCGTGCCGCTGCTCGCCAAGACGCCCGCGCTGCGCCCGATCGCCGTGTTCGACGAGATGCGGCGGCGCCATCCTGAGCTGCCCGACGGCGTGCGCCGGACGCTGGAGCGGCGCATCCGCCAGTGGCGCGCGCTTCACGGCCCCGAGCAGGATGTGATGTTCTCCCAGGAGCATCCGCCCGGCCGCATGGGGCTCTCCGATTTCACCGACATGGCTGCGCTCGAGGTGACGATCGCCGGCAGGCCGCTCGATCACCGGCTTTATCACTTCCGTCTCGCGTTCTCCGGCTTCGAGCATGCGCACGTCGTGCTCGGCGGGGAGAGCTACGTGGCGCTCGCGGAGGGCTTGCAGAATGCGCTGTGGGCGCTCGGCGGAGTCCCTGAGTTCCATCGCAGCGACAGCCTGTCGGCAGCGTTCCGCAATCTCGACCGCGACGCGCAGGAAGATCTGACGAAGCGCTACGAGGCGCTGGTCGCGCACTACGGCATGACGCCGACGCGCAACAACCCGGGGCTCGCGCACGAGAACGGATCGATCGAGAGCCCGCACGGTCACTTGAAGAGAGCGATCAAGGACGAGCTGCTGCTGCGCGGCTCCCGCGACTTCGCCGACCTCGACGCCTACCGCCGCTTCGTCGACGAGGTGGTCGGCCGGCGCAACGCGAGGAACCGCAAGCGCATCGAGATCGAGCGCGCCGAGCTCGACGAGCTGCCGGAGCGGCGCACCGCCGACTACGAGGAGGCGCGCGTTATCGTCACCTCGCGCGGCGGCTTCACGCTCAAGCTCGTGTTCTACACGGTGCCCTCGCGCCTCATCGGCCACTGGCTCACCGTGCGCGTCTACGACGACCGCCTCGTCTGCTTCCTCGGCGGAAGCGAGGTGGCGACGCTGCGGCGTGGCCGCTCGCCCGATCATCACAAGCACGCGCACGTGGTCGACTATCGGCACGTCATCCATGCGCTGCGCCGCAAGCCGATGGCGCTGCTCAATCTCGTCTATCGCGATCAGCTGTTCCCGCGCGAAGCCTACAAGCGCACCTTCGAGGCGCTCATCGCCGGCGTCGGCGACAAGCTGGCCTGCCGCACCATGGTCGGCCTGTTGGCGCTCGCTCACGATCGCGCCTGCGAGGCGGAGCTGGCCGATCTGATCGCGGCCGATCTCGATGCCGGCCGGCTGCCCGATCTCGACCGATTGCGCGAACGGTTCGCACCACAGTCTGCGACCGTTCCCGAGATCACGATCGAGATGCCCTCGCTTGAGATCTACGACGAGCTGGCGAGCGTCACTCCGGTTCCCACCGGCATCGACGGCGAGCCTGTCACGGCTTCTTGCGTGGAGGTCGTGGCATGAGCAGATCACCCACAATCGATGCCGCGCGCCTCGAGCTGATGCTGACCGAGCTGCGCCTCCCGGCGATGAAGGCAATGTGGTCCGGCATCGCCGCGCAATCCGACAAGGAGGGCTGGCCGGCGTCGCGCTTTCTCAGCTGCCTTGCCGAGCACGAGATGGCCGATCGCGGCCGGCGGCGCATCGCGCGCCACCTCGCCGGTTCCAACCTGCCCGACGGCAAGACCATCGACACCTTCGAGTTCGAGCTGGTGCCGATGGTGTCGAAGGCGCAGGTCAAGGCGCTGATCGCCGGCGACAGCTGGCTCAGGTCCGGCGCCAATCTGCTGCTGTTCGGCGGACAAGGCGCGGGCAAAAGTCATCTCGCGGCGGCCATCGGGCGCGGCCTCGTCGAGAACGGCTGGCGCGTGCTCTACTCCCGCACCACCGATCTCGTGCAGCGCCTGCAGGTGGCACGCCGCGAGCTGGCGCTGGAGGCTGCAATCGACAAGCTCGACAAGTACCACCTCCTGATCCTCGACGATCTCGCCTACGTCACCAAGGACCAGGCCGAGACCAGCGTGCTGTTCGAGTTGATCGGCACGCGCTACGAGCGCCGCTCGCTGCTGATCACCGCCAACCAGGCGTTCGGCGAGTGGGGTCGCGTGTTCCCCGACAAGGCGATTACGCTCGCGGCGATCGACCGCCTCGTGCATCACGCCACCATCTTCGAGATGAACGTCGAGAGCTATCGCGCCCGCAAGGCGCGCGAGCGAAAACGGGCGACGGGCAAATCGAAGGCGAGCGACAATCAGGGTGAGGGTTGATTGTCGCTGGCAGCGACAATCAACGGGCGGGCGAGCGACGATCAAGCCGCGACATCAGCGACAATCAGAAATCGCTTGCGCGCGGAACGAATCGTGACAATCCTCTCTGCGCTATCGGCCGCCGCCATCCATTCTGATTGCCGCCGCCGTCTCACCCAGATTGACGCGCCATACCTGAAGAAACTGGGAGTCATAGGCCATTGCGAGTACTTGATCGCTGGGTCCCTTACCGATAGCAGCAGCGGCCATCATTGAAGTCGCACCAGCGGCCGCCG
>JACAEG010000161.1 GCA_013388965.1 Pseudorhodoplanes sp. | reverse complement strand
TTCGCGGGTAGGCCTCGTAGGCCTGGCGCAGGGTCTTGTTGGCCACGTCCGCCAGGATGTACGGGAAATCCGAGGTCGACAGCGCCAGCTTGGCGATCTCGTGCCGCGGCATGCGGCGCGTGCGCGTCCCGGAGGCCTCCAGGCACTCCCGCGCCAGGTCGAGCAGCGTCTGCCCGGTCCAGTCGCGCCCGAGTTCGTCCTTCAGCGGGAAGACTGCAGGGTCGTAGCGGTGCAAAAGCGCGGCAGTGATGCCGGCTCGCCGGGTATCGGCCTCGTCCCGCGTGACAGCGGCCGTCGCGCTACGGATGGGCGTCGCGTCGCTCCGCTTGGCGAGTTCATCGAGCGCCAGTTTGCGGAAATCTTCGACCGACGTGCCCGCCTCGACGTGGTGCGACACGAGCGCTGCGTCGAGGTTGACGGCGCGGCCGAGTTTTTCGATTTCGTGGATGCGCGCGCGTTCGGCCAGTGCCGCGGCTTGCCGCTCGGCATCCACGTTGATTTCGACACGGGCCTGTTCGCCCGTCTCGGTGATGGTTTCTTCCATCGTTTGCTCCTTTGGGCCAGTTGCCCGTTGAAACTTGAATCCCGCACCCGGATCGGCGCCGATGGGGACGAGCGAAACCTCCTCGGGTTCCCAATCGGTCACCAGGACCTGGCGCGTCGCTGCTCCTTGCGGAGTCACGTCTTGGACAGCGTGAATGGCGACGCCCATCGAGGCATTGCGAAGAATCCCGTCCTGGACGTCCTGCCAGATGGGATCGACGTCGGCGCGCTTCGAGAAGCGGATGGTCGCTTTCCCTTGACCGTTCTCCATCCAGGCCTTGGCGATGACACCGATGACGTCGTCCACCGTGAAGTCGCGATGCGAGTTCAGCAGCGGCGCCGAACCGCTCGCCAGGCGGCCCATGCGCACCGCGCCCGGCTCCATCGAGAAGCGCAGCTCGTAGGGACCCCGGCTGTCATAGCGACGCACGGCGGCGCCTGTGTACCAGGTGAGAGTTGCGGTCCTGTCTTCGCGGCTGGCGGGAGAGAGTACTTCGAATTCGGCCGCCAGCCGTTCACGGCTGAGGATTTGTTCGCTCATTGAGTCAGGTCCTTCTGTTGGGTGCCGGTCTGTGTGACGCGGCGCGGGTCGCAGTCGAGGACGATGCCGCGCTCATCGAGCATCCGGTTGATCTCGGCGATCTGCTCGAGCTGCGCATCGGGGTCGTAACCCTGCTCGGCGATCGCCTGGCGCAGCGTGAGCGTGCCCGCACGGATGCGGTTGAGCGTGGCAATCGAGTCTTTGTACGGGTCGACGCTGCCAAATCCTGGCGGCGTCCACTCGGCATGGAACGGCCCAGGCTCGGGAATTGCACCGGCGGCGTAGGCCACGGTCAGGAAACGGCTCCAGACGGGGACACAGAACATCGGTATGAAGGTCAGCCACCGGAAGCTCTCGATGCCATTGCGGAAGCTGAGCAGTCCGGCGCGATAGCTCGAGTAGTTCACGCGCGACAGGTCGCCGGTCAACTGCTCGTAGGTGAGCTGTAAACCCGTGGCGATCTGAGCCTGCTTCGCCGCGACGTAATCCCGATAGCCCGCTGAGGCCGACGGAGAGGCGAAGGTGATCTCCTCGCCCGGCTTCAAGTACTCGATCATGCCCGGCTCGAAACTCTCGACACGCTTGCCGGTGGCCGGATCCGGCGTGGCCGGCGCAATCGACGGACCTTCCGGGCCCTGCGGCTGCGTCACGAACGCCGCGAAGCAGGCCTCGATCTTCTTGCGGACCAGCTCTGCCTCCTCGTATTCGTCCAGATCACGCAGCGTGACAACGACAGGCGCCAGCCACGGAACGCCGCGGACTTGGCCGGGACGATCCTTGCGGTAAATGTGCAGGACCTCGCTGGCAGGCACGCGGACGGATTGAAGCGACGCCCCACCGCGCACACCCGTCTGCACTACGTCACCGGGATGCTGGCCATAGAGCCAGTAGAAGACCCGCCGGCCCACCAGGTCGAATTCGACGCCTTGAATGATGTAGCCGGTGTCGGTCCTCTGGGTCTTGGTCTGGTCGAGGTAATCCGGCTCCAGCACCTGGATCTGGAGCGGGATCGCCAAACCGTCGCTCGGACGCCGCTGCCGCAATCGCACCAAGCACTCGCCGCTTTCGAAAACGGTGCGCGCCACCAGCGCTTGGAGCCCGTAGAAATCGAGTTGGCCGTCGGCGTCGCACTCGTCCATCCACTGAGCCCAGGCGGCATTGACTTGGGCGTCCACCTCCGGCTCGCCGCTCCGCGCCTGCGCCGTGATGCCCGTACCGATGGCGTTGCCCACCACCTCGGCTACTGCGCGCGCCGCATACGCGTTGTTGCGGATCAGATCGCGGGACCGTTCGCGGAGCTTCGACAGGGCCACCGCGATCTCGGCGTTCGCCGAGTTGCCCGTGGTGATCCAGCCGCCGGTGCGGCGGTCCGTGCGTGCGCCTTCGTAGGCCAGCCGGATCAGTTCCCCCGCGCGGCGTGCTCGCATCCGGCGCAGACCCGTCTCGGGCGACACCCAAGCGATTGCTTTGTCGAGCCAGTTCATCCTTTTGAGGTCTGAGCAAACGAGAAGCGGTCGGTCGCGGTTCCGGATTCCGCTGCCAGTGATTCCTTGATCACGGCCCGCGCCCGAAGGAGTTCGTCCATCGACCGGTAGGTCACGGTGCGGTCACCGAAGCGGACGGTCAGTTCACCGCTGGCGATGGCTGCCTCGATGGCATCGAGTTGTTGCTGCGTCCAGGGCATTCAGAACTTCCGGCGTTTGAAGTAGAACGTCGCCCGTGTTCCGAATTCGCGCACGACAGCCACCAGTTCCCAACCC
>JACAEG010000160.1 GCA_013388965.1 Pseudorhodoplanes sp. | reverse complement strand
GTGTGGACCGGCACGCAGTGGCTGACCAAGGCCCGCGACGAGGCCGCGAAGGCGGCGGGTGTGCCGCCCGAGAAGGTGACGCTGCACCAGATGCAGATGGGCGGCTCCTACGGGCGCAATGCATTCGTCGAGTATGTCATCGACGCCGTGCTGCTCTCGAAATCGGCCGGCAGGCCGGTGAAGATGATCCAGAGCCGCGAGGACGATCTGCTGGTCGGCCGCTTCCGGCCGATGACGGCGCAGCGGATCGAGGTCGGGCTCGACGGCGAGGGCAAGATCGCCGGCTGGCGGCATCGCGTCGCCGCCGACACGGTCGTGCCCTATATCTATGGCCAGGCGCGCATGGACGCGCAGAAGGGCGTCGATCACATCGTGATCTGGGGCGCCGACATGCCGCACTATAACGTGCCCAACCACATGGCCGAGCACATCTACGAGGAACGCGGCGTGCGCACGGCGGCCTGGCGCGGCATCGGCGCGGGCCCCAACAACTTCGCCATCGAATCGATGATCGACGAGCTGGCGGCTCTGGCCGGGAAGAATCCGCTCGAATACCGGCTGGCATTGCTCAAGGACGACCGCGCGAAGCGGGTGGTCGAGCGCGCCGCGCAAATGGCCGATTGGAACCGCAAGCGCGAGGGCCGCGCGCTCGGCATCGCGTTCGCAAAACTCGGGGCGCCGCCGGTCGGCTTCTCGGTGACCGGCACCGTGGCCGAAGTGTCGGTGGACCGCGCAAGCGGGGCGATCAAGGTGCATAATCTCTGGTGCGCCGCCGATGTCGGCCTGCCGGTGCAACCGGGCAATGTCGCAGCCCAGGTGGAAGGCTCGCTGATCTACAGCCTCGGCAGCGCGCTCCGCGAGCGGGTCACGATCAAGGACGGCTTGGTCCAGCAGAGCAATTTCAACAACTACGAAATCCTCCGCATGTCGGACATCCCGCAGATTCAGGTCGAAGTGCTGAGGAGCGGCGATATCCCGCTGCCGGTCGGCGAGCTGGGCATTCCCGGAACTATTCCGGCGGTCGCCAATGCGGTATTCACCCTGACGGGCAAGCGGCTCCGCAATGCGCCGTTCACGCCCGACCGCGTGAAGCAGGCGCTGAGCTGATTGCAGGCCGAAACGACCCGCCGCGGCCTTCGCGGCGGGTTTTTCCTTGACCCTATGGCAAGGCGGGTGCCGGATCGCTATCGTTTAGGGCGAACGAGGATATTGCGATGGACGACAAGACCCGCACCGAACTCGAAGCGGCCGCGTTCCGCCGCCTTGTGCAACATCTGCGCGAGCGCACCGATGTGCAGAATATCGACCTGATGAATCTCGCCGGCTTTTGCCGCAACTGCCTTTCCAACTGGATGAAGGAGGCGGCCGACGCCAGGGGACTGCCGATGTCGAAGGACGAAAGCCGCGAGATCGTCTACGGCATGCCCTATGAGGAATGGCGCGCGAAGTTCCAGAAGGAGGCGTCGCCCGAACAGAAGGCGGCGTTCGAGAAGAGCCATCGGCACTGAAGCCGTTTCCGCGGACCGATGCCAGCCTAGCACGCGATCATTGCCGGAACTGACATGCGCCTGTCATGCAGGCGCATATTCTTTTGTCGGGCTGCCATTGCTTCGAGCAGCGGCCAGACCTCGATGACGGGCTAGGCGACACAATCTCGGCGAATTGTTGCACGACAAGAGACTTCGGGGGCGTCGTTGCGCGGCCAAAGCCGTCGGAGCCACATGTCAGCAGCCTTGAGGGAAGGTGTCACCCGTCTCGACATCACAACGCGGGTGACTCTTGCGGTGCTCGCGCTCGCCAGCGGCGTCTATACCTATCTCGGCGTACGCGATCTCCTGAACGGCAATGCCACGGTCGTGTTCTTCGCGGCCGTGATCTATTCGGTCGCCGTCTCGATCGGCATCTATGCATTCTGGACGTTTCTTCTGCGGTTCCTCCCGCATGTCACGGACCGGACCTATCGCTGGCTCCTGTTCGGCTGCATGGCGCTCGGCAGCTTCATGATCGTCTGCATGTCGTCCTGGCTGAATGCTTCCGCGCTTGCGGGATCGGCGGCGGTGCAGCAGCACCTCGCCGTGGCGGTACAATCCTACACGCGCGATCTCGACCGCGCGCATTCCAACGCGATGGCCGCACAGGGCCTTCTCCCGGATATCCAGATGGCTGCGTCCCGCTTCGCGCGTCTGGCGGACGCGGAGCGCAGCGGCTCGCTGACCGGAACCGGCGGTGCGGGAACCGTCGTGCAGCTCCTGACGCAGATGGCGAACCAGCTCGACAATCTGTCGCGGGAAGTCGCGGGGTCGGCCGAGCGCGTCAGGAAGCTGTTCGAGCAGGGCGGCAAGCATCTCGAGAAAATGCGCGAGCTTGTTTCGGCGAAGGGGCCGATCAGCCAGCGCAGCGACGCCTTCGGGGCGGAAGCCATTGCGCTCTCGGGCGTGATCGCGGCCCTGCAGCAGACCTCGGTTGCCCCTGCCGTCAAGCGCGCGGCGGACGGGCTCGCGGCGGGCTTCATCGCCCCGGCAACCGCCGCCCGCAATGTCGATCTCGCCGAGCGGCAAACCGCCGTCGTCGGCAAGGTGGAAAGCGCGGTCGCTGCACAGGCACAGGCGCTGTCGGCGGCAGCGGACAAGATTCTGGCCGAGCCGCGCGTCGAGCCGGACCGCTTCCAGCCGTTGTCGCCGGCCGAAGCCGTGCTGCGCTATGCAGGCGATTTCCTGCCGAGCTGGGCGGGGGCGATTTCCATCGATCTCATGCCGGCCGTTCTGGTGCTGATTTTCTGCGTCGTGCAGGCGGGCATCCGCCGCGAGGGCAAGGTCGAGGCGAGTGCGGAGACGATGTCGGCAGCCGACATCATCGCGGCCCTGCGGCTGGCGCGCGAGGTGGAAGCGGCCAGCGAGGCGGCGCGCAACCGTCAGCCTGAGCCGCCCCACGCGCATGACGAGAATGTCACCGCGCTTCCGGGCGCGCGCCGGCAGGATCTCCTCACGCGAGCCTGACCGCCATGACGCTGTCCGACCGCATCCGGGAATGGCTGGCGAGCAATCCCGACGACATTGTCCTGCGCGCGCTGTTCGGCGCGATGCTGATTGGGACGGCAAGCGTGCTCGGTCTCGACTTTGCCGAGATGCAGGCGCTTCCCGCGGCGGAGACGCCTGCGCCCGCAGGCCCCGTGGCCAGTCCCTCTGACGAGCCATTGCCGCCCGCGCGGCGCGGCGCGGATCGCAAGCATCCCGCGCGCTCGCCCGACAAGGCGCTGTCGGCGCCCATGACCTTCGAACTGCTGGGCGACGGGAAACTGATGGCGACCGGGACGATCGTGCCGGGCACGGCGGAAGCGTTCTCGGCCGAGATCGACAAGCGCGGCGGGTATGTCAGAACCGTGGTGCTGCATTCGCCCGGCGGCTCGGTGCGCGATGCGCTGAGCATCGGGCGTCTCATTCGGGCGAGGAAACTCAACACCGCGGTCGAAAGCGGAAGGTATTGTGCCTCATCCTGCCCGCTTCTCCTTGCCGGGGGCGTCGAGCGCCATGCCGGCGAGAAGGCGGCGATCGGGGTGCATCAGGTGTCGCTCGCGTCGGACCATCCGCTCAGCGGCGCCACCGGCATGGAGAATGCCCAGCGCGTCTCGGCCGAATGCCAGCGGTATCTGCATGAGATGGGCGTCGATCCGGCCGTCTGGGTGTATGCTATGGAGACGCCCAGTAACGAATTGTTCTATTTCAGCCGTGAAGATCTGGTCTCGCTCAAGCTCGCAACGCAACCGTCGGGCCGGAGCACGACCGCAAGAGTCTCCCAGTAGCCGATCGACGCTTCGTCAACGTTGAGTGGAATTCCGCGTTTCGAAGGCGGCCGGTGCCGCTACACTTCCTTTCGGCGCAAGAGGATTTCCATGCGACAGATTTTGCTCCGCTCGCTCGCCCTTCTGGCATTTCTCGTTTCGGCACCGATCGCTTCCGCATCCGCCGTGCCTTGCGGCGGCGACTTTGGGGAATGGCTCGCGGCGTTTCAGCGCGAGGCCGCGGCCAAGGGCGTCTCGCAGCGCGCGCTCGCAGCGCTGACGGAAGTCAGCCCGGACCCGAAGGTCGTGTCGCTCGACCGCCGGCAAGGCGTGTTCAAGCAAAGCTTCGAGGAATTCGCAGGCCCGCGGATCGCCCAGCGCCTGTCGAAGGCGACGCGCATGCTGGAGCAATACGGCTCGGTTCTCGACCGCATCGAGCAGCAATACGGCGTTCAGGGCGAGGTGGTGGTCGCGATCTGGGGGCTGGAGACGGATTTCGGCGCCGTGATGGGCAAGCATCCGGCGCTGCGGGCGCTTGCGACGCTCGCGCATGACTGCCGCCGCAGCGAGATGTTCCAGGCGGAATTGATGGACGCCCTGCGCATCATCGATCGCGGCGATCTCGCGCCGGGCGAGATGCGCGGCGCCTGGGCGGGCGAACTCGGCCAGACGCAATTCCTGCCCTCGTCCTACGTCAAGTTCGCCGTCGATTTCGACGGCAATGGCCGGCGCGACCTCATTCGCAGCGTGCCTGACGTCCTCGCCTCCACCGCAAATTATCTGCGCGGCTATGGCTGGAGGCGCGGCGAGCGGTTCGGCGAAGGCTCGCACAATTACGAGGTGCTCAAGCAGTGGAACAAGTCGCAGGTCTATCAAAAGACCATCGCCGCGTTTGCCGCGCGACTCGCGAATCCGCAATAGCGCCTTTCAAGAACTTAATTTTCGCGGCGGCCGCCCTGTGGATGACGGGCGAAACGCTTGCGCTGCCTTGACCAGGGGCGCGGCTTCCCGAAAACGTGACGCTCGATCCCGTCGCGTTCTCATGGAGAAGCCTGCAATGCCCGCTACCGCCGCCGCCGAGAAAGAAAAGCCCGCGACACGCTTCGCGAAGGACCAGCTCAGGGCGATCGTCGAGCGCGTGGAGAAGCTCGAGGAAGAGAAGAAGGCGATTTCCGACGACATCCGCGACGTCTTCGCAGAGGCCAAGGTCAACGGTTACGACGTGAAGGCGCTGCGGCAGGTGGTCAAGCTGCGCAAGATGGACAAGAACGAGCGCCAGGAACAGGAAGCGATCCTCGACACCTATCTCGTCGCGCTCGGCATGGCCTGAGCGCGGCCACCGCACGGCATTCGCTTAGCGGACGGCGCGGGCCTGCGACGGGAGCGATACGCTCGCAATGAACACGACCGCCGATCCCGCGAAGCTCTGGTAGTGCAGGCCGGGATTGGGGTTATCCGAGAACGTCATCGCCAGAACGGCGGTCGGCTTGCGCAGAAGCGGCTGCAGCTTGCGGAAATCCTGCGCGCCATAGATGGTCGTGTTCATGTAGGCGACGACGCTGGGCGTTACTATGATCGCAGCGAGCCACGGACTGTCCGCCTGCGGGACGCCGCGGCCCTCGATCGGAGCCAGCGACGACTGGATGAGGGTCGGCGTTTCCCTGGTCGCCTTGGTGGCAACCGTAGTATCGGGCGCGATCGGCGCGCGCCTGATGGCCTGGCTCGCTGGCGCCGCGCGGATCGGCTGCGGTTCCGCCTTGGCGTCATACGGAGAGGCGTAGCCGATGGCGAGTTCGCCGGGTGCCTGCTCGCGCATCCACGGGCCGATGCTGCCGGTCGGGTTTGGATCGGCGGACGAAAATTCCGGAATCGACCGATATGCCGCCGCCATGTCGGCGGGAAGCTCCGGGGCGCCGCGCCAATAGCCGCGCGAATTGAAAACGTCAGACGGCACCGGCACGGAGGTCGCCGACGCGACCGCGTAGGTATTGCCGGCATTCTGCTCGGGCGCGACGGTCTTGACGCTGGCGACCTCGACGATCGGGCGCGATTTCGGCATCGGGACGGCCGGCAAGGTGGGTTCGGCATTCGCCGGACGCACGAAGGCGAACTTGCGGGGCGCGGGCGCCGGGGCGGCCGTTTCGGCTTCGGCGGCCTGGGTGACGTCGGGCTCGTCCTCGTCGTCCTTCTTGCCGAAGCCGAAGAGCTTGGCGAGCACGTTCTGCTTCGGCGTCACGGTCAGGCCAGCCGCCTTGGCCGCTTCGAGCGAGCTTGCCGAGGGCGCCGAACCGCGCTTCTCGAGGTCCGCGAGCGCCAGCGCGTAATTCTTCAGCGGCTGGCCGTCGCTCGGCACATGCACAGTGCGCCCGTCCGGGAACACTTTCACGAGCTGGTCGTGGGTCATGCGCGGCCAGTGACGGACGCTGCCGATATCGACATGCACGAAGGGCGAGCCGGAACTCGGATAGAATCCGACACCGCCGCGCTGCAGGCGCAGGCCGGCATGGCGCAACTGCTCAAGCGGCACGCCCGGGATCATGAAATCGAGCGCCTTGCCCTGCGTATGCTGGCTGAACTGGGCGACGCCGCTCGAGCGCCGGCGCAGCATCGCGTTGGTCTGCGGGGCGCGATAGCCGCAGATGATGTGGATTGCTTCCTTGCCCCCCACCTCGCGATAGATCTCCCACACCGTGTCGATCAGGTGCGGGTCCATCCGTGTCTCTTCGTCGCGCCGCCAGTCGCGCAGGATATGATTGATCTTCCTGAGCGCGTCCGCGTCGTAACGCCCGTTGCGCTTGAAGGTGACCGTCAGGTCTTCGTTGGTATGAAGATTGTGGAAGGAGATCGTGCGGGTATCGCCGTTGGCGACGGCATTCTGCAGGCCCTCGGAGCCGAGAACGACAAGGGCGGCGGCGAGACCGATGCACCCTGCGGTGCGAGATGCGTGACGAACGAATGCCCTGCGTGCGGTGCGAACTGGCACGTTTTTTCCCGCGTTGAAGAACCGTTTAGCAAGGCCCCCGCCCCAAGGCGTGAGGAACGCCGCAGGCAATGGCTAACGCAGTCTTACCGGGAAGGGTTAAACCGGAGTTATCGCCCCCCTTGCATCCGGTGGATAACGGGTAACCTTGGAGTATGGCGAAAAATGGCCTGTCCACATGCGACGGGGCGGTCCGTCAACCCGAAGGTTAACGAACCGCCCCGCCAAATGGTTAACGCCGTCTGAGCGTT
>JACAEG010000084.1 GCA_013388965.1 Pseudorhodoplanes sp. | reverse complement strand
TCCGCGTTCACGCCCGGGATCCGTCTGAGATAAGCGAGCGGCGGCATGTTCATGATCGACATGCACGGCACTTTCGATTTCGCGACCGCGTCGAGCAATTCGCGCACGCCGGGCGAGCGGTATTGCGGCTCCTGCATCGCAAGCCCGACGAGGTCGTAGTCGGCCGGGTTCACGCCGGCCGCGCCGGTTGCCGAGACCTTGCCCGGGAGCTTGCGCGAATCGAGCTCGACCGGGTCCTTGCGCCCGCGCACCGGCAGGCGCACGCGGAAGCCCTCTGCATTGATCAGGTCGGCCTCGGCGGGCAGGCAGACCAGCTTGATGGTGTGTCCGCCGAACAGCATCTTGGAGGCGAGCAGCGATCCGTAGGACGCGCCCATGATGAGAATGTTGTAAGCCATCGCCGAAATCCTCCGCGTGTCGTTAGGCAAGCCGGGCCTGTGGATCAACCCGGCGGATGGGTCTTTGCGCCCCGGAACCTGCAGGTTCCTGTTGAGGCGGCCATGCTATGGGGCAATGCCCGCCGGCGCAATCGGCTTTGCCGATGGTCTCATGCAGAGGAAATCGCGGCCGTGCCTCCTTGTCGGATGGTTCTACGCTGCTTTCCGGAATGTTGCCGATCATGGCCGCACGCGCAAACCGCATGCCTGGCTGCCGCGTTGATCGGCGCGGCATGACGCTGCTATCGTCAGGGCGGATCAGAGATCAGGCAACAAGGCCGCCATGCTCGCCCTTCGACCGAACTGCGAATGCTGCGACAGGGATCTTCCGCCCGCTGCGACGGACGCGATGATCTGCTCGTTCGAATGCACGTTCTGCCGCGATTGCGCGGACACGAGGCTCGGCGGGCGTTGCCCCAATTGCGGCGGCAATCTCGTATCGCGCCCGATCCGCCCGGCGGAGAAGCTCGCGAAGTTTCCGCCCTCGACCGCGCGCGTGTTCAAGCCGCAGGGCTGCGGCAGGGCCGCATAGCGGCGCGGCTCAGAAGCCTTTCAGGACCTCCTGTACATGCTCGGCCTCGGGCGGGGCCGCAAAGCAATGCCCGACGCAGGCACGCCATTCCTGCCAGTTGGGCGAGTTGCGGAAATCCACCGTGTGGTTCTCGACCGTGTCCCAGTGCACGAACAGCCGGTAGCGCTGCGGCTTCTCGATGGAGCGCTGCAGGGTCAGCCCGCGACAGCCCTTGGCGCGCTGAAAGGCCGGCACGGCCTTTTTCACGCCGGCCTCGAATTCGCTTTCCATGCCGGGCTTGATCTCGATCTGCGCGATTTCCAGAATCATCTGTGTCCTCACCTGCCGTTCAGGCCGCGGCACTATGGCCGGTTTTGCGCGGGAATGCGACCGGGGACCGGCGTCGAGAGGGGGGACCGGGGCGGCGCGATCAGCGCCGTTGCGCGCAGGCGTTGCGGACCGTCCTGGCGCTGCTCAGCACATTGCCGATCTCGCCGGGGACGAACATGCCGAAGTCGGACGAAATGAGGTAGCCGTTCTCGATGCGGCTGCGCAGGCCGGCCAGAACGCGGTCCTTCGTCGATCGCAGGTCGAGCGGGGCAGGGCTCCCTTTCTCCCTGAACGCGCGCCGGAGACCATTGCCGGTCGGCGCGGCATTCGCATCCCTGATGGCGGAATCCATGCCCCGCACGAATGTCGTCGCCGCTTCCACCGCCAGCGCCCGGTTGTCGGGATCGCACAGCGCCCAGCCATTCTGCTTGTAGACGCAATCGGCGACCGACGCCCATGCGTCCACGAACGGCGCCTGGTCGAATTCCTGCGGATTGGCGCCGACCATCCTGGCGAGGCTCGTGGCCCGCGTTCCAAGCTTCAGGAGTCGATAGATATCAGCAGGCTGGGCCTTGATGTCGGAATCCATGCCCAGTTCCGCGAACGGCGCGCATTGCCTGAGCAGGGGAGCCGTGGAGGCGCGGCCGAGGCGTTCGCCCTCGAATTGCGGGACCGGCGTCGCGGTTGCCGCAGTCTGCGCGGGCTTTTTCAACGTGAGGTTGGCGAGACTGACGGACGGCAGCCAGCCCGCCGCCATGACCAGCAGCATGCCGGCGGCGAAGGCCGCGATGCCGCCTGCGATCATCGGCAGACAGGACGAGCTTTCTGCTCGCGGCTGGATGCCGCGCGCGCGCAACTCTTGGATCTTGGACATCTTCATGGCTTGCCACGCGGGAAATGGTTGAAGGCCAGAACGCTGCGCGCGATTGCCCCCCGAGCGAACACTCCGCGTCCGATGAGAGACATCGCCCCATCTCCGATACGCCCGATCCATCGCAAATTTTGCGCAACGGAGGCTTAATGCGGAGCGCGCCGTCCAACCGGGGTGAATGCGCGCTTAAGCGCGCGGAGAGAAGTTTATGAGAATGCGGCCGCTCACGCGGCTGCGGCATCGACCCCAGCGAAGCGCTTGCTCATGCACGTCACCGCAAAGCGTCTCCGGCCGGGAAGTGGCAGGCTCACCGTCTTGCGCCCGCAATAGCCGAGGGCGCGGAAGAAATCGGCACTGTTGAGCGTCGCCGCCAGGGTGGCGCAATCGTGCCCGGCGGCGACCATGTCGTCCTCGATGGCGCGGACCAGACGGCTGCCGATCCCCCTGCGGGCGAATGTGGGATGGACGAAGAGACCGCGCATCCTCGGCGCCGGGCGCAGCAGCAGCGCGCCGGCCGGCACGCCCGTCTTGCCGGTGCGGTCGCTCCAGCCGCCGCAGCCGACAATCGTCCCGCCGGACAGCGCCACGAAGCAGGTGCCGCGATCGATCATGCGGTCGTCCGAAATCCCGCCATGCGCGACGAAGGAACCGATTGCGGCCTCGTCGTAGCTGTGGCGGCCCAGCACATGCAGGGACACTTCCTGCAGAGCAAAAAGCCAGTCGCGGTCGGTGCGGCTCGCGCGCCGGATGTGCAATTCGGTTGTCATGCTCGAGGTGCGCTCGATTCTGGGCAGCCGGGCATCCGCCGCTCGCGGATACCCGGCCATTTCCGTTCGGGCGATCGGCGTAGCGCCGACGGAGCGGGACAGTCTGTTCCTCGCGTGACTCGGCGGCGCCATTACACGCTCAAGGTGAATTCCCATAATTGATTGTTTCCATCAAAACGATTTGAATTGCCGATATGCGCAGCATCAACCTCGACCAGCTCAGGGCCTTGCAGGCGGTCGTGGAAACCGGCGGCTTCACCGCCGCGGCCCGACGGCTCAATCTCTCGCAATCGGCGGTGAGCACGCAGATCAAGGAGCTGGAGGAGCGGTTCGGCGTGCAGCTCGTCGCCCGGCTCGGCAAGAAGGCATTCGCCACCGATGCAGGGCGCGAGGCGCTCGATTACGCGCGGCGCATCGCGGCGCATGTCGACGATATCGATGCGGCGGTCCGGCGCTATCGCGAGAACTGGCTCGGGCGCGTGCGCATCGCCGCGCACGAGACGATCTGCACGCATCTGCTCGCGCCGGTTCTGGCGGACTTGCACCGCGCACATCCCAATCTCGACATCTCGATCTCGGTGGCGACCTCGCGGGAAGCCACGCAGCTGGTCGTGGCCAATGAGGTCGATGTCGCCGTGGTCACCATGCCGGTCGAGGATCGCGGGCTCGACGCGGTGCAGATCTACGAGGAGCCGCTGCTGGCGATTCTTCCCGCATCCGCCGGATCGCGTAACGCCGGCATCACGCCGGAGGAACTGGCCGAGCATCCGCTCATTCTCGACATCGCGGGCGGTCCGCTCGCGGCGACGATCGATGCCTGGTTCGCTGACGGCGGCGTCATCGTCAAGCCGGCGATGGAAATGAATGCCGACGAGACGACGAAGAGGCTGGTGGCGGCAGGGTTCGGCGCTTCGATCCGCCCGGCGTCGTCGGTCAATCACGGCAAGCACGACTATGCGATCCGCCCGCTCAAGCCGCCCTTGATGTGGCAACTGGCGATGATTCAACGGCGTGACAAGCAGGCCGATGCGGCGCTGACCATGATGCGCGCGGCGCTGACGAAGCTCGGCGGAGAAAAGCGCACGGCCGCTTCCGGCATGCCGTCGCGCTAAGTCAGTCGCCGCCGCCTATAACGTCCGCGAGGTGGTGCCCTTGAACAGCACGGGCCCGGTCGGGCGGCCGGTCGGAGAGCCGGTCGCGGGCTCGAGCGTGATCTCGAATAGCTGGTTCTCGCCGGTGCGCGGCAGGTTCTCGAGATTGAGCTGCGTCGCGCGTGCGCGCTGGAGAAGCCCGACCGAGCGCGGCCCGACCTGCCGGTCCCACAGGGTCCAGATTTCGAGCGCGCGGCCTTCCGGCACATTGATCTCGGTGAGCGGGATCATTTCCACGCGCCCGTCGGCGAAGGCGTTGACCACGGCGCCGGGCTCCTTGCTGGGATCGCTGACCAGCACCGCGACATAGATCGGCTTTCGGATCGCCTCCTGTCGGGCATATTGCAGCGAACCGATGCTCACGACGGCAAGCAGGAGCGCGGCAAGCGCGCCCGCGACCGACGCGGCGCGCAAGGCGCCGAGACTGTTCCAGAAGCGCGCCAGCATGCCGGGTTCGGAGTCGCGCGCCGCTGGCGGTGTCGCGATGCCGTTTTCGATCCGCGACCACAATCGCGCGTCGGGCGAAACGATATCCGCCGTCTCGTCCAGCGGCGCAAAGCGCGTGCGCCATTGCTCGACCTCGCGCGCGAAATGCGGATCGTGCGCCAGCCTGCGCTCGGCTTCGGCATGCGCCGGCGGATCGAGCAGTCCGAGCACATATTCCGCTGCAAGCGTACGTTCGCTCTCGGAATTCCTGTCCAGGTTGCTCATCCCATGCACTCCTGCAGCGAGATGAGGCCGCGGCGCGTCCAGCTTTTCGCCGTGCCGAGCGGAACCGCCAGCTTGCCGGCGATCTCGCCATGCGAGAGGCCGTGAACATAGGCGAGCACGACGGCCGTGCGGCGGCGCATGTCGAGCTTTTCGAGACATCGGCGCAGCGCACTCGCTTCCGGCAGGCGTGCGACCGCGTCCTCCGCGCACAGGTCCGGAATGTCCGGCTTGTCGTCATCGTCGGTCGACAGGAAACGGTTCTCGTCGCGCAGGATCGTGAGCGCGCGATTGCGCACGATGGCATAGAGCCAGTTGCGCGCCTCGCCGCGCGCGGGATCGAAACTGCGCGCGCTGCGCCAGACCCGCATGAAGGCGTCGTGCACCGCTTCCTCGGCCAGATCGCGCCGGCGCACGATGCGCAACGCGACGCCGATCATGCGCGAAGCCTCCAGGTCGTAGATCACACGCAAGGCCGCGCGCTCGCCGCCCGCGCAGCGGGCAAGGGCGGCCGAGAGCTGGGCATCTTGGGCAGGGTCGCGCGGGTTCATCGGGGCGGTCTTTATACGGGAAAAAGGTTCCCTGTCGAATTTCGGCCGTTGGCCGGAGAAGTCCTTTGATTCGCTTCCCTTACCGGGCAGCCGGGCGGACTGGATGCAGCCCGCCTCGCCATCGAGGCTCTTTTTTCCGGGAGCCTGCATCCGCCGCCGGTCTCCCCCCGGTAGAGCCGACATGACCCCCAGCCGGGGTCGGTTCACGATAGGGAGCAACCCATGACACGCAATATTCTGCTGGCCGCGCTCGCGGCCACGATCGGCACGGCGACCGCGGCGAAGGCCGAGCAGGTCGCCGCGCTCATCGGCGGCGATACCATCGCCATCGTCGATACGGCCGCCAAGAAGGCGACCAGGAGCATGAAGGTGTCCGGCATCAGCGGCGGCCTGGTCGGGATCGACGTGCGTCCGGCCGACGGCCTGCTGTACGGCCTTGCCGCCGACGGCACACTCTACACCATCGCCAATGACGGCAAGGCCACGATGAAGTCGAAGCTCGATACCATGCTGCCGGCCGGCACCTGGGCGACGGTGGATTTCAATCCGGTTGCCGACCGGCTGCGCGTGATCGGCAACAACGGCTGGAACCTGCGCGTCAATGTCGACGACGGCAAGGTGACCAGGGACGGCGATCTGAAATTCGCCGAGACCGACATGCACAAGGGCGAAAAGCCGAACATCGTCGCGGGCGCCTATTCCAACTCGTTCAAGGGCAGCAAGGAAACCGCGCTCTACGACGTCGACGGCACGATCGGCGGACTGGTCAAGCAAGCGCCGCCGAATGACGGCGTGCTGAACGCGATCGGCAAGCTCGGCATCAAGGCCGACAAGGTGGCCTTCGACATTCTTGCGGACGGCAAGGGCGCCAATACCGGCTGGCTGATGGCGGGAGACACGCTCTACGCGGTCGATCTTTCGACCGGCAAGGCGACCATGGCCGCGAAGATTTCCGGCGTGAAGGGCGATAATCCTGAGGGATCGTCCGCCGCGAGCGTTTTCAACAAACTGTCGGTGACAAGCGGAATAATACCAATACCCACCAGATCGAGCAGGCCAAAAATACCTTCCTTCGGAAAACCAATTGGACTGCCCAACACAGCATCCGCTTCCTCGATTTTCATGTTG
>JACAEG010000069.1 GCA_013388965.1 Pseudorhodoplanes sp. | reverse complement strand
CCGGAGGAGCGCGTGCGCGAGCTGCGGCCCCCCGTCGCCGACCGCGAGTCGCTGCTCGACCGCTTCAAGAGCGCCGAGAACGCGACCGGCAATCCGGCGGCGAAGGCCGCGACCTCCTCGGCGATGGGCGATTTCCAGTTCGTCAAGGAGACCTGGCTGCGCACCGTTCGCGCGCGGCGTCCCGACATCCTGCAGGGCCGCAGCGAGAAGCAGGTGCTGGCACTGCGCGCGGATCCCGCGCTCTCGCGCGAGATGGCCGGCTATCTCATGGACGCCAACACAGAGGCGCTCAACGGCGCCGGTTTGCAGGCGACGGCCGGCAATCTCTATCTAGCGCATTTCCTGGGCGCCGGCGACGCGATCAAGGTGCTGCGCGCCAAGCCCGGCACGCCGGTCGAGGGCCTGGTCGAGGACGCCTCGGTGAAGGCCAACCGCTCGATCCTCGAGGGCAAGACGACCGACACCGTGATCGGCTGGGCCTCCGGCAAGATGGGTTTGCCCGGCGCCGGCAAGGTCGCGGCGCTGTTGCCGGAGGACACGCGCACGCGCCTCCTGCACGATGCGGAGCGCGAGGTGTCCGTCGCGCAGCGCACGCGCACGGCCGAGACGCTGACGCAATTCCGCGGCCGGCTCGCCGACACCACCGCCGAGGCGCTCGAGACCGGCAGCGTGTCCGCGCCGATGACCGCGGACGAGTTCACGACGGCGCTGGGGGAAGACGCCGGCGCGCGCGCCTTCGAAGCCTACCAGGGCGACCTGCAGCTCGGCCGCGACCTTGCGACGGTGTCCGGTCTCGATCCGGAGGAGCAGGCGGCCCTGCTGGCGCAGCGCGCGCCGAGGCCCGGCAGCGAGGGCTATGCCGAGCAGCTGAAGAACCACGCGACGCTGGAAAAGGCGATTGCGCAGAGCAACGCCGCCAAGGCCAAGGACCCGGCCGCCTTCGCAATCGCGCGCCTGCCGGTGGTGAAGGACGCCTATGCGGCGCTCTCCGCGGCACAGACGCCCGAGGATCGCCGCGCGGCCGCGCGCGCCTTCGCGACCAAGATGGAAATGGAGCAGGCCCGCATCGGCGTGCCGGCGGCGCAGCGGCGGCTCTTGCCGCAGGGCTATATCGACAACCTGAATGCGCGCCTCGCCAACCCGAAGGCCGAGGGCGGCGCGGGCAATGTCGCGGCCGCGATCGAGGCGGAAGCCGCGATATGGGGCGAGGCCTGGCCGCAGGTCTATCGCCAGCTCTCGCGCAAGGCTGCGCCGGTGGTCGCCGTGATCGGCTCGGGCGTGACGCCGGCGGCCGCGCAGATCCTGACCGAATTCGCGCAGGTCGATCTGAAAGACATCGCCAACGACCAGAGCGAGACGAAGCTTTCCGAGATTCGCACCGCCACGCGAGACGCCTTCCGGCCGCTTGCCAAGTCGATGGCGGGGAACGAGGGCAGCCAGCCGGTGGTCGATGCCTTCCAGGCCGCCGGCGAGAAGCTCGCTGCTTACTACGTGCGCGGCGGCGAGACGGCGGAAAAGGCTGGGATCCGCGCCTTCAACGAACTGCTCGGGCACAAGTACAGCTTCGAGGTCGATTCCGACCACACCAAATATCGCGTGCCCTTGGATATTTCCGTGACGCCGGCGCAGGTCACTCGTGGCGTCGAGGCCGCGCGCTGGATGTTGCGTGCCGGCGAAATCGATGTCGCGCCAGCGCGCGATCGCGCTGGCGGGCTTTCGCAGGAATACCTCTCCGGCGCACCCGGCCAAAAGTTTGCGCGTGACGGCGTGTGGGTGACGGCGCCCGACGAATCCGGTCTCGCGCTGGTGTTCAACGACCAGGCCGTGCGCCGCGCCGACGGCAAGCCGCTGATCCTGACCTGGGACGAGCTCGCGCGCATTGGCCGGGACGCCGTCGGCCGCGAGGCTGTCGGAGCGTGGGGCGTGGTCACCCCGTGACGATCTACACCGACGGCCTCCGCCTTGGGCCCGCGCAGTACGACATCGAGGACCTCGATGTCACCATGAGCGAGTCGCTGGCGGCAGAGGCCAGCGCTGCGGCAAACACCTGGCCGGTGGCGCGCCTGGCCGACATGGCCGAGCTGGGCGAGGCGATGGCGCCCGCCACCGAAGTCACGCCGCTCGGCCGCGAGGCCGGGCTCGGCGACATCGGCCTGCAGGGCGCGGCGGATTCGCCCGGTGCGTTCATCCCCGGCCCAGCGCCGGCTCCGATCGTCCCGATCGACGCTGCCCGCGCTCGGGTGAAAGAGGCCGGTCTCGACAACATCCTGACGCTACCGGACCGGCCTGATATCCCGGAGCGGGCGCTCGACATCATGCTGCAACGCGCGCGCGAACGGCGCGAGCGGGAGGCGACGATCGCCCGCGGCCCAAAAGGCTTCGTGTCAGGCGCGCTGCATGTAGGCACCTCATTCCTGGTCTCGGCTGTCGATCCGCTCAACATCGCCTCAGCCTTCATCCCGGTTGTCGGCGAGGCGCGCTACGGCAAGCTTTTGGCCGATGCCGGCACGCGGCTCCTGCCGCGCGCGGCCGTGCGTGCGCGCGTCGGTGCGGTCGAAGGCGCCGCCGGCGCCGCCCTCATGGAGCCGCTCGAGGTCCTGGCCCGCACCCAGGAAGGGCAGGATTACCGCTACAGCGAATTCCTGCAGCAGGTGATGTTCGGCGCCGCGCTCGGCTCGGGCCTGCACATGGGCGTCGGCGCGATCGGCGACGTGCGGGCCCGCCGGCGGGGTGGCGTTGCACCAAAAGCCCCGGACGTTGCACCGGAAGCCACTCCCGTTGCGTCGCTCGACCGCTACGACGCGCCCGGCGACCCGCTGGACAGGACGCCCGACGTGGCCGAGCCGGCCGCACCGGCGCGCGAAACGCCGGCGGCTGGGGGTGAGGGGGCGGGCGGGGTCGATTTAACGCGCCAGGCGAGTCCTGTGGGCGAACGCAGCGCCCTGATCACGGCCGTCGAGGACCTTCCGGCCCGCGCCAACGAAGATGCCATGCGGGTGGCGGTCGCCAACCTGATCGAGGGACGGCCGGTCTCCGCCGGCGAGGTCCTCGCCGCGGCTAGCGAGACCGATCCGCGCATCGCAGTCTCGCTGTCGGCCGCGCGCAACGATTTTCCGCCGCTGCCGGACGGCGTTCGAATGGCCGGCCATGGCGAGCACGGCCCTGTGCTCGAGGGCTATGCCGACCGCTGGACGGAGGCGGTCGACTGGCTGCGTCAGGCACAGACCGGCGACGCCATTGGCGTGCTCGCTCACCCTGAGGTGCCAGGCGGGCGCATCGACGTGATCTGGGGGCAGGGTGGCGAGCGCGGCTATGGCTTGGCGCACATCATCGAGAAGCACCCCGACGTCGTCGCAGATCTGCCCGCGCGATTGGCGCGTATGCGCAAGGTTGGCGAATGGGGCGGCCGGCTGCAATTCGATTCGCCTGACGGCCGCGAGCGCATCGCGATCAACACCGAATGGAAAAACGAGAAGAAGGTCTGGCTGCTGACGGCGTTTCGTCGAAACGAAAGTGGCCCCGATGATCCGGCCGGCTTCAGGCCTGCGCCGGACCTACCTCCTCCGCTTTCTCGATACTACGACGGAGGGGCGGGGCCGACAGCGAATATAGGAGCGGAATCGCCCAGCGTCGATTCCGCCTGGCGGGATCTCGCCGGCCGTCCCCAGGATGCCGACGAGCCCCTGCCGCCCGGCCCTGGCCCGGAGCCCGCCGCGATCGCGCCCGAGGCCACGGAGCGCGTGCAGGCGGCCGAGCGCGCCGCCGCCGAAGCCGAGGCCGAATACAGGGCGCACGAGGCCTATCTGCCCGAGGATTTGAAGCAGCGCGTCGACGACGAGCTGAAGGCGATCGACACCGAGGCCACGGACCGGGCCGAAATCCTCAACCGCGGCGCCGCCTGCCT
>JACAEG010000104.1 GCA_013388965.1 Pseudorhodoplanes sp. | reverse complement strand
GGGGCGATCGTGGGGCGTGCGCTTTACGACGGACGTCTGGATGTCGCGGAGGCGTTGCGGTTGACGAGGTCGATCGCAGGGGGATCGAATGTCGTCGGAAGGCAAGCCGAACGAAAAGGCAAGTGAGCGGCCTGCCGAGAAGCCGCCGGCCGATGCCGACCAGTGGCAAATGGCGCTCGTCCATCTGAAGCGCGCCGGCGAAGCGGGTAACTGGCTTCGGGTATTGCTGTTTGCGGCATCGTTCGGTCTCATTGTTTTCGTGCTGACGGAAATCCGCCCCGGCGCCAGCCGGACCGTGCTGCTCGGCCATCTCGCTGCGCTGGCGCTGAGCGGCCTTTCGGTCTTCTCCGTTGTCCGAAGCTGGCAGGTGCAGCGTGAGAAATCGATGGAGCGCTTCAGGTTCCTGCGTACCCGCGACTATGCGAGCTATCTCCAGTACGATCTCGTCGTGGAGGCGGGACCCAAGAACAACGAGCGTCTGGATATGCGCGCTTTCCTCCTGCTCATCGGAGCGCTCGCAATCGAGCTTGCAGTCCGCGTCCTTGGCGTGGCACATGCGGTGAATGTTTAAGGTTCGCGTCATCCCCTGCCTCGACGTCAAGGACGGACGGGTCGTCAAGGGCATCCGGTTCGTCGATCTGCGCGACGCCGGCGATCCGGTCGAGGCCGCGATCGCTTACGACGCCGCCGGCGCCGACGAGCTTACCTTTCTCGACATCACGGCGAGCCATGAGAATCGCGGCATCATTCTCGACGTCGTGCGCCGCACGGCGGAGGCCTGCTTCATGCCGGTGACGGTCGGCGGCGGCGTGCGCACGGTCGACGACATTCGCGCGCTGCTGAAATCGGGCGCGGACAAGGTCTCGATCAACACTGCGGCGGTGAACCGGCGCGCCTTCGTGCGCGAGGCGGCGGAGAAATTCGGCGATCAATGCATTGTGGTCGCGATCGACGCCAAGAAGGTCTCGCAGCCGGGCGAGGCCGACCGCTGGGAAATCTTCACGCATGGCGGCCGCCATCCGACCGGGCTCGATGCGGTGGCCTATGCGCAGGAGGTCGTGAGCCTCGGGGCGGGCGAAATCCTGCTCACCTCGATGGACCGCGACGGCACAAGAACGGGCTTCGACATCGCGCTCACGCGCGCGGTCGCCGACAGCGTGACCGTGCCGGTGATCGCCTCCGGCGGCGTCGGCAATCTCGACCACCTGGTCGAGGGCATTCGCGACGGTCATGCGACGGCCGTTCTGGCGGCCTCGATCTTCCACTTCGGCGAGTATTCGGTGCGCGACGCCAAGGAGCATATGGCGAAGGCGGGCCTCCCGATGCGCATGGATCCCTAAGCCTCGGCCCCCGCCACGGGGAGAGGTGACGTCATGTTTTTTTCGCCCACGCAATCGCCTGCTCCAGGCGATCGTTGCCCCAGAACAATTCCCCGTCCGCGGTGGTGAAGCTCGGCGCGCCGAAAATGCCGCGCTCCTTCGCTTCCTCCGTTTGTGCGCGCAGGCGTCCCTTGACCTCGTCGGTCTGCGCGCGCTCGAAGAGGGCTTTCGGATCGCGCTTCAGATTGAGCAGGATGTCGCGAATGACCGCGGGGTCGCCGATGACGCGGCCCTCGCCGAACTGCTCGCGATAGACCGCAGCGATGAACTCCTCGCCCCAGCCTTCGTCCAGCGCGGAGAGCGCGATGCGCGCCGCAACGAGACCGTTTTGCGGAAACTGCCGGGGCCTTTGGAACGGCAGGTCGAGCGAGGCGCACAGCCGCTCGAGATCGCGCCACATATAGCGGCCCTTGGCCGGATAGATGTTGAACGGCGAGTTGTCCCAGCCCTGCGATGCGAAGATCGGCCCGAGCAGGAATGGCCGCCAGCACACGGACACGCCGGCGTCGCGGGCGAGGGCGCCGATGCGCATGGCGGCCGGATAGGAATAGGTCGAGGCGAATTCAAACCAGAAATCGAGCACGGGCATGCGGCGGATCCTTCGTGAGCGCGTCTTTCGTCAGCGGGCCTCTCGGGGAACCGGATCGGCCTGAAATGCTTGAATGGGAGATAATCGTCACCATGTCGAGACGCCTGACTGGGACGGTTCCGGGAGCGGCAGCATCATGGCGCGGGCTTTCACCTACGATTCCTCCTTTGCCGGCGGCGAGAGCCGCTCGCGGCGCGAGGCGTTCGAGCGCCTCGACCGGTTGTCGCGGCTGCTCGACACCGCCATCGCGGTGCCGGGCACGAATATCCGCTTCGGCATCGACGGCATTATCGGCCTTGTTCCGGGAATCGGCGACACCGTCACCACGCTGCTCGCAGCATATATCGTGCATCAGGCATGGCGAATCGGCGTGCCGCGTACGCTTCTGCTGCGCATGATCGCCAATGTTGCGCTCGACGGCCTGGTGGGCGCGGTGCCTGTCGCCGGCGATGTGTTCGACGTGCTGTGGCGCGGCAACCGGCGCAATGTCCGGCTCTTGCGCGAACACCTCGCGCGCGAGGGCGTGATTTCGGGTAGAATGGCGCGTGAATGAAGGGACGAGGAAACGCCACTCAGGAGTGAAGGAGAAATCCCATGCGATATCTCTTGGCCATCGGTCTCCTCGGTTGCTCGGCGCTGCTGCCGGCAGCAGACGCGGCGCAGGCGCGCGAATATCCGTGGTGCGCCCGCTATGACTGGACAACGTTCAATTGCGGCTTCGTCAGCTTCCAGCAATGCCTTGCGACAGTCCAGGGCGCCGGCGGCATCTGCGAGCCGAATCCGCGCTATGTGGCGCAGCCGTCACGGAGCAAGAAACAGCGCTAAGACGTTGATTCGACCGGCGATGCCGCATCCGCATTTGCGCGCTTGTGTGCTGTCGTCAAACTGACCGATTTCCTTCAACGGTCCGTTACATTCGCGAACAACGATCCCGCTGCCGGAGGGCGGGGGGCGTTTGTGGCGGTGTTCGGTTTGTGGTTGATCGTCATTACGGGCCTGCTGACGGGCATGATCTTCACCGTCGCCCCGGAGCTCGATCTCGACATCGCGGCGCTGATGCAGGACCCGCAAGTCCGGCTTGCGCTCAAGCCGTTTGCGTCGGCGATTTCCGCAATCCGCGAACTGAACTTCCGGCTTACTCTCCTGATCGTGGGTCTCGCCGGCGCGGTTCTGTTGTTCCAGGCCATCCGTCGGCGGCCGGCCCTGCATGTGCCGAACCGCATGGCGCTGCTGGTGATCCTGAGCTTTGCATTGGCGCCGGGATTGCTGGTGAATGGCATACTCAAGGAGCACTGGTCGCGGCCGCGACCCTATTCGGTCGCGGAACTCGGCGGCCACCAGCCGTTCAAGGCCTGGTGGGACACCTCCGGCGCGTGCGAGCGCAACTGCTCCTTCGTATCGGGCGAAGCGTCCTCCGCCTTCGCCACGCTGGCGGTCGCGGCGCTCGCGTCCGGGCCGTGGCAATATGCGGCGATTACCGGCGCGCTCGCCTACGGGCTGGTGGTCGGCCTTGTGCGCATGATCGCGGGCGGACATTTCCTGACGGATGTGATCTTTGCGGGCGTGCTGACGGCCCTGATCGTGTGGTTGCTGCACGGCTATCTGTTTCGCTGGCGCTCGCAGGACGGCGCGCTCTCCCCGCCCTGGGCGGCGACGCTGTCGCGTTTGCGGGGCAGGCGGCCAGGCGTGTCCGACGCAAAGGGCGGCTATGCTGGTGCAGTCGTGAGCAGTTCGAGCGGGCCGGCGCGGTAATCGAAGCGCGATGCCCGCCGCCGCCTACATGTCCGATGCCCGAGTGACACAACGAGCCGTCTCCGCTTCTTGCGCTTCGCCGGCCTTTCTGACCTGCGCGCTGATCCTGCTCGCGTTGACGCTCATCCGGCTTGCCGGGCTGCATCTCTCCGCCGTCGAGCTGCATTTCGACGAGGCGCAATACTGGGCGTGGTCGCGCGAACTGGGCTTCGGCTATTTCTCCAAGCCGCCCCTGCTGGCCTGGATCATCGCCGCGTCGGAGGCGGTCTGCGGCAGCGGGGAAGCCTGCGTGCGCGCCTCCTCGCCGGTGATCTATTTCGGCACGAGCCTGCTCGTCTATGGGATCGCCGCCGAGCTTTACGACCGGCGCACGGCATTCTGGTGCGCGCTGGCGATCGGTTTCGCCCCCGGCATGGTTTTCTCCGCCCGCATCGTGTCGACCGACGTGCCGCTCCTGTTCTGCTGGGCGCTGGCGCTGCTGGCCTATGTGAAACTGCTGCGCGGGCCCGACCTGCGCTGGGCTCTCGCGCTCGGCGTCGGGCTCGGGTTTGGACTGCTCGCGAAATACGCGATGATCTATTTCGTCTTGAGCGTTGGCCTTGCGGCATTGATCGACGAACGAGCGAGACAGCTGCGGCGGCGGCGGGATTTCTGGATCGCGCTAGCGCTCGGTGCCCTGATTCTCGCACCCAATGTTGCGTGGAATTTTTCGAACGGCTTCGCGACCTTCCGGCACACGGCCGACAATGTGCAGGGTTCGGGCGCGCATTTCAGTGTCCTCAAGCTGCTCGAGTTCGTCGCCTCGCAATTCGCACTTGTCGGGCCGATCCTGTTCGGCGCTTTCCTGATCGCGCTCGCGCGGATTGGCTCATTCGCATTTCGGCGGGAGGACAGGCTGATGCTTGTTTTCGCGCTCCCTGTGCTCGCGCTGGTGACAGCAGCCTCGTTCGTCACCGGCGCGCATCCCAACTGGGCGGCGCCCGCGCTGATTGCCGTCATCGTTCTGACGGTCGCGCTGCTGCTGCGCCAGGGCGGCGTGGCGTGGGTCGCCGCAAGCATCGCGCTTGGCGCCGTGGTGCAGGTCGTTCTGCTGGCGAGCGATGCGATGGCCGAGCGAGTCAGCGTGCCGGGCCTCGCCAAGCCGAATGTCTATGAGCGGGTGCTGGGCATGCGCGAGCTGGCCGACAAGCTTGCGCGACTCGCGCAGGAGCAAGGCGCGCGCGCTATCGTCGGCGACCGCCGCTACGACGTGGCGGCGCTGACCTATTATCTGCGTGCCAGCGGGCTGCCGGTGCTGGCCTGGCCTTCCGCGCCCAAAGCCGCGAACTATTTCGAGATGGTCGCGCCGCTGACGCGCGCCTCGCCGCTGCCGGCGATCGTTGTCAGCCAGTGCGCAAAGGGCGGCCGCTACGGACAGGTCTTCGAAAAGGTGACGCCGCTCGGTGCGGTCACGGTTCGCACCGGTCCGACGGCCACGATGCCGTTTTACGCCTTCCGGCTCGACGGGGCGCATGCGGCCATCGCGCCGCTGCCGGCCTGCTAGACGGCAATTGCCCGCCTGATACTCCCCGCCTATAGTCCGCCCGGCCGATGGGGGCCGACGCGGATTACCAATATGAATCAACAGGATAAAAGAGGTCAGGTGAAGAAAGTCGTGCTTGCCTATTCGGGCGGGCTGGATACCTCGATCATCTTGAAGTGGCTGCAATCGACCTATGGCTGCGAGGTCGTGACCTTCACCGCCGATCTCGGCCAGGGCGAGGAGCTCGAGCCGGCACGCCAGAAGGCGCTGCTGCTCGGAATCAAACCCGAGAACATCTTCATCGAGGATCTGCGCGAGGAATTCGTCCGCGACTATGTCTTCCCGATGTTTCGCGCCAATACGGTCTATGAGGGGCAATATCTGCTCGGCACCTCGATCGCACGCCCGCTGATCGGCAAGAAGCAGATCGAGATCGCCGAAAAGGTCGGCGCCGACGCCGTGGCGCATGGCGCGACCGGCAAGGGAAACGACCAGGTGCGCTTCGAGCTGACCTATTACGCGCTCAAGCCGGACGTCACCGTGATCGCACCCTGGCGCGAATGGGACCTGACCTCGCGCACAAAATTGATCGAGTTCGCCGAGATGCACCAGATTCCGATCGCCAAGGACAAGCGCGGCGAAGCGCCGTTCTCGGTCGACGCCAATCTTCTGCATGCATCGTCGGAAGGCAAGGTGCTGGAGGACCCAAGCGTCGACGTGCCCGATTACGTCTATTCGCGCACCGACGATCCCGAGAAGGCGCCGGACAAGCCGACAATCATCACGGTCGATTTCGAGAAGGGCGACGCGGTCGCGATCGATGGCAAGACGCTCTCGCCCGCCTCGTTGCTCGCGAAGCTGAACGAGCTCGGCAAGCGCAACGGCATCGGGCGGCTCGACCTCGTCGAGAACCGCTTCGTCGGCATGAAGTCGCGCGGCATGTACGAGACGCCGGGCGGCACGATTCTGCTGGCCGCGCATCGCGGCATCGAGAGCATCACGCTCGATCGCGGCGCGGCGCATCTCAAGGACGAGCTGATGCCGAAATATGCCGAGCTGATCTATAACGGCTTCTGGTTCTCGCCCGAGCGCGAGATGCTGCAGGCCGCGATCGACAAGAGCCAGGAATTCGTAACCGGCCGCGTGAAGCTGAAGCTCTACAAGGGATCGGTGGCCGTGATCGGCCGCGAGAGCAAGTATTCGCTCTACGACCAGGATCTCGTCACGTTCGAGGAAGGCGCCGTGGCCTACGATCACCGCGACGCGGCGGGCTTCATCAAGCTGAACGCGCTGCGGCTGCGGACGCTCGGCCAGCGCAAGAAAAAGCTGGGGCTCTGAATACCCTCTCCCCGCCAAAGGCGGGGAGAGGAGTGCGTCGAACGTCCGCTATTGGGCAGGCGGCTGGTTCTCGCCCGTCAGCAGCGGGGTGATGCGGCGCACCGTGACGCGCCGGTTGGCCCGCTCCGGTCCGTCGGTCGGCACCTTGAGCTGCTGCTCGCCATAGCCCTGCGTCGTCAGGTTTTCAGGCGGAATGCCGAACTGCTCCGTCAGCACCAGGGCGACCGATTCGGCGCGGCGGTCGGACAGCGACAGGTTGTCCTCGTCCGAGCCGGTGGCGTCGGTATGGCCCTCGATCAGGAACACTTCGTTGGGGTTCTGCTCGATGGCGCGCTTGATGCCGTCCGCAATCGGCGCAAGCCGGTCGACCTGGTCGGGAGTGACCTCCCACGAGCCCGAGTCGAAGGTGATCGTGTCCAGATCGACCCGCGGCATGCGGTCGCGCAGCGGAGCGCTGTAGCGCACCTCGTCGAGCGTGTAGCGACGCTCGATCCGCTCCACGGGCGGAGCGATCAGCGTCTCGTAGATGACCGGCGCTCCGACGAGCCCCGCATCGACGATATAGCGGTCGCGCGGAATGCGGATGACGGGCGGCGGCAGCACCACGACGAAGCCGCGATAATCCCGGCGCGGGCCACGATACACGTTGTCGATCAGCACATATTCGCGCCCGCGCGCGTCGCGGCGCACGCGGCGAATGAGCCGGCCGTCGCGGTCGGTCACGGTCACGATGCGGCTGCCGTCGGGTCTGATGATCGTCGTGTAGACGTCGTTGCCGCGGCGCTCCACGCGCGCGTCGGGATTTCGGCGGAAGCGGTCCGCTTCGTCGCGGCGGATGATCCACCTGTCGCCCTCGCGCACGATCGTGCGGTTGCCCTCGTGAATGATCACGCTGTCGCCGCGTCTCTCCTCGCGCCGATCGCGGCGGACATCGTCGATGCGACGCCAGCGATCGCGATCGTCGGCCTTGCGATCGTCGCGCTTGCGGTCGTCGTCCTTGGAGTCTCGCGTCTGGAGCCTCGGGCCGTCGAAGGGGCCGTCCCGTCGGCTATCCTGCCGATCGCGCCTGTCCTGCTCCTCGGCCTTCTGGCGGTCGTCCCGCTTCTGCCGATCCTCGGCGCGCTGGCGGTCTTCGCGCCTCTGGCGGTCCTCCGCCTTCTGGCGCTCCTCGCGTTCGCGCCTGTTCTGCTCCTCGGCTTTCTGGCGGTCGTCCCGCTTCTGCCGATCCTCGGCGCGCTGGCGGTCTTCGCGCCTCTGGCGATCCTCCGCCTTCTGGCGCTCTTCACGCTGGCGCTCCTCCGCGCGCTTGCGGTCATTGTTCCTGTTGTCGTTGTCCTGCTTTCCGCGGTTTCCCTGCTTGTTGTTATCGTTGTCCGGCTTGCCGCGATTGCCCTGCTGTCCGTCGCCGCCCTGCTTGCCGCGGTCGCCCTGTTTTCCGCCGTCGCCCTGCCTGCCGCCGTCTTTCTTGCCGCCGTCGTTCTTGCCTCCATCCTTCTTGTTCCCCTTGTCGGCATCGCCGGTCTGCAGGCTGGAGCCCTGCGCGAATGCAGCGTGGGGAATGTGAATTGCAATGGCGGCCGACAGGATGGTCGTCGCGAGGAGCAGAGCCTTGGTCTTCATCTTGGATTTTCCGGCCGGTTCTTTGGGAAGGACGAGGGAGTCTGATTGCTGACATGACGCATTCATGCGCTCCCGGCGGCGCATGTCGCGTGAATGTCCGTCTGTATCATGTTCAATCTGCGGCCAAGCGCTAAACGCACGTTCACCTTACGAAGATTTCATCGATGCGGTGCAGCACGCGCGGTCTCGCGGTTGGACGCCGGCGTTCGAAGGGATTGGACCGGCGCTCCCGGCATGTCCACTCCGACCCGGACGGAGCCTAACGGCGTCGCGGCGCCGAAGTTCCACCCCATGCTCGGCAGATGGCAGGCGGTCTCGATATTGTGGCCGCCGGGATCGAGCACGAAGGCTCTTGCAATGGTTCTGGCGGTAATGGGCGCGCCGTTGTCCTTCCCGCCGGCCGCGGGCGCTGCGGCGCCCGCCGGAATTACACCTGCCGCTCGACCATCGTCTTCTTGATGTCGGCGATCGCCTTGGCCGGATTGAGACCCTTCGGGCAGGTCTTGGAGCAGTTGAGGATAGTGTGGCAGCGATAGAGCCGGAACGGGTCCTCGAGGTAATCCAGCCGCTCGCCGGTCGCCTCGTCGCGGCTGTCGACCAGCCAGCGTTCCGCCTGCAGCAGCGCGGCCGGGCCGAGATAGCGGTCGCCGTTCCACCAATAGCTCGGGCATGACGTCGTGCAGCAGGCGCAGAGGATGCACTCGTAGAGACCGTCGAGCTTTTCGCGGTCCTCCTTGCTCTGGCGCCATTCCTTCTGCGGGGTCGGCGTGTCGGTCTTCAGCCAGGGCTCGATCGAGGCATATTGCGCGTAGAACTGGGTGAGGTCGGGCACGAGATCCTTGATCACCGGCATGTGGGGCAGGGGATAGATGCGGACCGTGCCGCCGATCTCGTCCATGCCGCGCGTGCAGGCGAGCGTGTTCATGCCGTCGATATTCATCGCGCAGGACCCGCACACGCCCTCGCGGCAGGAGCGGCGGAAGGTCAGCGTCGGATCGATCTTCGACTTGATCCAGATCAGCGCGTCCAAGACCATCGGCCCGCAATCGTCGGTATCGACATAATAGGTGTCGACGCGCGGATTGTTGCCGTCCTCCTGGTTCCAGCGGTAGACGCGGAATTCGCGCTCGTGTTTCGCGTCGGCAGGATGCGGCCAGGTCTTGCCTTCGGTGATCTTGGAGTTCTTGGGGAGCGTGAGCTGGACCATATTGCGATGCTTTCTCTCTCGTCATCGCCGGGCTTGACCCGGCGATTCATCTTCTTGCGAAGATGTGGATGAGCGGGGCAAGCCCGGCCATGACAATCTCTCAGTAAACCCGTGCCTTGGGCTCGATATAGGCGATGTCGTTGGTCATCGTGTAGGTGTGGACCGGGCGGTAGTCGATCGTGACCGTGGCGGACTTCGGGTCGAGCCAGGACAGCGTATGCTTCATCCAGTTCTTGTCGTCGCGCTCGGGATAGTCCTCGCGCGCATGCGCGCCGCGGCTTTCGGTGCGGTTGCGCGCCGAGTCCATCGTGACCACCGCCTGCTCGATCAGATTGTCGAGCTCGAGCGTCTCCACGAGATCGGAATTCCAAACCAGCGAGCGGTCGGTGACGCGGATGTCCGCCATCCCTGCGAACACGGCATGGATCAGCTTGTGGCCTTCCTCGAGAATTTCGCCGGTGCGGAACACCGCGCAATTGGATTGCATCACCTTCTGCATCCTGAGCCGCAGATCGGCAGTCGGCGTGCCGCCCGACGCGTGGCGGAAGCGGTCGAGGCGCGACAGCGCGAGGTCGGCCGAATTCTTCGGCAGCTCCGGCTGGGAATCGTTCGGCTGCAGGATTTCGGCACATCGCAAGGCGGTCGCGCGGCCGAACACCACGAGATCGATCAGCGAGTTGGAGCCGAGCCGGTTGGCGCCATGCACCGACACGCAGGCGGCTTCGCCGACCGCCATCAGGCCCGGCACGACGGTGTCGGGATCGCCGTCCTTCTTGGTCAGCACCTCGCCGTGGAAGTTCGTCGGGATGCCGCCCATGTTGTAGTGCACGGTCGGCAGCACCGGGATCGGCTCCTTGGTCAGGTCGACGCCGGCGAAGATGCGCGCGGATTCGGAAATGCCAGGCAGCCGCTCGTGCAGCACTTCGGGCGCGAGATGGTCGAGGTGCAGGTGGATGTGGTCCTTGTTCTTGCCGACGCCGCGGCCCTCGCGGATCTCGATCGTCATCGAGCGCGACACGACGTCGCGGGAGGCGAGATCCTTCGCGGATGGCGCATAGCGCTCCATGAAGCGCTCGCCCTCCGAATTGACCAGATAGCCGCCCTCGCCCCGTGCGCCTTCGGTGATCAGGCAGCCGGCGCCGTAGATGCCGGTCGGATGGAACTGCACGAATTCCATGTCCTGCAGCGGCAGGCCGGCGCGCAGCACCATCGCATTGCCGTCGCCGGTGCAGGTATGCGCCGAGGTCGCGGAGAAATAGGCGCGCCCGTATCCGCCGGTCGCGAGGATCGTCATGTTGGCGCGGAAGCGGTGCACGGACCCGTCGTCGAGCCGGAGCGCGACCACGCCGCGGCAGCGGCCTTCGTCGTCCATGATCAGATCAATGGCGAAATACTCGATGAAGAATTCCGCCGAATGCCGTAGCGACTGAGAATACAGCGTGTGCAGCATGGCATGGCCGGTGCGGTCGGCGGCTGCGCAGGTGCGCTGCGCGATGCCCTTGCCGTAATCGGTGGTCATGCCGCCGAATGGCCGCTGGTAGATCCTGCCGTCCTCGGTGCGGGAAAACGGCAGGCCCCAGTGTTCGAGCTCATAGACGGCTTCGGGCGCGTTGCGGCACAGATATTCGATCGCGTCCTGGTCGCCCAGCCAGTCCGATCCCTTGACGGTGTCATACATGTGCCAGCGCCAGTCGTCGGGGCCCATGTTTCCGAGCTAGGCGGCGATGCCGCCTTGCGCCGCCACGGTATGCGAGCGGGTCGGAAACACCTTGGTGATGCAGGCCGTCCTCAGCCCCGCCTGCGCGCAGCCCACCACCGCGCGCAATCCCGAGCCGCCCGTACCGACCACCACGACGTCGAAGGTATGATCCTCGATCGGATAGGCGCGGCCATTGATCGAGGGCGCTGCCTTGCCGTTGCTTCCATTCGCAGCCATGCGATCAGACCCCAAAAGCCACTTTAAGGACGGCGAAGATGCAGGTGATCGCGATCGCGAAGGAGAAGAAGGTGTTCGCCATCAGGCAGGTCAGTTTCCAGTCTTCGCTATGGACGTAATCCTCGATGATGACCTGCATCCCGAGCCACATGTGATGGACGCCGCTCAGCACGAACAGCAGCATCGTGATCGCCACGAAAGGCGAGCCGATGATCTGAATGGCGGCGGCCTGGTTTCGCCCGACCAACGAGATGATGATGAGCACGAACGCGATGGTGAGCGGGATGAGGGCGACCGCTGTGACGCGCTGCTTCCAGAAATGGTCGGTGCCGGCATGCGCCGAGCCGAGATAGCGGATGCGCGCCAGCGGTGTTCGCATGGATGATTTCCCGCTCATCACGCGCCTCCAGCCATGAGATAACCGAAAATCCAGAGCAGCAGCGTCAGGCCAATGGAGCCGACGAGCGTCGCCATCGCCAGCCATTCGCGCTCGACCGGACCGAAGCCGCGCCCGGTATCCCAGATCAGGTGGCGGATGCCGCCCAGCATGTGGTGGAGCAGCGCCCATGTGTAGCCGAACAGCACGAGCTTTCCGACCAGGCTTTGCATGAACCAGTGGAAATTGCTGTAGGTCGTGGAGCCGGACGCGGCGGCGATCAGCCACCAGGCCAGCAGCAGCGTGCCGAAATAGAGCGCAGCGCCCGTGATGCGATGGGCGATCGACATCGTCATCGTCAGGGTCGGCTTGTAGATTTGAAGATGCGGAGAAAGCGGCCGCGCAACGGGCCCCTTCGTATCGGCCATCATGTCACCTTTTCGCCTCCTTTTAGCAGCCGAAGGCAGGCACGCAACGGCATTTGCACTGCGGTAAGCCAAAGAAACAACTGGTATTTTGTATAATGCTGCCCGCCTCTGGGCACCACGGCCAAATCGTCGCCCCAGCCATGACCGGGGCGCAGAAAAATCTCGAAAGGCGATGCCGGCGTTCTGAAATTGCGATCGCGCCAGGCGCGCTCAGCGCGGCATCAGCACCCAATAGTCGAGATCGAGAATGACCGCCGGGTCGTCGCCCTCGCCGGCCTTGAGCGGGAAGCCGTCGCAGGGCTGGTTCTTGGTCGCCACCGTGCGCACCCGCAATGCCCCGACATCCTTGCGTCGCGGAAGGTCCGTCTTGGCGAGAATTTCCGACCAGGCGAACACGGTGTCGCCCGCGAATAGCGGCGCGACATGGCGGCCGCCATTGATCGCGGCGATGTGGAAGGCGTTGGCGAGCCCGTTGAACGAGAGCGCGCGCGCCAGCGAGATGACATGCCCGCCATAGATCAGGCGGCGGCCGAACCGCGCCTTGCTCTCGGTGAACAGGTTGAAGTGAACGCGTGCGGTGTTTTGATAGAGCCGCGTGGCGATCTGATGCTCGGCCTCCTCGACCGTCATGCCGTCGACATGGTCGATCTTCTCGCCGACATTGTAGTCGCCGAACGCGTAGTCCGATCCCGCGAGCGAATAGTCGTAGGCGTCGGTGGCGATCGGCGGGCAGGCATCACCCAGCACATTGGCGTCCATCGCCGTGGGCAGCCGCGGCACGTGCTCCTGCGGCGCGTTCGCGCTCTCGTCGCGCTTTCGCACCATCACCCAGCGCACATATTCCAGCGCGAGCGTGCCGTCCTGCTTGTAGCCGGCGGAGCGCACGAACACGATCCCGGTCTTGCGGTTGGAATTCTCCTTCAGCCCGATGACTTCGGAGGACGCGGTGAGCGTGTCGCCGGGATAGACCGGGCTCAGGAAGCGGCAATTGGCGTAGCCGAGATTGGCGACGGCGTTGAGCGAGATGTCCGGGACGGTCTTGCCGAACACGATATGAAAGACGAGCAGGTCGTCGATCGGCGCGCGCGGATATCCGATCGCGGCGGCGAATGTATCCGCGGACTGGACGGCGAAGCGGGGGCCATAGACAGCGTTGTAGATCGCGACGTCGCCCACCGTGACAGTGCGCGGGGTGGCGTGACGCATCACGTCGCCGATCCGGAAATCCTCGAAGAAATTGCCTGAACTGGTCTTGCTCATTTCACCACGATGCCTGCCGAGATGGGGGACCATATCCCGGCCTCCCTCATTCAAGAAGCCGCGAAACTGGGCATTCTTGACAGGTTTGACGGCCCCTATGCGGCGTTTCCGCGCCCGGCGATGGTCCGTTTGCGGGCAGGGCCGCCTTGTCATTTGCAGCGCCTGCCTTTAGCAATCGCCCCTCCCGCAAGCCCAATGAGACTCCCAAATGGCGACGTATCATCTTCTGCTCCTGCCCGGCGACGGCATCGGCCCCGAAGTGATGGCCGAGGTCAAGAAGCTGATCGGATTCTTCAACGACAAGGGCATCGCGCGCTTCACCACCGAGGAGGCCTTGGTCGGGGGCTCGGCTTACGATGCGCACCGGGTTGCGATCACGGACGCGACCGTGGACAAGGCGCAGGCCGCGGATGCCGTGCTGTTCGGAGCGGTGGGCGGACCGAAATGGGACGGCGTGCCCTATGAAGTGCGGCCGGAGGCCGGGCTTCTGCGGCTGCGCAAGGATCTCGAGCTATACGCCAATCTGCGCCCGGCCGTGACCTATCCGGCGCTTGCGGATGCTTCCTCGCTGAAGCGCGAGCTGGTGGAGGGCCTCGACATCATGATCCTGCGGGAGCTGACGGGCGGCGTCTATTTCGGCGAGCCGAAGACCATCACCGATCTCGGCAACGGCCAGAAGCGCGCAATCGACACGCAGGTCTACGACACCTACGAGATCGAGCGCATCTCCCGGGTCGCCTTCGAGCTCGCGCGCAAGCGCCGCAACAAGGTCACGTCGATGGAAAAGCGCAACGTGATGAAGTCCGGCGTGCTGTGGAACGAGGTCGTCACGCAGGTGCATGCGCGCGAATTCAAGGACGTGCAGCTGGAGCACATGCTGGCCGACGCCGGCGGCATGCAGCTGGTGCGCTGGCCGAAGCAGTTTGACGTCATTGTCACCGACAATCTGTTCGGCGACATGCTGTCGGATGTCGCCGCCATGCTGACCGGTTCGCTCGGCATGCTGACCTCGGCGT
>JACAEG010000013.1 GCA_013388965.1 Pseudorhodoplanes sp. | reverse complement strand
GCGGGCGGGGCGGCCGGGTGACGACGAGACCGGGTGCGTAAATAGGTCCCCCGCGCCCGAAAGTCACCCCGCCGGAGTCAGCACCACGCGGCCGACGATCTTGCCGGCGCGCAGGTCTTCCAGCGTGGCATTGGCCTGATCGAGCGGACGGGTCGCGACCGGCACCGGCGGCAGCCCCTTCTTGCGCACGAGATCCAGCAGCTCGGTCATTTCCGGCAGGCTGCCCACATAAGACCCCTGAATCGTCATCGCCCGCATCGGGAAGACCGGCGTCGACACCGTGATGTCGCCGCCATACAGCCCGACGATGATCAGCTTGCCGCCCTTGATCAGCGAATCGACGCCGAGCCGCGCGGTCTGCGAGGAGCCGACGAAATCGATCACCGCCCAGGCGCCGCCCTTCGTCATGTCCACGATCTGCCTGGCCGCGTCCGGCGCCTTGCCGTCGATCGTGCCGATGGCGCCGGCCTTCATCGCCGCCTCGCGCTTGACCGGATCGACATCGACCACGATCGCCCCCTTGCCGCCCATCGCCTTGAGCAGCGCGACCCCCATCAGTCCGACGCCGCCCGCGCCGATGATCACCACCGGCTCGTCCTTCAATTCCGGCCCGACCTTCTTGAGCGCGCCATAGGCGGTCACGCCCGAACAGGCGAGCGGCGCAAGCTTCTCGGAGGGAATGTCGCCGGCATCGAACAGGTAGCGCGGATGCGGCACCAGGAGATAATCCGCATAGCCGCCGTTGCTGAATACGCCGAGATTGCGCGGCGTGACGCAGAGATTCTCCTCGCCGCGCCTGCAGACCTTGCATTCGCCGCAGCCGATCCAGGGATGCGCCAGCACGCGCGCGCCGATCTTGACGCCCTTCGCGTCCGGCCCCGCGGCGACGATCTCGCCGACATTCTCGTGGCCCATCGTCAGCGGCAGCTTTATGCCGCGCGCGAGCAGGTCGAGCCTCTTGCCGCCGCCGAGTTCGTAATAGCCGTCCCAGATATGCAGGTCGCTGTGGCAGACACCCGCCGCCAGCACCTTCAGCAGCACCTCGGTGCCCTGCGGCTTCGGCGTCGGGCGCTCCACCAGCCGCAGCGGCTGGCCGCATTCGCAGACATCGTAGCTTTTCATGATCCTCCCCATGCCGAATTCGCGGCCGGTTCATGCCGGCGCGCCCATTGCCTCAAGGGTATAAAGACATGAACGCCCGGGACAAGCCCGGGCGCCCTGTCGGCCGGAGGACCGCGGCGCTCAGCGGTCAATCCGTTCTTCCGCGACCGGCCGTCGCTCCGCCATGTTGAAGCGTCCGGCATAGATCGGGCGCTCGGCGGTGCTCGGCCCCGGATATTGCACGATCAGGATGTCGCCGCCGGTATCGGTGCGGAATTCACCCTCGACATGCGGGTCGGGGTGAAACAGCATGGTCCCGGGACCATAGGTCTGACCGTCGATGCTGTATTCGCCCGAGAGGATGTACCAGACCTGCGCGAAGCCGTGATAATGCTCCGGGTGATGCGCGCCCGGCTCAAGCCGCAGGATTCCGGCATTCGGCTCTGTCGGACGTTCGGGACGCGGATGGAACAGCATCTTGCCCGTCTCGCCCGGCCATCGGATCGTCTCCCATTCGAGATCGTCGATGTGGCGCGCCTCGTAGGGCAGATGATCCTTTCGCGAGGCCTCCCGTTTGGCTGCGGCTTCCGTCATGACGCTTCCTCCTTCGTTGAACGCGGCCCTTGTGGCCGCCGGGATGGCTCCGTTTTCGGGGACGGCATGCGCCACCAGTCGAGCGCCGCCGGCTCATGCTCCGGCTTTGCCACCGTCATCAGCACATGGGCCTCGTCAGCGCCTGCATTCTCTGCGCGATGCGGCTGATCGGACGTGATGAAAATGCTGTCGCCGGCGCGCAGGTGGTGACGCTCTTCTCCGACGTGGAAGACGATCTCGCCGGACAGCACATAGCAATGCTCCTGGCCGGGATGGGAGACCATCACGCTCATCCGGTTTTTCCGCGGAAATACGAGATGGAAGACCTCCATCCGATCGCGCGGCGCGCCGCCCGCGACGCGATGCCAGCGATATCCCGTGCTCGCGAGCTCCACATGTTGCCCGGTCTCCGCTGCGCGGTAGACGCTGCGGTCGGTTCGTTCCGGTCGCGACGATTCGGACAGCAGATCCTGCAATCCCAGTCCGAGGATCGAACAAATCTGCACCAGATTCGCGATCGAGCTTTGCGCCTCGCCCCGCTCGACGCGCGACAGGAACGCCTCGGAAAGGTTGGCGCGCCTCGCCAGCGCGGAGAGGGTCATCGAATGCGCCACGCGCGCCCGCCGGATGCGCGCACCGATCAGGAGGGCGACCTGCTTCTCGTCCATGACCCGATGCTGTCATGGATTTGCATATATGACAAGTCTTTTGTCTTTAGTGCAATAACTACCACCACAGGGCGGCGCCGGATTCCGCCCTGGTCTGCCCCTCGTCGACCGTTGCGGCGCGATCGAGCGAGCGGTCGAGCGCGGCCAGCACACGGCGCTTGACGAAGTCGAAGCCGGCCGACTGCCGGTCGCGCGGGCGCGGCAGATCGTCCTCGATCTGCTCGAAAATCCGGCCCGGGCGGGGGCGCATCACGATCACGCGGTCGGCCAGCACCACCGCCTCGTCGACGTCATGCGTCACGAGGATCAGCGTCGGCCGCAGCTCGGCCCACAGATCGAGCACATGGTCCTGCAAGTCGGCGCGCGTGAAGGCGTCGAGGGCGGAAAATGGCTCGTCGAGCAGCAGCACCTCGGGACGCGGCACCAGCGCGCGCGCGATCGCGACCCGCTGCGCCTGACCGCCGGACAATTCGCGCGGCCAGACCTTGGCCTTGTCGGCAAGTCCCACGCGATCGAGCGCCGCCGCGACGCGCTCGCGCCGCTCGGCCGCAGGTCGATCGGCAAGACCGAATCCGACATTGTCGGCGACCGTGAGCCAGGGCAGCAGCCGCGGCTCCTGGAACACGATGCCGATCTTCTCGTGCGGCTCGACAATCCTGGTGCCGTCGAGCAGCACCGAACCCTGCGAGGGGCGGTCGAGACCGGATATCGCCCGCAGCAAAGTCGACTTTCCGCAGCCGGAGCCTCCGACGACGGCGACGATCTCGCCCGGCGCCACATCGAGCGTCACCCCATCGAGCGCGCGCACGCCGTTCGGATAGGTCTTGCCGACGCGATCGAGCGCCAGCATCACGCCTCTCCCCCGCGCGCCGAGAAGCGGTCTTCCCAGCGCAGGAACGGCGCCGCGGCGGCCGCGACGATCCAGTCGGCGATCTTCCCGATGATCGCAAAGGCGACGATCGCCGCCACGATCTGCGCCGGCTTGCCGAGCTGCTGGCCGTCGACCAGCAGAAAGCCGAGGCCCTCCGAAGCGCCCAGCAGCTCCGCGGCGACGACGAACATCCAGCCCAGGCCCAGGCCCGAGCGCAGCGAGATGATATAGGCCGGCAGCACGGCCGGCAGCAGGATGCGGCGCACCATCGCGGCGTCCGACAGGCGAAAGGCGCGGCCGACCTCGACCAGCTTGCGGTCGACGGAGCGGATTGCGCCCATGACTCCGAGATAGACCGGAAAGAACACGCCGACGGCGATCAGCAGCACCTTCGAGGTCTCGAAAATGCCGAACCACAGAATGAACAGCGGCACCCAGGCGAGCGAGGGAATGGCGCGCAGCGCCTGCAGCGACGGATCGAGCAGGCGCCTCGTGAGCGCCGAATAGCCGGTGATCGCGCCTGCGACCGTTCCCGCCACCACGCCAAGCGCGAAGCCGGCTGCGACCCGCAGCGTGGTCGCGAGGGCGTGGTGCTGCAATTCGCCCGTGCGCGCGAGATCGGCAAATGTCGAATAGATCACGGAGGGCGGCGGCACGAGGCGGCCGTTCGACCAGCCGGCGCGCACCGCAAGCTCCCAGCCGAGCGCGAGCGCGACGGGAAGGACGAGGCCGAGCAGCACCCGCCAGAGACGGAAATGCTGCCACGCGCCTGCCTTCCCGGCAGCCGGGTCGGCCTGTTCGACGGCGATGCTCATCGGCAAAGAAGACATGCTCGGCTCGCGGAATGCAATTGCCTCCCTCTCCCCGCTGCCGGGGAGAGGGACGATTGCGGACGATTCAGTTCGTCAGCGGAACCTTGTCGTAGAGCAGGTCGTCGAGCACTTTCTTCACATCGACATCCGCCTTGATGACGCCCGCCTGCTGCAGCGCGAGACCCGCCGCAAGGATCGAGTCGCGCTGCGGCGCGCCGATCTTGCTGTGGGTCAGTTCGGTGCGCTCCTTGAGCTGCTTGTCGACCACGGCGTCGGGCAGCCTGGTGACCGCGATGAAGGTCTTCTTCACCACATCCGGGTCGGCGAGCGAGAGCTTGCGCGCATCCTCATAGACCTTCAGCACGCGCGCGACGATCTCGGGCTGCTCCTTCAGGAAGTCCTCGCGCACATTGAGGATGCCCCAGGTATTGGCGTCCTTGTTGCGATAGAACAGCTTCGCGCCGTCCTCCACTTCCGCCGCCGCCATCATCGGATCTAGCCCGGCCCAGGCATCGACGTCGCCGCGAATGAGCGCGGTCTTCCCGTCCGGATGCTGGAGCAGAACGGGCGTGATGTCCTTCTCGGTCAGCCCGACGCTTTGCAGCGCGCGCACCAGGAAGATGTGCGGGTCGGTGCCGCGCGTCACCGCAACACGCTTGCCTTTGAGATCCTCGATCCTGGAGATTTTCGAATCCTTGCCCGCGACCAGGGCGGTCCATTCGGGACGCGAATAGACGTAGATCGACTTGATCGGGTTGCCGTTGATCTTGGCGACCAGGGCCGCCGATCCCGCGGTCGAGCCGAAATCGATCGAGGAGGCGTTGAGGAATTCCAGCGCCTTGTTGGAGCCGAGCGTCTGCACCCAGCGGATCGCGATGCCGTCCTTCTCGAATTCCTTTTCGAGCAGGCCCTTGTCCTTCAGCACCAGCGACACCGGATTGTAGGTCGCCCAGTCGATGCGGATTTCCTTCGGCTTGTCGGCCGCCGGCGCGCCGGCGGTCAGGCCGGCGAAAATGGCAAGCGCGGCCAGGCCGCGGCGTGTGAGATATGACATGCTACCCTCCATGCGGACCGGGCCGCGCAATCCTGCGCGGCCGGCCGGTTGATGATGGAGGCGGGAGATATTCCCGCCCGCCCGTCAGCTTTGCTTCACGCGACGGGGCGGGCCCCGACCGCTTTAGCTGCATTTGTAAAGCGCCCGCAAGCTGCTCGCTCAAATCGGCGCTGATGGCTGAATTATAAGGAAAATTCTTCCATGTGAAACAGAAGGATTTTACAAGTTTCATCCGGCCCCCAGACCGCCTTTCCATGCAGGGCGGGGAAAGGGAAAATTCATTCTGCGGACGTCCCGGACACCGTGACTCTCCCCGGCGGCTCGGCTATCCGGTAGCTGCATGCTCCAGACCACCACCCCTTCGCACGGCGCGGGCGACATTTTCGATGCCGCCGCGGTCGCCGGGCAACTCGAAAGCATCGCCGCGAGCAATCAGGGTGGCGAGCGGGAAATGCGCAGCGCCGTTGCGCAATATCTCAAGGGCGCGCTGACCCAGGGCCGCGCCAGGGCCGAGCAGTTCCTCCTCAAGGACCGGCACGGCCGGCGCTGCGCGGAACGCCTGTCGCACATGCAGGACGAGATCATCCGCGTCCTGTTCGAGTTCGTCTGCAAGCATCTGTATCCGCCGCTCAACCCGTCGGAAGCCGAGCGCATGGCCGTGGTGGCGACCGGCGGATACGGACGCGGATTGCTGGCGCCGGGCTCCGACATCGATCTTCTCTTTCTGCTGCCCTACAAGCAGACCGCCTGGGGCGAGTCGGTCGCGGAAGCGATCCTCTATTGCCTGTGGGACATGGGGCTGAAGGTCGGCCACGCCACGCGCTCGGTCGACGAATGCCTGCGCCAGGCCAAGGCGGACATGACGGTCCGCACCGCCATTCTCGAAGCGCGCTTTCTGCTTGGCGACCGCAAGCTCTTCGACGACCTGGTGACCCGTTTCGACAAGTCGATCGTCCAGAACACGGCGTCGGAATTCGTCGCCGCCAAGCTCGCCGAGCGCGAGGAGCGGCTGCGCAAGGCCGGACAGTCGCGCTACCTGGTCGAGCCGAACGTCAAGGACGGCAAGGGCGGCCTGCGCGACCTGCACACGCTGTTCTGGATCGGCAAGTATGTCTATCGCGTCCGCAGCGTGGGCGAGCTCGTCGATTGCGGCGTGTTCGATCACGACGAGTTGCGGATGTTCCGGCGCTGCGAGGACTTTCTGTGGTCGGTGCGCTGCCACCTGCATTTCGTGAGCCACCGGCCGGAAGAGCGGCTGTCCTTCGACATCCAGCGCGAGATCGCCGTCCGCCTCGGCTATACCTCGCGTCCCGGGATGAAGGAGGTCGAGCGCTTCATGAAGCATTACTTCATCACCGCGAAGCATGTGGGCGACCTGACCGCGATACTTTGCTCGGCGCTGGAGGAGAGCCAGGCCAAGGCCGCGCCCGGCCTCGGCCGGATGCTGGCAAAGTTCAAGCCCCGCAAGGGGCGGCTGCGCCTCGGCGAATCGGACGATTTCGTCGTTGACAACAACCGCATCAACATCGCCGACCCGGACGTGTTTCAGCGCGATCCGGTCAACCTGATCCGGATTTTCCACCTCGCGCAGAAACACAGCCTCGCCTTTCATCCGCACGCGATGCGGGCGGCGACGCGCTCGCTCAGGCTGATCGACCGCAAGGTGCAGGAGGATGCGGAAGCAAACCGGCTCTTCCTCGAAATCCTGACCTCGATCAACGATCCGGAGACGGTGCTGCGGCGCATGAACGAGGCGGGCGTGCTCGGCGCCTTCGTTCCGGCCTTCGGCCGCGTCGTCGCGATGATGCAGTTCAACATGTACCACCACTACACCGTGGACGAGCATCTGCTGCGCTGCATCGGGGTGATCAACGACATCGAGCGCGGCGGCAACGAGGAATACAGCCTCGCCAACGATCTCGCGCGCACCATCCAGCCGCGCCACCGCGAGCTGCTGCGCGTCGCCCTTTTCCTGCACGACATCGCCAAGGGCCGGGTGGAGGATCATTCGATCGCAGGCGCGCGGATCGCGCGGCGCTTCTGTCCCCGGCTCGGGTTTTCGCACGCCGAGACCGAGCTCGTGGCCTGGCTGATCGAGGTTCACCTGGTGATGTCCACGGTCGCGCAGTCGCGCGATCTCTCCGACCGCAAGACCATCGAGAACTTCGCCGCCATCGTGCAGTCGCTGGAGCAGCTCAAGCTGCTCACCATCCTGACCACCGCCGATATCCGCGCCGTCGGTCCGGGCGTGTGGAACAGCTGGAAGGCGCAGCTTCTGCGCACGCTCTATTACGAGACCGAGCCGGTGCTGACCGGCGGCTTCTCGGAGATCGACCGCCAGCGGCGCGTCGAGATCGCCAAATCCGAGTTCCGCGCCGAGCTCAGGGACTGGACGCCCGCCGAAATCGACGCCTATATCGCGCGCCACTATCCCGCCTATTGGCTCAAGGTCGATCTGCCGCACAAGCTCGCGCATGCCCGCTTTCTGCGTGCTGCGGCGACCGCGGGGACGAAGCTCGCGATCGAGCACGCGCTCGATCCCGCGCGCGGCGTCACCGAGCTCACCGTCATCGCTCCAGACCATCCGCGCCTGCTGTCGATCATAGCGGGCGCCTGCGCCGCCTCCGGCGCCAATATCGTGGACGCGCAGATCTATACCACCACCGACGGGCTCGCGCTCGACACCATCGCGGTGACGCGCGCCTTCGAGCAGGACGAGGACGAGGGCCGGCGCGCGAACCGCATCGCCGAAACGCTGGAGAAGGCGCTCAAGGGCGAACTGGCGCTGCCGGAAATCATTGCGCGCAAGGGACCGGCGCGGAGCCGCCTGAAGGCCTTCGCGATCGAGCCCGAGGTCCATATCAACAACGAATGGTCGAATCGCTACACGGTCGTGCAGATCAGCGGGCTCGACCGCCCCGGCCTGCTCTACGAGCTGACCTCGACGCTGTCGAAGCTCAATCTCAATATCGCCTCCGCGCATATCGCAACCTTCGGCGAGCGCGTGGTTGACGTGTTCTATGTCACCGATCTGCTCGGCGCGAAGGTCGCCTCGCCGACGCGGCAGGCCGCGATCAAGCGCGCGCTGCGGCAGATTTTCGTGGACGGCGCCGACAAGCCGGCCGGGGCGAATTCGGCCGCTTCCGCCTGAAACCCGCTCGAACGGCCGCGCGGCAATTCTTAACCGTCCCTTAAAGCGCCCACTTTAGCGTGCCCCTGTTGCGGAGGCGGATCTATCGGGCTTGAGGGGACGCATTTCATGTCGGGGGGCGTGCGGTCGCGCGGACGGCGCAAACCGAAAGGCGACGATCGGGCCCGGCTCGATGTCCGCCTGAGCGCCGCCGACCGCCCCGGCACCGGACCGTCCGCGGAAGGCCCGGCAAGGCCGCGCACCAAGTCTCCGCCGCGCGGCAAGCCCGCTCGCGGCAGGCGCCGCTCGCCAATCGGCCGCATCGCCTATTGGGGGCTCGTCGGCCTGCTCTGGTGCGTCATCGGCGGCGCGGCGAGCGTGGCCTGGGTCGGCGCGCATCTGCCTCCGATCCAGTCGCTGGAGGTTCCCAAGCGTCCGCCCTCGATCCGCATCACCGGCTATGACGGACGCCTGCTAACGACGCGCGGCGACAGCGGCGTCTCCGCGACGCTCGCCGAGCTGCCGGCGCATGTCCCGCAGGCCTTCCTCGCGATCGAGGACCGGCGCTTCCTGTCGCATTACGGCGTCGATCCGATGGGGATTCTGCGCGCGGCCGCCGCCAACATCCTGCGCCGCGGGGTCTCGCAGGGCGGCTCGACGATCACGCAGCAGCTCGCGAAGAACCTGTTTCTGACCCAGGACCGCACGCTCACGCGCAAGCTCCAGGAGGTCGTGCTCGCGCTCTGGCTCGAGCGCAAATTCACCAAGAACCAGATTCTCGAACTCTATCTCAACCGCGTCTATTTCGGCGCCGGCGCCTACGGCATCGCGGCGGCCGCGGAGCGCTATTTCGACAAGCCTGCGAGCCGTCTGTCGATTGCGGAAGCCGCGATGCTGGCGGGGCTGGTCAAGGCGCCCTCGAAGCTTGCGCCGACCCGCAATCCCGACGGCGCGCGCGAGCGCGCGCAGGTCGTGCTCGCGGCGATGGTCGATGCCGGCTACATCACCGACAGGCAGGCGCAGCAGGCCATCGCCCGCCCGGCGCAGGCGCTGAAGCAGAACTCTTCCGGTTCGGTCAATTACATCGCCGACTGGATCATGGATGTGCTGGACGATCTGGTCGGGCGCGTCGACGACGACATCGTGGTCGAGACCTCGATCGATCCGCAATTGCAGGCGGCGGCGGAGCAGGCCCTGGTCGACGAACTCAATGCGCGCGGCGAGAAGAACAATGTCGGCCAGGGCGCGCTGGTTGCGATGACGCCGGACGGCGCCGTGCGCGCGCTGGTCGGGGGCCGCAGCTATGCCGAGAGCCAGTTCAATCGCGCGGTGTCCGCCAAACGCCAGCCGGGCTCGGCCTTCAAGCCGTTCGTCTATCTCGCCGCGCTCGAACGCGGACTGACGCCCGAGACGGTGCGCGAGGACAAGCCGATCGCGCTGAAGGGCTGGAAGCCGGAAAACTACACGCACGAATATTTCGGTCCGGTGACGCTGACGCAGGCGCTCGCCATGTCGCTCAACACGGTGTCGGTGCGGCTGACGCTGGAACTCGGACCGCAGGCGGTGACGCGCACGGCCCACCGGCTCGGCATCGCCTCGAAGCTCGATCCCAATCCGTCGATCGCGCTCGGCACGTCCGAAGTCTCGGTGATGGAGCTGGTGTCGGCCTTCGCGCCCTTCGCCAATGGCGGATATGCCGTGTCGCCGCATGCGGTGCAGAGCGTGCGGCGCGCGGACGGCCGCCTGCTCTATCAGCGCATCCCGGAAAATCTCGGCCAGGTCGTGGAGCCGCGCCTGGTCGGCATGATGAACGCGATGATGCGCGAGACGCTGACCTTCGGCACCGGCCGCAAGGCGGAGATCGGCTATCCGGCCGCCGGCAAGACCGGCACCAGCCAGGATTTCCGCGATGCCTGGTTCGTCGGCTACACGTCCCAGCTCGTCACCGGCGTCTGGCTCGGCAACGACGACGGTTCTCCGACGAAGAAGGTGACGGGCGGCGGCATGCCGTCCGAAATCTGGGCGCGCGTCATGAAGAGCGCGCATCGCGGCACGCCCGTGGCCGCCTTGCCGGGTACGGCCAATCGCGGATGGTTCGGAACGGCCGGCGCGTCGGCCGACGAGCGCCTCCCGCCGCCGCATGCCGTCGCCGAACGCGGCCAGCCTGTGCCGGCTCGGCAATCCGGACTCGACACATGGCTGATCGACCGACTGTTCGGGCGGCGCTAACGCACGATCCCGAAAAGCGGGGACCGGGTTTCGGACAGAATGATGCTCGCACTTACTTAAATGCGCGAAGGCCGCGCGAGCAGCCACAGCAGCGCGGTCAGTCCGCCCATCAGGGCGAGCGTCAGCGCAATCGGCCAGGCGGACACGAGCAGCTGGCCGATACCCGCGCCGATAATGGCTGCACTCATCTGCTGCACGAATCCGATCAGCGAGGACGCGGCGCCCGCGCGCTCCGGAAACGGCGTCAGCGCCCCGGCAAAGGCCTGCGGCAGGACGAGCCCGATGCCCGCGGTGTAGATCGCCATCGGAAGGATGAGCGACAGCACCGAGAGCGGCGCGAGCAACAGCGCGAGCGACATCGCGAGGCCGCCCGATGCGAGCGCGCCGGCGCCCAGACCGATCGTGCGCTCCAGCCCGATGCGCGAGACGATCCGCGCGGCGAGCACGGCTCCCGTCATGTATCCCGCCGCGGTCGCGGCAAAGGCAACGCCGAAGGTGAAGGGTGTGAGGTGGTAGATATCCTGCAGGACAAAGGACGCGCCGGATATCCAGGCGAACAGGCCGCCATAGCTCAGCGCCACCGCGGCCGTATGGACGACAAAGATGCGGTTGCGCGCGAGCACGCCGAAACTGCGGAGACTGGCGCCGAACGATACCGGCTCCGACGCGCGTTCCCGCAGCGTCTCCGGCAGCAGCCGCCACACGGCCAGCAGCGCCGCGATCCCGATCGCGGTCAGCACGGCGAAAGTCGCACGCCAGCCGGACGCGGTCTGCACGACGCCGCCGATGATCGGCGCGACCACCGGCGCGATCGCCATGACCGCGCTCATCAGCGACAATTCGCGGCCGGCGCGCGCCCCGCTATAGAGATCGCGCACGACGGCGCGCGCGAGCACGATGGCGCCCGAGCCGCCGAGCGCCTGCAGGAAGCGCGCTCCGATCAGCATCTCGATCGAATTGGCGACGCAGCAGACGAAGCTCGCGACGCAATAGACGCCAAGCGCGGCAAGCAGCACGCGCTTGCGGCCGTGCCGGTCCGACACCGGTCCATAGAGAATCTGTCCGACCGCGATCCCGATCAGGTACGACGACAGCGTGAACTGCACCTGCGCAGGCGATGCCGCGAGCGAACGCCCGATATCCGTCATCGACGGCAGATAGAGGTCGGTCGAGAGCGGCCCGAGGCCGGTCAGGAGCGCAAGCAGCGCCGTCAATGCGAAGGTGTCGGGGCGAAGCATGAACGGCCCGCCAGGCCATGCCGGCGCTCGAGGAAGGAACAGGCTCCGATCCGCTCGGCCGCAAACCCCTAGCGGCGCGCGCGAACCGGAATGCGGCTCGCCGCCGCCCCGGCCGGCGGCAGGCCGTACCGATGCAGGTCGGGTCCGTGCTGTTCGAGCCAGGCGCGCGCGCGCTGCATGTTGGGGCAGACGCGCTCGACCAGCCGCCAGAAGCGCGCCGAGTGATTCATCTCCACGAGATGGGCGACCTCGTGCGCGGCGAGATAGTCGAGCACATGTGGCGGCGCGAGGATAAGCCGCCACGAATAGGAGAGCGCGCCGGTGGTCGAGCAGGAGCCCCAGCGGCTCGACTGGTCGCGGACGGTAATCCGCCGGATCTTGACGCCGAGCTGGGCGGCCACGCGATGGCTTGCCGCTTCCAGGTCGCTCTTTGCCTCGCGCTTGAGAAAGTCATGGACGCGGCGGTCGACATGCTCCGGCTGGCCTGCGACGCAGAGCGAGCGCTCGCCATCCTCGTTGATCTCGATCCAGACCGTGCCGCGCACGCCGCGGCGATGCACGACCCGGATCGGCTGGCCGCGCAACGGAATCGTGACGCCGTGCGCGAAAGGTTCCGCCTCCGGGAGGCGCTCGAGGCGCGCCGCGATCCAGGGCCCGTGCTTCTCGGCAAAGGCCTTGGCCTCCTTCAGGCTGCCGCGGGGCGGCATGGTCAGCACGACCTCGCGAGTCGCGGCCTGGATGCGCAAGGTATAGCGCCGCGCCTGGCGGTGCCGCCGCAGCCGCACGAGATAGACCGCCTTCTCGTGCACCACAGGCAGGGCCTGCGGCTCGGCGGGACGTCGGTAGAGTAGAGCACGCAACGACATGAACGAGTTTCCGGGTCGAAGGAGCATCGATAGTGCCATATCCTCGGTCCGGGTCAGTACACTCGGAAAAATAAAGCCCTACCCCCAAGGGGAAGGGGACCTCACGCCGCAACGCTACCAGATCTTGTTAAAACAAGAAGTGAAACAATATTCACTTCTTGGAGCGGGCCGCCTCGGAATGAGGCACCCCCGCCGGCGGCGAAAAATATAATGAATTCAATATCTTAGGTGGGGGATTCGGGCCTCGGCCGCGCAGCCCGCAAAAACGGGCCATTTCGCGGCCTTGCGAGGAGACTTTTCCTCTGGGGCGGTCCGGATAGGACGAAAACCCCGAGCGCCGATTCCCCGCTCTCAGCCGACCGCGGCCACCAGGCGGCGGATCGGATTGCGGGTCTTGCGGTCGTTGTTGGACAGCACGAAATCCGAAATGCGCGGCGCGATCTCGGCCCGGAACCGCGAGCCGTTGAAGACGCCGTAATGGCCGACATTCGGCTGCAGGTAATAGGCCTTGCGATCGGCGGGGATCGAGCTGCACAGCGCGAGCGCGGCCTGCGTCTGTCCGACGCCCGAAATATCGTCGTTCTCCCCTTCGATCGCGAGCAGCGCGACGTTGCGGATCGCCTGCGGCTCGACCCGATGGCCGCGATGCATCATCTCGCCCTTGGGCAAGGCATGGCGGATGAACACGGTATCGACGGTCTGCAGATAGAATTCGGCCGCAAGATCCATCACCGCGAGATATTCGTCGTAGAACTCGCGATGCTTCTGCGCGGAATCGCCGTCGCCCTTCACGAGATTGAAGAACAGCTCCTTGTGCGCATCGAGATGCCGGTCGAGATTCATGCTCACGAAGCCGTGGAGCTGGAGAAATCCCGGATACACGTCGCGGAACACGCCGGGATGCGGAAACGGCACCCGGGTGATCACGTTGCGCCGGAACCAGTCGATCCCGCGCGACTCGGCCAGCTTGTTGACCGCGGTCGGATTGATGCGGGTGTCGATCGGACCGCCCATCAGCGTCATCGAATGGGGAATATACGGGTCTTTCTCCGCTTCCATGCGCGCGACGGCCGCGAGCACCGGCACGGCGGGCTGGCACACGCCGACGACGTGGCAGTCGCCGCCAAGGCGATGCAGGATCGAGATCAGGTAGTCGATATAGTCGTCGAGATCGAAACGCCCTTCCGCCACGGGCACCATCCGCGCATCGATCCAGTCGGTGATGTAGACATCGTGGTTCGGCAGAAACGCCTCGACCGTGCCGCGCAGCAGCGTCGCGTAATGCCCCGACATCGGCGCGACGATCAGCAGCTTCGGCTGCGGCCGGCGCGGCGGTCGATCGAAGATGCGCTCGAAATGCAGCAGGTTGCAGAACGGGCGCTCCCAGACGCTGGTGATGCGGATCGGCACACGCTCCCCGCCGATCACTGTGGAATCGATGCCCCATTCGGGCTTGCCGTAGCGACGCGTCGAGCGCTCGAACAATTCCGCTCCCGCGGCGAAGCTTTTGCCCAGCGTCGTATGCGCCAGCGGGTTGAGCGGATTTTTCATGTAGAGGCGCGTGACGTCGGCCATCGCTCGCGCCGGATTGAGAGCCGCGTGGCCCATTTCGTAGAGCCAGTAGAGGCCCGTCGAGACCACCGGGCCGCCCTCAGGCAGCCGCGGAGCTTCTCCGAATACACCAATTGCCATTCTGCTTAGCTTCCCGGCCTATTGCAGTGCAGCACAGTGGCCTTTTCCTGTCATTAAATCAACATAGAGCCAAAAGCTTTGAGTTCCCTAACCACTGCAAAACATTCACTCGCCGGTCTGCAGCAGGGAACCCTGTTTGCGCGCGCTTTCCAGCAGCACGAGGAAAATGCCGGCCGCCGCGGCGAAATAGAGCGCATTCAGCGCCAGCGCCCACACCATGAGATCCGCCCGGAAGACATGGTTAATCAGCAACGCGCGCATGCCTTCGAACACATAGGTGGGCGGCAGCAGCCAGGCAACGGATTGCAGCCATCCCGGCAAGACGGCCACCGGGTAATAGACGCAGGCGAGGGGCAGCAGAAGGAACATGATCGTCCAGGCCAATCCCTCCGCGCCCATTCCGTTCCGCAGGATCAGGCCGGAGACGAGAATTCCGATCGACCAGCTCGTCAGGATGAGGTTGGCGAAGAATGCCGCGAGCGCGAATCCGAGCGCATAGAGATTGAAATCAAAGAATGCGATCGCCAGCAGAGACACCGGCACCATGCCGATCATCAGCCGCACGATGCTCATGATCATCAGCGAGATCACGAACTCGATCGGCCGCAGCGGGCTCATCATCAGGTTGCCGAGATTGTGGGCGTACATTTCCTCGAGGAAAGAAATCGAGAAGCCGAGCTGGCCGCGGAACAGGATGTCCCACAGCAGCACCGATCCGATGAAGACGCCGCCCGCCTGCGCGAAGAAGCTCGCATTCTGCCCGACATAGTTCTGCAGGAAGCCCCACATCAGGAGCTGCACCAGCGGCCAGTACATCAGCTCCAGCAGCCGCGGCCAGGACGAGCGCAGGAGATACCAGTAGCGCAGCACCATCGCGCCGATCCGGCGGCCCGAAAACGACTCATAGGCGATCTCCGGATGCGCGCTCATTGCGCCGCCTCCCGCGCCTCGCCGCGACCGCGCGCGATATCGAGAAAGACATCCTCCAGCGTCTCGCGGCCGTAGCGGGCCAGCAGCTTGTCCGGCGTGTCGTCGTCGACGATCTCGCCGCGCTTCATCATGATGACGCGGTCGCACAGCCGCTCGACCTCGCGCATGTTGTGCGACGCCAGCAGGATGCTGGCATTGCGCCGCGCACGATAGGTTTCGAGATGCGTGCGGACCCAGTCGGCGGTGTCGGGATCGAGCGAGGCGGTCGGCTCGTCCAGCAGCAGCACCTCCGGCCGGTTCAGCAGCGCCTTGGCAAGCGAGACGCGCGTCTTCTGGCCGGCGGAAAGCTTTCCGGTCTGGCGATCGAGAAAATCGGCGAGATCGAGATCATGCGCGAGTTCGGCGATCCGCTCGTCCACGCCGATGACGCCATAGAGGCGGCCGAATACGCGCAAATTCTGCCGCACGGTCAGCCGCATCGGCATGTCCACATAGGGACTCTCGAAATTCATCCGGTGCAAAACGCGATGGCGCTCGCGCGCCATGTCCGTCCCGAGCACCGACACCGAGCCCGAGGTCGGCGTCACGAGGCCCATGATCATCGCGATCGTGGTCGTCTTGCCCGCGCCGTTGCCGCCGAGCAGGCCGGTGACGGAACCCCGCGGCAGCGCAAACGTGATCCCGCCGACGGCCGTCCCGGTCCTGTAGACTTTCACAAGACGGTCGACGGCGATGGCGGGGGGCAATGTCATGGGGCGGCGCTGGCTCTGGCCGGGATTTGCAACGAGTTTGCAGCGGATACAAGAGGCGCCCGATGCCGAGCCGACCTGCTAGATTGCCGCGATGACCTCCACCGACATCGACCGCCTCGAATTGCCGCGCCGCAACGTGCGGCTCGACACCCTCGTCCGGCTGCGCTGGCTGTCCGTCATCGGGCAGACCGTGGCCGTCCTCGGCGTCTATTACGGCTTCGAGTTCGACCTCCCGCTGATCCCCTGCCTCGGGGTGATCGGCCTCACGGCGGCGTTCAACACCTATCTTCAGCTTCGCTACAAGGCCACGGCGCGGATCGAGCCGAACCGCGCGGCCTGGCATCTGGCCCTGGATATCAGCGAGCTCACGGCCCTGATGTTCCTGACCGGAGGGCTTCAGAACCCGTTCGAATTCTTCTTCCTGGGCCCGGTCCTGATCTCGGCCACCGCATTGCCGAGGCGATCGACCGCGATCCTGTGCGGGTTTGCGATCGCCTGCGCGACCCTGCTCGCATTCTTTCACTATCCGCTGCCCTGGAGCGAACAGGGCCGGCCGGTCCTGCCCGAGACCTACATTCTCGGCCTGTGGCTCTCGATGATCCTCGCCATCTTCGTCATCGCGATCTATGCGTGGCAGATCGCCGAGGAGCAGAGACAGCTTTCGGATGCGCTCACGGCGACGGAACTCGTGCTGGCGCGCGAGCAGCATCTCTCGCAGCTCGACGGGCTCGCGGCCGCGGCCGCGCATGCGCTCGGCACGCCGCTCTCCACGATCTCGGTCGTGGCGCGCGAGCTGGAGCGCGAGCTGGGCGAGAACCCGAAATATGCCGACGATATCCGCCTGCTGCGCGAGCAGGCGCAGCGCTGCCGCGACATCCTCGGCAAGCTGAACGAATTGTCCGCCACCGGCGAGCCGTTCGGCCTGTTGCCGCTGCCCGCCTTGCTGGAGGAGGTCGTGGCACCGCACCGCGATTTCGGCATCGCGCTCGATGTCACGCTGCCGCCCGATTCGACCAACCCGCCGGCGGCTGCGCGCAATCCAGCGATCCTGTACGGACTGGGGAACCTGCTCGAAAACGCGGTCGACTTCGCCCGGGAGCGCGTCGAGGTTGCGGCAGACTGGACCGACGATAACGTGACTGTGATCATCAGCGACGACGGCCCGGGCTTCGCGCCGGAGGTGATGAAACGCATCGGCGAGCCGTACGTGCGCAGCCGGCGGCGCCGGCGGATGTATGCCAGCGACGAAACCGGGCTTGGTCTGGGCTTTTTCATTGCCAAGACGCTGCTGGAACGCTCGGGAGCAACATTAAATTTCGTCAATCGGCCGTTCCCGCAGCGCGGAGCCGTCGTCACCGTGCGATGGCCGCGCGCGAAATTCGAGAAGCTGCCGGATTTGCCCGAGCTTGAGAACGCCGGCGAGAACGCATAGCTTTCCTGCAGAATTGTTGAGGGACAAGGCATCGATGGACGCGACCACGATACCCGGCGAGCGCACGCTACTGATCGTCGATGACGACAAGTCCTTTCTGCAGCGCCTTGCCAAGGCGATGGAGATGCGCGGCTTCACGGTCACGGCGGCGGATAGCGTCGCCGAGGGCATGACCCAGGTCGAGCGCGCGCCGCCGGCCTATGCCGTGGTCGATATGCGGCTCGGCGACGGCAACGGCCTCGATGTGATCTCCGCGCTGAAGCAGCGCCGGCCCGATGCGCGCGGCATCGTGCTGACCGGCTACGGCAACATCGCGACCGCCGTGAATGCGGTGAAGCTCGGCGCGGTCGACTATCTCGCCAAGCCCGCCGACGCCGACGATGTGATCGCCGCGCTTCTGTCGATCGACGGCAAGCGCCCCACTCCGCCGGAGCATCCGATGTCGGCGGACCGCGTGCGCTGGGAGCACATCCAGCGCATCTACGAACTCTGCGGCCGCAATGTCTCGGAGACCGCGCGCCAGCTCAACATGCACCGCCGCACCCTGCAGCGCATCCTGGCCAAGCGCGCGCCGAAGTAAGACCTGTCATACCGGGACTCGGACGAAGTCCGCGGGCCCGGAATGACTGCGGCAGCTACATCCCGTCCCCATAGGGTCCCGCCGGGTCGATCAGCGATTGCAGCCGCAGCGCGGCGCATTGCGCGAAGCGCAGCATCATCGTCTTGCGCGTCGGCGCCGGCAGCCTGTGCGGGGGCGCCTCGCAGACGATCTGGGCGCCGAACGCATCGGCCACGATCAGCCCGGTATCCCGCGGAAAGATTTCGCACGGCACATCCAGCGTGGTCGCGAAGAACAGCCGGTCGCAATGCAGTCGGTAATCCTGCCATTTCTGGTCGGCACGAAAATCCGCGACCGACGACTTGATCTCGACGATCCAGACTTCGCCTGCGCCGTCGAGCGCGACGAGGTCCGCGCGCCGCCCCGAGGGCAGCGGCAGCTCGCTCACGCAGCAGAAGCCGTGCGACAGCAGCAGCCGCATGGTGCCGCGCGCGACCGCGAGCGCGGTCTGCGACTGGCGTCCGTCGACGGGGACTTGCGCGATTTTCGCCGGCAGGCCGCTCATGCGCTCGCCGCCCTGCATTGTGCCGGGCCGCGCGAGGGGTGATCCGGGAAGGCCCGCGCCAGCGCCTCGCGATCGGGCGCGACGATGCCGCGCTCGGTGATCAGCCCGGTCACGAGCCGCGCGGGCGTGACGTCGAAGCCGTAATTGGTCACCGGCGATCCGGCCGGCACGACCGTCACCGTCTCGATCCGGCCGTCGGCCGTCCGGCCGGTCATGGTCGCGACCTCCTCGCCGCCGCGCTCCTCGATCGGAATTTCCGCGATCCCGTCCCCGACCGCGAAGTCCAGCGTCGGCGATGGCAGCCCCACATAGAACGGCACGCCGTTGTCGTGCGCGGCGAGCGCCTTCAGATAGGTGCCGATCTTGTTGCACACGTCGCCCTGCGCGGTCACGCGGTCGGTCCCGACGATCACGAGATCGACCAGGCCGTGCTGCATCAGATGCCCGCCGGTATTGTCCGGTATCACCGTATGTGGCACGCCGTGCTGGCCAAGCTCGAAGGCGGTGAGCGCGGCGCCCTGGTTGCGCGGGCGCGTCTCGTCGGCAAAGACATGCACCGGCACGCCCTTGTCATGCGCCATGTAGACCGGCGCCAGCGCCGTGCCCCAGTCGACGGTCGCGAGCCAGCCGGCATTGCAATGCGTCAGCACGTTGACGCGCTCGCCGGGCTTCTTCCGCGCTGCGACAGCCTCGATCAGCGGCAGCCCGTGGCGGCCGATCGCCTCGCAGATCGCGACGTCCTCGTCGCAGATGTCCGCCGCGCGGCGATAGGCCGCGGACACGCGCTCCGCGCGCGGACGATTGCGGACTGCCGCAACCATCTCGTCGAGCGCCCATTTCAGATTGATGGCGGTCGGCCGGGTCGCGATCAATGCGCGATAGGCGCGCTCCAGCGCTTCGTCCGACGCCTCCTCGCGCAGCGCGAGACAGATGCCGTAGGCCGCGACCGCGCCGATCAGCGGGGCGCCGCGGGTCTGCATGGTGCGAATGGCGCGCGCCGCATCCTCGCAGGTTGTGAGGCGTATCCGGTCGATCCGGTGCGGAAAGCCGGTCTGGTCGAATATGCCGACCGACCATCCGTCCGGTTCGAGCCAGATGCTGCGCGACTGAAGGCCATTGATCTTCATGCCGCAGAGATAGCGGCTTTGCCGCGCCGCGCAAACCCGTGTTGCGGCCCGCAATCACGCGCGAATTCAGGCCGCGGCGCGTTCCTGAGGCACAATATCGCCTGCGTCCGGCGTGATCGGCCGCGCCCGCACCATGCGCAAGGCCGCCTGACGCCTCACCTCGGCCATCGCCTCCTCGCGGCGGCTGGCGGCCTCGGCCAGCGCAACCGGCGTGCCCCACCACGGCGTGCGGGCGGCGACCCGGACTTCATCGCGGGTGAGCCCTATGTCGGCCAACAGCCGATTGTCCATTTCCAGCAGCATGGCGAGATCGCGCCGGCGCCGGCGCGCCTCGACCAGCCGCTCGCGTGCGCTCAGGATCAGTCTGCGAACGACCCCGCCCGCATGACGGGAGCGGACAGTGCGGGCCTGCGCGATCGTGCGCGGGTGAAATGCGGCCTCGGTCGTACCGGCCTGAACGGTCATGGCAATCTCCATCAATAGTGGGGCAAGGGGATCGGCCCTGCGCCATCGGTGATTTTCTTGGCTTCCCGGGGCGATGGCCGAGGCCGGGCGACGGCCGTCAGGCCTGCGCCTTCGGTTCGGATATGGAGTTTGGGTCGCGGAAGACGGCGACCGAATTCAATCCGCCGTCACATGACGTTCATGCGTGCTTGACAGAGGTGAGCGCAGAGGACGACGATGAATTTGCGGTTATCGCCGCACGAGTGATGGAGAGGGGCCATGCCGTACACATTTGAAATCTACAAGGACAAGAAGGAGGAATTCCGCGTCCGTTTCCGGGCGCCGAACGGCGAGAAGATGTTCTCGAGCGAGGGTTACTCGAGCAAGTCCAGCGCCAAGAGCGCCATCAAGTCGATCGTCAAGCACGGCGCGAAGGCCGTGATCGAAGACACGACCAAGGAAAAGAAGGACAAGAAATCCGCAAAGACAGCCAAGCAGGCTGCACCCAAGCCCGCACCGAAAAAGGCTGCGCCGAAACCGGCAGCCAAGAAGCCGGCTCCCGCGCCGGCCCCGATGACCCCGCCGCCGGCACCCATGAAGGGCCTGCTGTAGACGAGGTCATGTCCCGCATTGAAAAGGGCCCTGCGGGGCCCTTTTTTCTTGGATTTGCTCCGCGCCGCGTTGCCGAACGCTCCGGCGCAGGCCGCGTTGCTCCGCGGGCATTGACCGCCGGCTGCGGTCAGAGGCCTCGGTTGCTGCCGGGGCTTTGCGCGAGGCCGCTTACAACCAGAATCCGCGTGTTGCCCATGCCGTGCTGGCGCACGAGATTGAACAGCGTTGCGGCATTCGCGGGATGCAGCCGCACGCAGCCATGCGACGCACGCTGACCGAGCCGGGAGACGTGAATCGTGCCGTGGATGGCATAGCCCTCGTCGAAGAAGATCGAATGCGGCATCGGCGCGCGTCCGTATTTGCGCGAATACCAGGATCGCTCCAGCCGTTGCGGCCGGTATTGCCCCGAGGGCGGACCGCCGCCCGTACCCGTCGACACCGCCCACGAATACCGCTGCACGCCGTCCACGATCACCGCCATGCGCTGTGCGGATTTGTCGATGCGCACCTCGACATCCGCCTGCGCGACGGTGGCGATTCCGGCCAGAATAGCGGCAGCCAGAAAAAGGCTGAAGGCATGGCGCATGGTGAGATTCTCCGACTCGAACGCGAAATCCGGCTGGCCCTGCGGCGGGCTGCGAAAATGCCGCGCCCCTGCTGACAGACGCAATCTGTCCCGCTAGACGGACAGCATGACACGATTCCGTCAATTCATCGTTGCGGCCTGCCTGGCCGCCTTTGGAGCCGGAGCCGCGCTCGCGCAGGACAAGGGCACGGTCAATCCCAGGCCCCTGCCGCCGCTGGCAAATCCCGACGATCCGAAAACGCCCGCCAAGGAATTGTTCGGCCGCAAGACGGGGGCCGCGCCGCTGCAGGCGCGCGCCATCGGCTTCTACACGCGCGGCTGCGTCGCCGGCGCCGTGGCGTTGCCGATCAACGGGCTGACCTGGCAGGTCATGCGCCTGTCGCGCAATCGCAATTGGGGTCACCCGGACCTGATCCGGTTTCTCGAGCGCTTCGCCGACAAGGCGCCCAAGGCAGGCTGGCCCGGCATTCTGGTCGGCGACCTCGCGCAGCCGCGCGGCGGCCCGATGCTGACCGGGCATGGCAGCCATCAGGTCGGGCTCGATGCGGATGTCTGGCTGACGCCGATGCCCCGGCGCGAATTGTCGCGCGAGGAGCGCGAGGAAATGTCGGCCGTCAAGGTCGTGGCCGACGACAAGCGCGACGTCGATCCGAAGGTCTGGACGCCTGCCCATGTCAACATCATCCGCGCCGCCGCGCAGGAGCCCGAGGTCGAGCGCATCCTCGTCAATGCCGCGATCAAGAAGGCGCTGTGCCGCGACGCCAGGGGCGACCGCGCATGGCTGCGAAAGGTGCGGCCGTGGTGGGGTCACGACTACCACATGCATATCCGCATCGGCTGTCCGAAGGACAGCCCCGACTGCAAGGAGCAGGACCCGACGCCCGCGGGCGAGGGCTGCGGCAAGGAGCTCGACTACTGGTTTCAGGACTCGATCCTGAATCCGCCGCCGCCGAAGGAGCCGCCGAAGCCGAAGCCGCCGCTGACCATGAGCGACCTGCCGCCGGCCTGCCGGCAGGTCCTGCTGGCGCAGTGACGCCTGATCGCCGTGCGCTGTTTCGTGCGCGATGGCATTCTGCGGCGCGCCCTCGAGTTCGCTTCCTGACCCTTGTCACGAATTTCCACCTGACGAATCCGCTCCCGGAGCACTTTTCATGCGCCTGTGCCGCTTCAACGACGATCGCCTCGGACTGGTCGTCGGCGACAACGTGCTCGATGTCACGCCCGCCTTGTCCGGGCTGCAAGCCCGTCGCTATCCGTTCCCGGAGCACGACGTATTCATCGAGGCGCTGCCGTCGCTGCGCAAGGCGATCGAGGAGGTCGCCAGCGTCGCGCCGCAGCGCGCGCTCAAGGATGTCAGGCTGCTCAGCCCGGTCGCCAATCCCGGCAAGATCGTCGCCGCGCCGGTCAACTATCTCAGGCATCTCGAGGAAGCTCACGCCGATCCGGAAATCCACCACCAGAACCAGATTCATGAAATCCAGCGCGTCGGCCTGTTCCTGAAGGCGACCAGCTCGGTCGAGGGACCGAGCAAGGCCATCGCCATCCGCCATCCCGACCGGCGCACCGACCACGAGATCGAGCTCGCCGCCGTGATCGGCAAGCGCGCCGACCGCGTGAAGAAGGAGGACGCGCTCGGCTACATCGCCGGCTATTGCATCGGCCTCGACATCACCGTGCGCGGGCCGGAAGAGCGCTCGCTGCGCAAGTCGATCGACGGCTATACCGTGCTCGGACCCTGGCTGGTGACCGCCGACGAGATTCCCGACCCCTCCGGCCTGGACATGCATCTGACCGTCAACGGCGAGACGCGCCAGAAGGCCAACACGCGCGATCTCGTGATCGACGTGCCCGGGCTGATCGCATTCGCCTCGTCCTATTACACGCTGATGCCGGGCGACGTGATCCTCACCGGCACGCCGGAGGGCGTCGGTCCGATCGCGGCGGGCGACACGCTGCAAGCCACGATCGAGAGGGTCGGCGCGATGACGGTTCACGTTCGCTCGGCGTGACCGCCCCCGATCGGGACCGCCTCGTTCCCGGAACCCGGGCAGACGGATGAAACCCGTTGCGCCCTTGTGCGTTTGACTCAGGAGGGGCGCCTGGAGGATCGAGCCATGAAGACATTCAGCGCTTTTGCGGCCGTGGCCGCGACGGCCTTCATTCTGGCGCTGCCTGCGCCCGCGTCCGCCGCGCCGGACAGCGACGGCGCGAGGCCCGCGCCCGCCAATGCCGCGTCGGCGACGGAATTCAGCGCCCGCAAGCGGTATTACCGCTACCGCTACGCCCGGCCCTACCATTACGCGCCGCGCTACTATGCCTATCCGCGCTATTACCGGCCGTATCCCTATTACGGCTATTACCGTCCCTATCCGTACCGCTACGGCTATTGGGGCCGGCCCGGCGTGAGCTTCGGCTTCTCGTTCTGAGGACACACCAACAGGAAAAGGCCCGCCGCATTGGCGGGCCTTTCCTGCCTTGGCGGAGCGGGGTGAAGCCCCTTCAGTGCCACTCCCGCACGTCCACGAAATGGCCGGCGATCGCGGCGGCGGCCGCCATCGCGGGCGACACCAGATGGGTGCGGCCCTTGAAGCCCTGCCGGCCCTCGAAATTGCGGTTCGAGGTCGAGGCGCAGCGCTCGCCGGGCGCGAGCTTGTCGGGATTCATCGCAAGGCACATCGAGCAGCCGGGCTCGCGCCAGTCGAAGCCGGCCGCCCTGAAAATCTTGTCGAGCCCCTCGGCCTCCGCCTGCTCCTTCACGATGCCGGAGCCGGGCACGATCATCGCCTTGACCTTTGCGTTCACAGTCTTGCCGCTGACCACGCGCGCGACCTCGCGCAGGTCCTCGATGCGCGCATTGGTGCAGGAGCCGATGAACACGCGATCGATGCCGATGTCGGTGATTTTCGTGCCGGGCGTGAGCCCGATATATTCCAGCGCGCGCTTCTTGGACGCACGCTTGTTCTCGTCGTCGATCTTGTCGGGGTCGGGCACGACGCCGGTGACCGACACCACGTCCTCCGGGCTCGTGCCCCAGGTCACGAGCGGCGGGAGCTTCGCCGCATCGAGGCGGATTTCATGGTCGAAATGCGCGCCGTCGTCCGAATGCAGCGTCTCCCAGTAGCGCATGGCGCGGTCCCAGTCGTGGCCCTTGGGCGATTTCGGGCGGTCCTTCAGATAGGCGAAGGTCTTCTCGTCCGGCGCGATCATGCCCGCGCGCGCGCCGCCCTCGATCGACATGTTGCACACGGTCATGCGGCCTTCCATCGAGAGCGCGCGGATCGCCTCGCCGGCATATTCGAGCGCATAGCCGGTGCCGCCGGCGGTGCCGATCTCGCCGATGATGGCGAGGATGATGTCCTTGGCGGTCACGCCGGCCGGGAGCTTGCCGTCGACGATCGCGCGCATGTTCTTCGACTTCTTCTGGATCAGCGTCTGGGTCGCGAGCACATGCTCGACCTCGGAGGTGCCGATGCCGTAGGCGAGCGCGCCGAAGGCGCCATGCGTCGCGGTGTGGCTGTCGCCGCACACGATCGTCGTGCCCGGCAGCGTGAAGCCCTGCTCCGGTCCGATGACGTGGACGATGCCCTGGCGCTTGTCGAACTCGTTGTAATATTCGATGCCGAAGTCGCGCACATTCTCGGCCAGGACCGCGATCTGCTCGGCGCTCTCGGGATCCGGATTGGGCTTCGTGCGGTCGCTGGTCGGGACGTTGTGATCGACCACGGCCAGCGTCTTGTCCGGCGCGCGCACCTTGCGCCCGGCCGCGCGCAATCCCTCGAAGGCCTGCGGCGAGGTCACCTCATGCACGAGATGGCGGTCGATATAGAGCAGGCAGGTGCCGTCGTCCTGCTGATGGACGACATGATCGTCCCAGATCTTGTCGTAGAGCGTGCGCGGTTTCATGGCGTGATTCCGGTAATCCCGATGAGCGACGATGACAATGGCTGCGGATGGGGCGCAGACGATGCGCGCCGGGCGCCGCTCAGCGAAGCGCCTGCAAGGCGGCCGAGAGCCGGCCGAAAAACCGGCCCGGCAGGCGGCAATGGTCCTGCAGCACGATGCGGCGCGGAGCTTTTCGCTTCGAGGTCATAGCCGTTCCAATATAGCGACCCGCGGCTCCGTCAAGAAGGTGTCAAATCGCCATCCGGCCGCCGCCCGCCCATGCAAAAAGGCCGGGGGCTGGCCCCGGCCTTTGGTCAGCTGCATCCCGCAGGACGGCGTCACTCCGCCGCCGCAGCCTCGGCCGCCGCTTCCTTGCCGCCGTGGCGCTCCTGGCTCTCGGTGATGCGCGCCTTCTTGCCGCGCAGGCTGCGCAGGTAATAGAGCTTGGCGCGGCGCACCTTGCCGCGGCGCACGAGCTTGATCGAATCGATCATCGGCGAATAGAGCGGAAACACGCGCTCCACGCCCTCGCCGTAGGAAATCTTGCGCACGGTGAAGCTCTCGTTGAGGCCCGCGCCCGAACGGCCGATGCAGACGCCTTCATAGGCCTGCACGCGCGTGCGCTCGCCTTCCTTCACCTTCACATTGACGAGGACCGTGTCGCCCGGCTCGAAATCCGGAATGTCCTTGCCGGCGGAGAGCTTCGCCACCTGTTCTTTTTCGAGGGTCTGAATGAGGTTCATGGGCGAAATCTCCGCATATCGTGTGGGCGCGCCCGCAGCGCGGCCCCGGCTGTCCTGTCAGGATTGGCGGCGTTCTAATGCAATTGGGGCGGCTTGTCACCCGTCCGGCGGGGCTTTCTTCCGGCGGTCCCGGCGGGCCTGATAGGCGGCCCAGAGGTCGGGGCGGCGTTCCCGGGTCAGCTTCTCGGCCTCGGCCCGGCGCCAGGCCGCGACCTTGGCATGATCCCCGGAAACAAGGGTTTCCGGCACCGGAACGCCCTCGAAGGTCTGCGGGCGGGTATATTGCGGATATTCGAGCAGCCCATCGGCGAAGCTTTCGTCCGCCCCGGAGGCCTGGTCGCCCATGACACCCGGCAGCAGCCGGACGCAGGCGTCGATGACCGCCATCGCGGCGATTTCCCCGCCCGACAGCACGTAATCCCCGATCGACACCTCCTCGAGTCCGCGCGCGGCAATCACCCGCTCGTCCACCCCCTCGAACCGGCCGCAGACAAAGACCGCGCCGTCCTCCCGCGACAGCGCGACCACGCGCGCCTGCGTCAGCGGGAGACCGCGCGGGCTCATCAGCAGGCGCGGGCGATGATCGGCGGCCGCAGCATCGATCGCCCGCGCCAGCACATCGGCCTTCATCACCATGCCCGGTCCGCCTCCGGCCGGCGTGTCGTCGACCGAGCGATGCCTGTCAGTCGCGAAATTCCGGATATCGACGGCATCGAGCGACCAAAGGCCGGACGCGAGCGCCCTGCCCGCAAGGCTCAGGCCCAGCGGGCCCGGAAACATGTCCGGGAAAATCGTGAGCACGGTCGCGCGCCACATCTCAGCTCTCCTCCTCCCCCCGTAGGGGAGAGGTCGATCGCGCAGAGCGCGATCGGTTGTGGGTCCCCTTCGCATTGACCCCACCCCGCTCGCCGTCGCCGCGCTACAGCGAGCGACCGTCCCCGTTCAGGGGAGGGACATCGACCGGCACCGGCGGATCGACCACGATC
>JACAEG010000110.1 GCA_013388965.1 Pseudorhodoplanes sp. | reverse complement strand
GGCGTTGATCTCGTTGCCGTCGAGATAGCGCTGGCTGAAATAGCGCAGGTTCGCATCGAACACGAGTTGCGGGCCGAAAATGTTCCACGACAGTCCCGCGCTCGCGGTCCACGGCGACACCACCGGAACCTCGTTGCCCGAGAACGGTCCGGCCACGAACTTGGCGTTCGTATAGGTGAGATTGCCGCGCAGCCGCACGTCGGGCGTCACCTGCCAGCTCGCGATCGTCTCCACGCCCGTGCGGCGCGTCGGATCGAGATTGACGTTGGCGCCGGTGACCGGGTTGAAATGCAGTTCGTCCGTCAGGTGCATGTCGTAGACGCTCGACTGGATGTCGAACGGCCCGAACCGGAACCGTATGCCGCCTTCATAGTCGTGCGATTTCTGCGTGCGCAGGTCGAAGTCGGTGATCGTGAGCACCGGCGAGGCGCCCACCCGCTCGTCGATATTGGGAACGCGGAAGCTTTGCGCCATGCGACCGAACAGCGTGACTCCCGTGAACAATTCGTGCTCGGCGCCCAGATGATAGGCGTGGTTGACCTCGCTCTGGTTGAGCGGAATTCCCTGCGGATTGGCGAAATTCTGCGGCGCGGCCGGGTCGTAGGCATCCTGCACGTCCGTCTTGTTCTTCTGGATGCGGCCGCCGAACGAGATGTCGGTCGTCGGCAGGATGCTCACCGTCTGCTGCCAATAGCCGGCCAGCGATTTCTGATTGGCGGTGTAGCGATGGATCGGCGGCAGCAGCTGGAACAGGCTGCGGTTCTGCTGATAGTCGGTATCGTAGACGTCGACGCCTGCCAGGATGCGCGACGGCAGGCCGAACAGCGGCTGGTCGATGCGCAGACGCGGCGTCAGCGACTTGGTGGTCAGTTCGGTGTCCACAAAGGCCTCGGAGAACAGGCTGAAAAAGCCCGATTGCTGCGCCTTCTGCCGGATCCCGGCGTCGACGATCAGCTCCATGCCAGGCCCGAACATGCGCGTGAAGCCGACGGTCGCGCGCGTGCCCTGCTTGTCGCCATAGTCGAACGGCGTGTTGGTGCCGCGCGGATCGTTGACGAGCTGGTTGAGCCCGATCGTGACATTGCGCGGCCCGGGCAGGCGAAGCTTCTGGTTGTCGCCGGCAAGATTGAGATAGACGCTGCCTTCGGCGGAGGCCCAGCGGAAATCCGCCACGCCGGATTTCTGCCTCAGCTCGTTATTGTCGCGCCAGCCGTCGGACTGAAAGGCGTTCCCGTTCAGGAAGGCCGAGAACCCGCCCGACGATCCGCTCGCCATGACGTTGCTTTCCTTCATCCCGAACGATCCGAAGCCGCCCTCGATGCGCAGCTGGTTCGGCTGGTCGGCGCCGCTGCGGGTGACGATGTTGATGACGCCGCCGACCGCACCGTCGCCATAGAGCACGGCACCGGAATTGCCGCGCGTGATCTCGATGCGCTCGATCGATTCCTTGGCGATGGTGGAGAGGTCGAAGCCCGGCAAATCCCAGTCGTTGAGCCTGCGGCCGTTGATCAGGACGAGCGTATTGGACGGCCCGGTCACCCCGAAGCCGCGCAGATCGACGGTCGTGCCGGCGCCGTTGACGCCGCCATAGAAGCTCGACGTCTGCACCCCCGCCTCGCGCGAGAGAATGTCGGCGATCGTCAGTTGCGGCGCGCGCTCGATATCCTCGCGCGAAATGATGGTCGTGGATGCGCCGGTAATGCCGCCCTTGCTGAGGCGGCTCGAGATGTGCAGGTCAGGCAGCGTCACCTGCGCCTGCGCGGCCGGAACGCCTCCGGCCGCAACGCCACTCAACACCATCGCGGCGGACAGAATCCGCCTGTAGCCATAGTCCCTCATGTCAGCCCTCCGCTGCCCGGTTGCCCGGGTCCCCGTGACGGACCGCCGCGAAGGACGACGCTTGACGCAATGCGGCCGCGACATGCGGCTGCCAGCCCAAAAGTCTTCCGAAGAATGTGGGAGAAATCCTCACACAGCCTTCGCAACGGTCATGGTGTCACCGCTGCGAATGCCGCTCCGTATGGACGCCCCGCCCACCGGTTGGGTGACCGTGCTGGCAGGTCTCCTGGCTCGCGGGTCTCAGCTTCGCGCCCGGCCTTCCCGGTTTCCCAGTGGCCACAGATTGGGCGCGGCGCTCGCCGCTGACAGTTGCGGGGGCAGCCACGGTTTTCGACCGCTTGCGCGGCCTTTTCCGTGTTCCCTCTTTCGTCTTCGGCTCTCGCCGAAGAACCAGCACGCAATCAAATGATTGCCGCAGGGGCGAACGGAGTCAAGCGGGCGCGCGGCCGCCCTGCTTTCACGCCGATTTGACGGCGGGCTGTCACCGCGGTGACGCAGGCGCTTCGCGCCGCGCGCTATGATTGCCTCCTTTCAGCACGAGGGATGCAGCCATGAAAATCCATCGCCTGCCCCGCATCGGCCTGTCCGGCATGACGTTGCTGCTCGGGCTCGCATTGTCCGGCCGTCGGCGGCGAGGCTCTGCCTCAGAATCCTCCTCCGCCCCCGACAACGACCGACCAGAAGCCGGCTCCCAAGCAATCCAGGGACAAGAAGAAGCAGGAGCGCCGCTCGCAGCGCGACTTCATCGACGGCTACAACGCGGCGCGCGAGCTCGTGCGGGCGGGCCGGTACGAGGAAGCGATCGCGGCCTTCACCGCGCTCGATGCGGAGGACGATGCCGACGTCGCGAATTATCTCGGCTTCGCGCACCGCAAGGCCGGCCGCTACGCGCAGTCGCAGGTCTGGTACGAGAAGGCGCTGGCCGCCGATCCCGCCCATACCCGCACCTGGCAATATTACGGGATGTGGCATCTCGAAAACGGCAACGCGCTGAAGGCGCAGGACCACCTCGAGCAAATCCGCCTGATCTGCGGCACGGATTGCGAGGATTACCGGCTGCTGCGCGAGGCGATCGTCGAGGGCAGGACGAGTTATTGAAGAAGGGGCCGGCGATCGAGGCCCGCCCCGTCACCCTGAAGGGGCCCGCGCCAAAAGCGCGATCACGCGCGTCGTCCACGCTGCGGCGCGAGCCCTCGAAGGGTGACGGCCCGGCCTGCCCGATCATCCTGCGAGGCTTGGTCGTCCTGCCCCTTCGCGCCTCCGGATGACGGCCGGACGGCGTCATCCCGTCGCCTGTTCCGTCTCCGCCATCAGCCAGCCGAGATAGCTGCGCTCGACGCTCTCCACGGGCAGTACCACGATTGCGGGCGTCGCATAGGGATGCTGCGCCTTCACCTCCTCGCTCACCCTGTGGGCGAGCGAGGCGCGGGTCTTGAAGATCATCACGACCTCCTCCCCGCGCTCGAGCTGTCCTTCCCACCAGTAATGCGACACCATGCCGGGCAGGATGTTAACGCAAGCGGCGAGATGTTTCTGCACGATGGAGCGGCCGGCCTCCTCCGCCTCGACAAGCGAGGGCCAGGTCGTATAGACGAACACCGCGCGTTCCATGTTCCGTTCCCTTGTCCTGTCCGCCGCAGCGGCCGGGACGATCATCCGGGCGATGCCGCATGAAAAGCCCCGCACGCTTCGAGCGGATGGCGTTCGTCGCCAGCGACACGCCGGAAGCTCTCTCCGCCCGCGCGCGCCTCGTCAAGCGCTATGGCGAAGCCACGCCCGCCGAGGCTGACGTGATCGTCGCGCTCGGGGGCGACGGGCTGATGCTGCAGACCCTGCATCGCTTCATGAAATCGGGCAAGCCGATCTACGGCATGCATCGCGGCACCGTCGGATTTCTCATGAACGAGTTCAGCGACAGGCGCCTGAAGGAACGGCTTGCCGCCGCCAAGATCGCGAATATCCACCCGCTGATCATGTGCGCGACCGACCGCGCGGGAAAGCGGCACGAGCATTACGCCATCAACGAGGTTTCGGTGTTCCGCCAGAGCTACCAGGCGGCGCGGCTGCGCATCCTGATCGACGGCAAGGAGCGGCTCGCCGAGCTCGTCGCCGACGGCGCGCTGGTCGCGACGCCCGCGGGCTCCACCGCCTACAATCTCTCCGCCCAGGGCCCGATCATCCCGATCGACGCGCCGCTCCTCGCCCTCACCCCGATCAGCCCGTTCCGACCCCGCCGCTGGCGCGGCGCGCTGCTGCCCGACCGGGCGCGCGTGACCATCGAGGCCATCGATCCGGGCAAGCGGCCGGTCGCCGCAGTCGCCGACCACGACGAGGTCCGCGACGTGACCAGCGTCGACATCCGCATGGACCACGACATCACGATGCAGATGCTGTTCGATCCCGGCCACAGCCTGGACGAGCGCATCCTGCGCGAGCAGTTCGGGTATTGAAGGGCTTCGCGCCCTCCCGCCCGTGAGGGGCCCGCCGAAAATTATCGTAAACCGTTCCTTAACGGCCGTCAGCCTACGCTGATGCCGGGATACGGGCGCGCCTCCATGCGCGCGGAGCGATATGATACGCATCGAGTTCAACCGCCTGCGCTTTGTCGTCATCGACGACAACGCGCATATGCGCCGGATCGTGCGCACGCTGCTGCACGGCTACGGCGCGCGGGAAGTCTATGAGGCGGAGGACGGCGCCACCGGCCTCGAGGCCTTCACCCATCACATGCCCGATATCGTGATTACCGATTGGGCAATGCCGATCTTCGACGGACTCGAACTCACCCAGATGATCCGCCAGCCCGGCGCCAATGCGAACCCGTTCGTTCCGATCATCATGTTAACCGGACATTCGGAGAAAAAGCGTGTGATGGCCGCGCGCGACGCCGGCGTGACCGAATTTCTCGCCAAGCCGCTGTCGGCGAAGGGGCTGTATCAGCGAATTCTCAATGTGGTCGCCAATCCGCGGCCATTTGTGAAGACCAAGACGTATTTCGGACCCGACCGGCGGCGCAATTCCAACCCGAACTATGTCGGGCCGGAACGCCGCAAGGGCGGGAAGGCAGACATGTTCAAGGCGCAGGCGCTCATCGACAAGACCCAGACGCTCGGCGACAAGGCCAGGTCACCCGGCTGAGAACAGGAGCAAGGCGAGAATGGCAAATCAAAAAGAAGACCGGCCCGCGACGGCGACCTATGCCGATCACGAGATCATCCGGCCCGTCAACAAGCTCTCGAAGGCGGTGTCGCGCGTCAGCGTGGCGATGCCCGGCGAGGATCCGGTCGCGCGCGCCGAGGAAGCGCTCGCGCAATTGTCGAGCGAATTCGGAAAGTGGATGATGGACGAATGCGAGCGGCTCGATGCCGCGCGCAGGCAGGTCAAGACCGAAGGCTTCACCAAGAAGAATTTCGACGAGCTGTTTCACTCCGCGCACGACATCAAGGGCGATGCGGCGACCTTCGGCTATCCGCTCTGTGCGCCCGCGGCCGACAGCCTGTGCCGCGTGCTCGAGCATTCGCCCGACCCTTCCCGCATCCCGGTCAAGCTGATCGACCAGCATGTCGATGCCATCCGCGCGATGGTCCGCGAGAACGCCCGCCCCGACGCGCGCGAGATCGCGAATGTGCTGACAAAACGGCTGCGCGCGGTGACCGACGATTTCCTCAGCCGCGAGAACATGCACCGGCCGGAGGTGCTTGCCGTCATCAAGGCGCCGCCGACGGCACCCGACGCGGCCTGACTGCCGCTCTTCCTTTCATTGCCGCGCAAGCGGGAATCCAGCAATGGATTTCCGGGTCCCCGTCTTTCGCGGGGCGGGTCGGCAGACGATCCAATCGCGATAGCAAGCGGCGGTCGACAGGTTCGCGCGCCGGGAGCTACGCCACCAGCCGCTCCTCGTACTCGTCATAATACGTGCCGCGCCCGCCGCAGGCCGGCGCAACACCGTTGACGAGCTCGTCGCAGAACAGACGCGCTTCCTCGCGCGCGGCCTCGGTCGCGAAACGCCGCAGCAGCGTGACCAGCGGCTCGATCTCGCCCGCCGCCGCATTCTCGCAGCTCGTGAGCACGCGCTCGACCATGCGGCGCCTGAGCCGCGTCGCGCCGCCAATCTCCGCCACGAATCCGTCCTCGTGCATGGCCGAGAGCGCCGCCTCGAAGGCCGGATAGGCGGAGGCCGGCAGGCCCGCCTTGCGATAGAGAGCGCCGAAGCCGGCACCGCGCCGATCGTGGATCAGGCCGGCCGCGCGCGACGGCGGCAGGTCCGCGAGATCGGCCAGCGCCTCCTCGAACAGCACGAGATTGCCGGACAGCAGCGCGCGCAGGATGAGCCCCGCCGTCAATTGCCCGCTTTCGCGCAGATGCCGCACGAGGCCGCCGACCTCATAGACCGGCGCGACGGCCGCGAGCGTCACGGTCGCCTTCTCGCAGGCTTCCCTGACGATGCGGTCGGCACGATCCTGCGCCAGCCAGGAGCGGGCCACCACGAAATCGGCCAGCGTTTCGGAGAGCTTCGCGATCAGGGTCTGTCGCGTCGAGGCGGGAACGTCGTCGCGCGCCAGCAGCGCCTCGCGGAACACGCCGAGACTGCCGAACCGCTGCGCGATGCGGTCGATCGAGAACGGCGCGATCTCCGCGCTCGCATTCTCGACCAGCAGCAGGCAGGATTCGGCCGAGCCGATTTCGGCGAGCGCCGCGGCGACCGCCGCCTGCAGCATCGGGCGCTGCGCGATCGCGGCCTGCGCGGCATGGCCGCCGGTCGCGACCAGATCGACAAGGTCGGCATCGAGCAGCAGCGGCGAGCGTTCGAGCACGACGCCCGCGATCTCGCTCTGGTCGGAGGCAAGCGCGAGAATGACCGACGGCGGCGCGCATTGGCTCGAGGCCAGCGCCTCCGCCAGCGCATGGCGCACCAGCGGAGAGGGATCGTCGAGCAGCATGATCATCGCGCCTTCGGCGGCGGCGCGGTCGTCGGAGCTGAGATCGGAGTAGAGATAGGCCCGCGCCAAGGCGCTTGTGGCTTCCGCCCGCTCGGCCGCGGTCGCATTGCGCACCCATTGCAGAAACTGACGAACGATCATCGGGCCTTCCACGCAGCGGAGCGCATGAATGGCAGCTCCTGGATACGAAACTAGCGCCCCGGCCTTAATAAATGGTTCACCATAAATCTTTGGGATTGTTTCGAATTTCTTAACCGCCGCGAACGCGCCCGGCGCCGGTGAAGAGCCCCCGCACGTCGCCCTTGCTGTCCTGGAAGAGCGTAAGAAGTTCACCCGCTGCAAGCTTCGGCGCCTGTGCGATGGCGGCAGCCTTCTCCGCCGCCGGGGACGCAGCGGCCGCCGCCGGAATTTGCGGCTGCACGGCGCGGCTTGCCGCCATCCGCCGTCCGCGCGCGGCATTGGCC
>JACAEG010000180.1 GCA_013388965.1 Pseudorhodoplanes sp. | reverse complement strand
TGCTGGGCGGCGCCGCTCTCGCGGCTCTCTATTTCAGGCAATGGGTCCGGCTGGCCGGATTGTGTGTCGGTTTCGCGCCGGTGCTCCTGATGCCGCTGCACAACTGGTACTTCGGCGGCGCATATGTCCTGTTCAGCGCGAACTCGACCCATCCGCTGGTCTTCGTGATGCCGCCGTCGGCCTATGCGGCCGCCGCCGCAGACCTTCTCCATCTCAACCTCATCAGCGAACCGGTCGCGCGCGCGGCCCTCCATCTGCTGAAATGGCTGATGGGCCCATCCGAGCTTGCGATCATGGCGCCGATCAATGTCGCGGCGATCGTCATCGCGGTATATGTCGCGCTGCGCAATCGCTTCGATCCGTGGCTGCGGCTGATCGCGGTGGCGGCAATCGCGCAGTTGTGCGTCGGCCTGTTCTATATCGCCACGCCCCGATATCACTATCTGGCCTGGTTTTTTGTGGCTCTCGTGACGCTGGTGTGGCTGCAGGCCGAAGGACTGAAGATCGTCCGTTACCGCTATCCGGGATGGTGGCAGAAGGCGGCGCGGCTGCCCTTCAACCGCGCGATCGAGATCGCGCTGCGGCGATTCCAGAAGGCGACTGGCATGCGCGATCGCGGCGCCCTGCAGGGAGCGCCCTGACCCGACCTATCGCGCGTTCGGGCTTGTGGCCGCGAATTTCTTCAATTCCAGCTTCGCAATTGTTTCGCGATGCACCTCGTCCGGCCCGTCGGCGAGGCGGATCGCGCGGGCGCGCGCGAAGGCATAGGCGAGGTGGAAATCCTGCGAAACGCCGGCCGCGCCGCAGACCTGAATGGCGCGATCGACCACCTTTTGCGCCACGTTCGGCGCGACGACCTTGATCATCGCGATCTCGGCGCGCGCGGCCTTGTTGCCGACTTCATCCATGCGCTTTGCCGCCTGCAAGGTGAGCAGGCGCGCCTGGTTGATTTCCATGCGCGATTCCGCAATCCAGTGGCGGGTGACGCCGTGATCGGCGATCGCCTTGCCGAAGGTGCTGCGGGACAGGGCGCGCTGGCACAGCGTCTCGAGCGCGCGTTCGGCGATGCCGATCATGCGCATGCAATGGTGAATGCGTCCCGGGCCGAGCCGGCCCTGGGCGATCTCAAAACCGCGGCCCTCGCCAAGCAGGATGTTTGCGGCCGGCACGCGCACATTGTCGAAGACGACCTCCGCATGGCCGTGCGGGGCGTCGTCATAGCCAAACACCGTGAGCGGGCGCACGATATTCACGCCTGGCGTGTCCATTGGGACGAGGATCATGGATTGCCGCTCGTGTTTCGGAGCGGCCGGGTCGGTCTGCCCCATGACGATCGCGATCCTGCAGCGCTTGTCCATCGCGCCCGAGGTCCACCATTTGCGACCGTTGATGACATAGTCGTCGCCGTCGCGGCGGATTTCGGCGCGGATGTTGGTGGCGTCGGACGACGCAATGCCTGGCTCCGTCATCGCGAAGCAGGAGCGGATTTCTCCCGCCATCAAGGGCTTCAGCCAGCGCGCCTTCTGCTCCTCGCTGCCATAAAGGATCAGCGTCTCCATGTTGCCGGTATCGGGAGCCGAGCAGTTGAACGGCTCCGCGCCGATCGGCGAGCGGCCCATGATCTCGCACAACGGCGCATATTCGAGATTGGTCAGGGCGTCGGGATAATGCCGTTTCGGCAGGAACAGGTTCCACAGGCCGGCGGCGCGCGCCTTCTCCTTCAATTCCTCCATCACCGGCGGCTGCTCCCAGCGGCCGCGCTCCTCCAGCTGGCGCTCGAAGACCGGCTCGGCGGGAACGACATGCTCGGCCATGAAGGCCTTGAGCCGCTCGGACAATTCGCGGGTGCGGGGAGACATGTCGAAGGGCATGGGTGTCACGCTGCGATGAGCCCGCCATCCATGCGGGCAAGTTGCAAAAGATGATGGTCGGCATCGCCGAACAGCGTATTGATCGCTGTCAAGCGCTTGAAATAGTGGCCGGCACTGTATTCCATCGTCATGCCGATGCCGCCGTGCAACTGGATTGCCTGCTGGCCGATCAAGCGCCCGGAATGGCCGATCTGCACCTTGGCGGCGGAGATGGCGCGCCGGCGCGCGGCGGCGTCGGGATCGTCGGCCATCATGGCCGCGAACATGGCCATGCTGCGCGCCTGCTCCAGCGCCACCAGCATTTCGGCGGCGCGATGCTGCAGCACCTGGAAATCGCCGATCGGCTTGCCGAATTGCCTGCGAGTCTTCAGGTAATCGACCGTCAATCCGTGGAGAACCTCCATCGCGCCAACTGCCTCGGCGCAGATCGCAGCGATGGCGCGTGCGACAACGCGGTCGATCAGCGGAAACGCCTCGCCCGGCGTGCCGATGACGCGCTCTGACGACACACGCACGCCGTCGAGCGCGAGCTCGGCGGCGCGCAGGCCGTCGACGGTCGGATAGCCGCGGCGCGACAGGCCCGTCGCTCCGGCATCGACGAGGAACAGCCCGATGCCCGCCTCGTCGCGCCGATCTCCCGACAGTCGTGCAGAGACGACGAACCGGTCGGCGCTGTCTCCGTGCAGCACCAGCGTCTTGGCGCCTTCGAGCATGTAGCCGGTTCCATCCTGGCGTGCGGTCGCCGCGACATCCGAGAGGCAATAGCGCGCCTGCCGCTCGGCATGCGCGAAGGCGAGGCGCATTTCGCCGCTGGCAATGCGCGGAAGGAGGTCGTCGCGGAGGGCGGCGTTGCCGCCGGCATCGATCAGCCCGCCGGACAGAACGACGGTCGCGAGGTAAGGCTCGAGGGCGAGCGCGCGTCCGAAGGCCTCCATCACGATCATGGTCTCGACCGGCCCGCCGCCGATGCCGCCATGCTCCTCGGAATACGACAAGCCGAGCAGGCCGAGCTCCGCATAATGCCGCCACAGATCGCGGCTGAAGCCGTCCGCCTCCGCCATGAAGCGGTTGCGCGCCTCGAACGTGTAGCGATCCGCCATCAGGCGCTCGATCGAGTCCTTCAGAAGGCGCTGCTCGCCGGAGAGTTCGAAATCCATGCCGTTCACTCCGCCGTCACGGCCGGGACCAGCCCAGGGATGACTGTGAATGGCGACAGCGATTTCCCATCACAACCCCAGGATCGCTTTCGCAATGATGTTCTTCTGGATCTCGTTCGAACCGCCATAGATCGAGACCTTGCGCCAGTTGAAGTAATGCGGGGCGAGCGTGCCCGCCCAGTCGGGGCCGACGGACGGTTCGTTCCAGCGCGCGGCGTCGTCGTGCGGCATCTGGTCGGGCAGCGCGTAGGGTCCGACCAGTTCCAGCAGCAATTCGCTGATCGCCTGCTGCAGTTCCGAACCCTTGATCTTGAGAATGGAGGAGGCGGGATCGGGCTTGCCGTCGTTGCCGTTGCGGGCGCGCGCCACGACGCGCAATTGCGTCATTTCCAGCGCCTTCAGCTCGACCTCGACCGCGGCGATCCTGATGCGGAAGCGCTCGTTCTCGATCATCGGCCGGCCGTCGACGATTTCGAGCGCAGCCAGCTCCTTCAGGCGGCGCAGCCGCGCCTTGGAGATTCCGATGCGCGCGATACCCATGCGCTCTTTGCCGAGCAAAAACTTGGCATAGTCCCAGCCCCTGTTCTCCTCGCCGATCAGGTTTTCGACCGGCACCTTCACATCGTCCAGGAAGACCTCGTTGATCTCGGCTCCGCCGTCGATGGTCCGGATCGGCCGCACGGTGACGCCCGGCGACTTCATGTCGATCAGAAGAAACGAAATGCCTTCCTGCTTCTTCGCGGCAGGGTCGGTCCGCACAAGACAGAAGATCCAGTCGGCATATTGCGCGAGCGTCGTCCAGGTCTTCTGCCCGTTGACGATATAGTGACTGCCCTCGCGCCGCGCCGTCGTCTTGAGCGAGGCGAGATCGGATCCTGCGCCCGGCTCGGAGAAGCCCTGGCACCACCAGTCGTCGAGATTGGCGATGCGCGGCAGGAATCGCCGCTTCTGCGCCTCGTTGCCGAAGGTCGCGATCACCGGCCCGACCATGTTCACGCCGAAGGGCAGCGGCTCCGGCGCGGGCGCCTGCTGCAGCTCGTCACGGTACAGGTAGATGCGGATCGGGTCCCAGCCCGTGCCGCCCCATTGCACCGGCCAGTGCGGCACCGCCCAGCCCTTGGCGTTGAGGATGCGCTGCCAGACGACATAATCGTCGCGCGCGAGACGGCGGCCCTCGATCATCTTGCGGCGGATCGGGTCGGGCAGCGCGCTTCGCATGAAGGCGCGGACCTCGTCGCGGAAAGCGGTTTCCTCGGGCGTGAAGCGAAGGTCCATCGCCGATCCCCGTCAGCCGGCCTTGGGC
>JACAEG010000068.1 GCA_013388965.1 Pseudorhodoplanes sp. | reverse complement strand
CAGCGACACCGGGCCCGCCAACCAGCGCAGCGACACCGGGCCCGCCAACCAGCGCAGCGACACCGGACCCGCCAACCAGCGCAGCGACACCGGGCCCGCCAACCAGCGCAGCGACACCGGGCCCGCCAACCAGCGCAGCGATACCGGGCCCGCCAACCAGCGCAGCGATACCGGGCCCGCCAACCAGGCGAGCTCTCCGCCAAGCTGGCAGGACTTGACCAAACTCGGCCAGAAGGAGCTTGACCCCGCGAGGGCGGACAACAATGCGCTCAAGTTTCCCAAAGGACTGAAGACGAACCAATTCACCATCGAATACGTCCCGCCGCAGGACAAGAAGCACAACCGGATCTACGAATTCGCGCGCGACCGGCAATTGCTGGAGAAAGTGCAGGCCTTCCTCTCGCCACTGTATCTGCCGAATCCCGTGAAGCTCGAGATCAAGGGCTGCGACGGCAAGGTGAACGCGCATTTCTACCGCAATGTCATCACCGTCTGTTACGAGTATTTCGACTGGATTTTGCAGAATACGCCGAAGCAAAAAAGAGCCGGGCTGAATCCTCGCGACGCGATCATCGGCCCGACGGTCGATGTCTTCCTGCACGAGGTCGGTCACGGCATCTTCCAGCTGCTGGATATCCCGCTGCTCGGCAGCGAAGAAGACGGAGCGGACTATATCGCGACGTTCCTGACGCTCCAGTTCCCGGATGAGGACGCCCGGCGGCTGATCGTCGGTTCCTCCCTCGTCTTCGGAGCGGACGCGCAGAAGGAACAGGAACGGGCCCCCGCGCTCGCGGAATATGCCGGGCGGCATTCGCTGCCGGCGAAGCGCTATTTCAATCGCCTCTGCATGGCCTATGGCAAGGACCCGAAACTCTATGCCGACGCGATCGAGCGCGGAAAGCTGACGAAATCGCGGGCCGATCATTGCGCCTACGAATACAACTATATCGGCGATGCCTTCAGGCGTCTGATCGGCCCCTATATCGACAAGGACCTCGCCAAGGAGGTCAAGGCGAGGCAGTGGTTCGCCTTCGAGTCGAAGGCAACCGAGGCGATGGCCCGCCCGCCGGCGGCGAACCCGTAGCCGAAACGCGGTCGATCCGGCGCACGGGTGCCGTGCCTCACCGATGAGTCCATGCGCGATGACGCATGGCTCCGAATGGCGGCTTCAATCGGGTCGCACCCATGGGCGCTGGCGCTCTCACCGCGAGCCGCCGGTCAGGCTTTCAATCGTGATCGTGCGGTCGATGCCGCCAATCTTGTCGCTGAGGCCGTCGGCGCGCAGAAAGTCGCGCACATAGCTGTGCGCACCGACAATTCGAAAGACGATGCCGCGAGCGGCGAGATCGGCATGCAGGTCATGCAGCATGCGCGCCCCCGCAAGATCGATGAAGGGCGATGCGGACAGATCGCAGATCAGCAGGCGAACCGGCGACCGAGACGATCCCGCCAGGCGGTCCTGCACCGCCTTGGAAACGGCTGCGGCATTGACATAGATGAGCGAGCCCTCCGGCCTGACCACAATCGCCCCTGGAAGCGGCTCGTTATCCGGATTTCGCTCCATATCCGAGAAGCTTTGGGTTCCGGGAACGCGGCCGAGAATTGCGACATGGGGCCGCGACGCGTGCGCGAGCAGCAGGGCCACGGATGCAAGCGAGGCCAGCAGAATGCCGTTGAGAATGCCCAGCAGCAACACAGCGGCGAGAGCGATCGAGGCCGCATAGAAGTCGATCCGACTCACGCGCCACATGTGCGCGAGGGCACGGAAATCGAACAGGCTCACGATAGCCGTCAGCACGACCGCCGAGAGCACGGCCTTGGGCAGGTTTTCGATCAGGCTTGCAAAATAGACAAGACAGAGAGCGAGCGTGATCGAAGCGAATACGAGCGCAAGCGGCGTTTTCGCGCCGGCCTTGTCGTTTACCGCCGACTGCGACAGCCCGCCGGCGACCGGATAGCCATGCCCGAGGGCGGCAGCCAGATTGGCCGCGCCGACGCCCAGAAATTCCTGGCGCATGTCGAGGGCATATCCATGCTTGGCTGCGAACGCGCGGCCCGCTGACACGCCTTCGACATAGGCAAGCAAGAAACACCCGGCAGCCAGCGGAAAAACTCCCTCCACCTCTCTCAATCCGAATTGCGGGACCGCGAAACTTGGCAGCCCCGCTGGTATCTCGCCTGTTACCGGCACCCCCTGCGCCGGCCAGCCGAGCCAGGTGGCGCACGCGATTGCAATGGCCACAACCGCAAGCGCGACGGGACGCCCCGGCATCCACCGATCGCCCAGCATCAGAACACCCAGGGCGGACGCGCCGATAGCGACTATCAGGGACTGCGTGTCGCCGAGCTGCCCTCCGAGCAGATAGAGACGCTCCAGGAAATTGTGGCCGCCCCCCGGCACGCCGAGCAGGCCCGGAAGCTGGGTCGCCGCAATCGTCAATCCCGCGCCGATCTTGAACCCGACCAGAATCGAGTCGCTGATGAGCAGCGCGACGACGCTGAGTCGAAGCAGCCATGCCACCATGCATATCGCTGCGACAGCGAGCGCGGTGAAACTTGCGATTTGCGCATATTGCTGAAGGTCTCCGCCCGCCATTGCTCCGACGCTGGCGGCGATCATCAGCGAGATTGCCGATGTCGGGCCAATGGCAATCTGCCGGGACGATCCAAGCAACGCATATCCGAGACCGCCGAGCAGATAGCCATAGATGCCGACCTGCGGCGGCAAGCCCGCCAGACCGGCATAGGCGAGCGATACGGGAATGGCATAGGCGGCGAGCGTTACGCCGGCCACGATGTCGCGCGGCAGCCATTCGAAGCGATAGCCGAGCAGCCAGGTGACCGGCGGAAGGTATTTCAGCATCGCGGCACCGTTCCGTTCGGGCGAGTGTTGCCCTTTCCGCCCAATTCGTTCAACTTACCCACACGATCGCGACGCCAACGGCTCCTGCGCCCGTCCATGGATTTCCTGAGACAAGCTTTGGTGGGCGGTTCGGCTGCGATCTGCAATATTGCAATCCATGCGCTCATCATGACGCTCGTGATTCAGGCGGCCCAGACCGCTTCGGCCCTCCGTGTTTCGCACCGATCCGTGTACATCGCCGGCGTCATGATCGCGGTCGTTTCCGTGCTGATGGCTGCGCACGCCATCGAGGTTCTTGTCTGGGCGACGATCTACGCGATCGTGGGAGCGGCGCCCGAGGGGAGCGGTCTGGTCTATTTCGCGTTCGTCAACTACACGACGCTTGGATACGGAGACATCACACCCGTCGCACAGTGGCAGCTGCTCGGACCGATCACCGCCATGAACGGCATTCTGCTTTTTGGCTGGTCGACGGCGGTCATATTCGAAGTCTTGCGGCGCTCGCTTGAACTGAGCCCGGCAGCGAACAAGCATTGATCGCGGCCCTCCCCCGAGGCAGCTCCGCCCGCCATTCAATTGTCCATGCCGGCGCTGTCTCCGACAATTTCGGATCGGCCGCATATCCAAAGGTTTAGCCGGCCTGTCGCGATCCCGCCGGCGGCGCCTCGCCATTCGACGGCGTTCGGGCATGGCGGCTTGTCAGGAAGCGGCCGCATCCGCCGCGACACATTTCCAGTATCCGCGCCCCCGCCCCCTCGCAATGTCTGGTTGCCCGGCAAAATCGACCCGGGCCAGACGGTTTCCCCGGAACGGACCGCGAAGGACGCCGCATCGGGCGGAGGATGCGGCTGCGCATTGCGGCCACGGAGCATTTATGTATCTTCAATTGGCCGGTCGCCTGGCGGATGGCTGTGTGCTCAAGGAGAATTCGCGATGGCTGCAACCGAGTCCGCGGCGTCAGCTCACCACCTGCCGTGGTTCGTCACCGCCCCCGGCCAGACCGACATTCTGTTCGTCATCACGGTCATCCTGGTGATCGGAACGATTCTCCTGCTCGGCGTGCTCTTCTTCTGGCTCCATTCGCTTCCCGAACGACTCGGCCACAAGAAGCTTCAGTTCGAGATCGTGGCGGTTCTCGGCCTGATCTCCCTGTTCACCCACATGCACATCTTCTGGATCATCGGCCTCGTGCTCGCGCTGATCGACCTGCCGGACTTCAAGACCCCTCTGAACAGGATGGCGGTCTCCCTGGAAAAGCTCTCCGGCACGCCGCCGCCCGAGGAGTCGGAGCTGCAGCGCCCCGTGATCGCGACACATCCCACCGAGAAAGCGGGCTGATGTCATGCTTGAGCTGGTTCTCTGCTCGATCCTCACGGTTCTTCCAGACTTCCTCTACCGGCGCTTCGTTCAGGGCAAGCGCATCGGGCGGGAGATCACCTTGTTCTCGGTCTGGTACGAACTGCGCTGGGGCATCACCGCCTGCTTCATGCTGACGGTGACGCTGATCACCATCATCTTTTACTATCATCCCTCCTCGACCTCCGTGACGTCGATGTTCCGCGCCATTCCGATCCTGCCGGAAACGAGCGGCCGCGTGAGCGAGATTTTCGTCGACCTGACCGACACGGTGAGGAAGGGAGACCCGATCTTCAAGCTCGACAATTCCGCGCAGCGCGCAGCCGTGGACACGGCACAGCGCCGCATCGCGGAAATCGACGCAAATCTGCAGATGGCGCGCGCCGATCTCGCCGCCGCCGATGCCCAGATCGGACAGGCCAAGAGCGCGGAGCAGCAGGCGCTCGACGAATTGCGCACCAAGCAGGAGCTCTATCGCCGCAATCCCGGCAACGTCGCCTTCCGCGAGATCGAACAGCTCGAGGTCGCCGCCAGGGGCCGCCGCGCGGCGGTGGAGGCAACCGAAGCCTCGCGGCTTGCAGCCGAGACGCGCGTCACGACGCTTCTTCCGGCGCAAAGAGAGACCGCACGATCCTCCCTCGAAGAGGCGGAGATCGCGCTTCGCAAGACTACCGTGTATGCCGGCGTCGACGGACGCATCGAGCAGTTCGTGTTGCGCGTCGGAGACATCGTCAATCCGCTGATGCGGCCGGCGGGCGTTCTCATTCCGGCGGAGGCCGGTCGGGCGCAGCTGCAGGCCGGCTTCGGACAGATCGAGGGCCAGGTTCTGAAGGTCGGACTCGTGGGCGAGGCAACCTGCGTGTCCAAGCCGATGTCGATCATCCCGCTGGTGGTGATCGATGTTCAGGACGCCATCGCGACCGGGCAGGTCCGGACTGGCGAGCAGCTCATCGAAGTCCAGCGGCTGGGAGCGCCGGGAACGATTCTCGTCTTCCTCAAGCCGCTTTTCGAAGGCGGAATGGATGGCGTGGTTCCGGGATCGAGTTGCATCGCAAACATCTACACGAGCAACCATGACCGCCTGACCAGCGAACAGCTCGGACTTGCGACGTGGCTCTATCTCCACATCGTGGATGCAACGGCGATGGTTCACGCGCTCCTGTTGCGCGTGCAGGCGCTGCTGCTTCCGGTAAAGACGCTGGTTTTCGGCGGACACTGACGCTTCCGCCGTCACTCCCGCTTTGTCTCGCTCGCGCATCGGCTGACGGAAAGACCCGATCGCGGCTCCGGCGGCGTCGGCGCTGCTGGCAGGAGATTTCATTTCGACGCAGCTTGGCGTATCATGAGCAGATCGCGGATCGCTGCTCCGGACGCCGCAGGCTGGCATGGACATCGCTTGGTGGCGCCTGTCCTTCGAATGGATGTCCCAGACATGGAGGAGATCATGCGCAAGATTGCCCTGGCCATTGCAGTCGCGGCGAGTGTGACCGTCGCGACGGTAGCCCATCCGACCAGAGCCGAAGCAGGATGCAGGGGCTGCTGGGTCGGTGCCGGCATCGCAGCGGGCGTGGTCGGCGCTGCACTCATCGCCGGCAGCGCTCGCGCATATTATGGCGGCTACGGCTATGCCCCCGCCTATTATGGCGGGTATGGATATTACGGCGGATACGCTTACCCCTATTACGGCTACGCCTATCCCGCTCCGGTCTATTACGCGCCGAGATATTACGCACCGTGGCGCTATGTGCGATATGCGCCCTATTACGCGCCGCGACGTGCCGTTGTGCGCTATTACGCACCGCGGCGGGTTTATGTGCGCCGCCATTGGTGATCTGCCGCATATGATCCACTGGACGGCGATCAGGGGCGTTCAGTGGATCACGCCGGTTGGCGCGCGGGCCGCGACAGCTTTGCATTCCTGCAGCCCGCCCTGCTGACGCCCGCCTGCCCTTCGGCGTCAAGCGGGACGCGGACCCGTGCGGTCCGCGACCAGATCGGCAATGGTGATATCGCCATCCGTGATGTAATGGTTGACCCGTTTGGCGGGCAGAATCTCGCCGGATCGGTATTGTCTCGTGGCGGCAATGACGCCATGCTTGCTCAGCTCGGCGATGATGAAATCCCGCTCAAGATTCGTATCCGAATCCGTGGCGTGGGTGATCTGGAAAGTGAGCCGGGTCAGCGAAATCCCCGTATCCTTCGTGCCGGCTCCGACCCATACGACACGTTCGTCTTCCGGCGGCCGGTCCGTGTTGAGCCAGAAGCCGACTGATCCGATCGTTTTCTCGGCGCGATCGAGACTCAACGCCCAGAACCGGACATGGTGACGCTTGCGCGGGCTGTTGTCGATCGCCTTCTGGAAGCCGATATCCTGGCGCCGTCCGAAAAGATAGAGCGTGCTGAACGGCGCCGTCGGGTAGGGCGAATTCAGCACAAAGGCTCGGACCATGCGCCACGAGCTGGCCAGACCCAGACGGTCGGCTTCCGACCAGCCAAGGGTGGCGAATGCGGATCGGAGCTCGTGAAGCGTGCCGATCAGCGCGATGTTGACAGGATCGCCGGGCAATCCGTCGCCCGTGATCGTGTAGCTCGGCACCGACTTGCGCTGAAGAATTTTGAGGCCCATGCGAATCGCGCGCGGGAGAATGACATAGGCTGCGATTCCATAGGTGACGAGCAAGGCCAGAAACCACGGCAACCTGCGGTCTGCATTCTCGAATACCACGAAGACGATCAGCCAGGCGGTGACGACACCGATCACGAGAACCAGCAGACGCTGAAGCAGGCGTTTGAGTAATCTCATGGCCTCGCGACCGCCCTGTCCGGCGAAAGAGGATAGTCACGTGGCGTGCGACAGCAAGAGACGTGATGCAGCCCCCCATGCTGATCACTCCGGGCAGCGGCCCGACCGCCCTCTCCGAGCTGGAGTAGCGCCATCGCGCATCGCGGCGTCGGGCGTCGCGGCGGCTCCCGGGGCCTTCCCTCACGGGCCGGGATCGTATTCCGGACGCTGCGGCGTGAACACGTCGAGATTGAGCACCGGCTCGTCGCCGACCACCTCGCCCCAATGCTCCACATTGGACGGGATCACGAGCAGGCCGCCGGGACCCAGGATGTGCTCCTCCCCGCCCACAAAGAATTTCAGCGTGCCGGCAAGAATGTAGGCAATCTGCTCGTGCTCATGGCTGTGCGGTCTCGGCTCGTGGCCCGGCATCAGCCGGTGCAGCGCCACGGTTGCGCCATTGCCCGAGAAGGCCTTGCGCTCGACGCCCGGCCGCACCGGCGTCCAGGGAATCGCGTTCCAGTCGATCTTGTGCAGGGACATGGCATCGTCCTTTCGGTGAAGATTCACATTCTCTCATTTGGCCGAGCCGAAGATACCGCTCGGCCGCACGAACAGGAACAGCAGAAGCACCGACAGCGCCGCGACATTCTTGAAGCCCGCGCCGAACACGACGATCGCGATCGCCTGTGCGAGGCCGAGCATGATGCCGCCGACGAAGGCGCCGAGCGGGCGCCCGAATCCTCCGACGATGGCGGCAATGAAGCCGTTGATGGCAAAGGGCACACCGACATTGAAGGCGGTGTATTGCGTCGGCGTGATCAGGATGCCGGCAATGGCGCCGAGCGCCGCACTCAGCGCAAAGGACAGCGCGAGCATGCGCGACACCGGGATGCCCTGCAGCGCGGCGGCCTCGCGGTTGATCGCGCAGGCGCGCATGGCCTTGCCGACCAGCGTGGTCTTGAAGAACAGCGCGAGCGCCGCAACGGTCGCGAGCGACGCCGCCACAATCCAGAGAAACTGGTAGCTCACCGCAAGGCCGCCCAGCATCATCGGCGGCAGGTCCGTAAAGGCGGGGAGCGTGCGTGGCTGGTCGCCCGCGACGATCAGCGTCGAGCGTTCGATCACGATCTGCGCCGCGAGCGTTGCGAGGATCATCACGAACATCGTGGCATTGCGGTTCCAGAGCGGCCTCACGACGACACGCTCGATCACGATGCCCGCGAGCGAGACGGCGGCGATGGCAATCGCGGCCGAGGCGATCATCGGAACGCCATAGCGGTGCAGCATCGTGTGCGTGATCATGCCACCGAGCATCACGAACGCGCCTTGCGCGAAATTCACGATGCCGCTGGCATTGTAGATCACGCAGAAGCCGATCCCGATCAGCCCGTAGATGCAGCCGATGCCGATCCCGCTCAGTGCGATCTGCGGAAGGTAGGAGAGATCCATTATGCGGCACCTTCCGGCATGCCGAGATAGGCCGCGATCACCGCGGGATTGTCGCGCACCTCGTCGGGCGTGCCTTCCGCGATCTTGCGTCCGAAATCGAGAACGATGACGCGATCGGCGGTGCTCATGACGAGCTTCATGTCGTGCTCAATCAGCAGCACGGTCGTGCCGCGCGCCGCGATCTCGCGGATCGTCGCCGACAGCCGCGCGGTCTCGCCGGAATTGAGGCCCGCGGCCGGCTCGTCGAGCAGGAGGAGCTTGGGCTGCGCGGCGAGCGCGCGTGCGATCTCGAGCAATCGCTGCTGCCCATAGGGCAGGCTCGATGCCGCAACATCGGCGACGTCGGTGAGACCGACGAAATCGAGCAGCTTGCGCGCGTCGTCCTCGACCTGCCGTTCGCTGCGCCTTGTGGCCGGAGACCGCAGGATGGCGGCAAGCAGATCGCCGCGCGTGTGGAGATGGCAGCCGACCTTGACATTCTCCATCGCGGTCAGCTCCCCGAAAAGCTGCACGAGCTGGAAGGTGCGCACCAGTCCGATCGCGGCGATGCGTTCGGGCGCCATCCCCGTGATATCGACACCGCCGAACACGACACGCCCCGCGCTTGGGGTGCGGAAGCCGGAGATGGCATTGAACAGGGTGGTCTTGCCGGCGCCGTTCGGTCCGATCACGGCCGTCACCCCGCCCTGCGCGATGGTGGCCGAGACGTCGTCGACCGCGACAAGCCCGCCGAAGCGCTGGGTGACGTTTTGGAGTTCGAGAAGACTCATGACACGACGGCCTTCTTCGCAGCGGCCCGTCGGAACAGGCTGCTGATGGTCGAGAGACCGCGCGGTGCATAGATCAGGAGGAGGATCAGCGCCGCGCCATAGGCCAGGTCCTGATAATCCTTGAACTGCCGGAACATCTCCGGCAGCAGGCTGATGATGACCGCGCCGACGAACGGACCTGCGATGGTGCCGATGCCGCCCACATAAAGCATCGTGAAGGCCAGCACGACCATGTGCAGGCCGTAGACTTCCGGGCTCACGAACCCGACCACATGCACGAACAGCGATCCTGCAAGCGCGGCGAAGGCGGCCGACGCAAGAAAGGCACTCAGCTTGTAGCGCGAGGCCGAGATGCCCAGGGCGCGTGCGGCATCCTCGCTGCCGGCGACCGCCGAGAGGGCGCGTCCGAATCGCGACTCGCGAATGCGCCAGGAGACAAGCGTCGCAAGGGCGACGATAACGGTGAGGAATGCCAGTTGCCCGCGTTCCGACGTGATCTCGTATCCCGCGATGCCGATCGGCGGGATGCCGGAAATGCCCATATAGCCCTGCGTGACCGACGTCCATTCGACCGCGACCTCGTACACGATGAGCCCGATGGCGAGCGTCGCCATCGCAAGATAATGCCCTTTCAGCCGCAGCGTCGGATAGCCCACGATCAGCGCGCAGGAGAGCGCAAGCGCGAGCCCTGCGCCGAACGCCGGCAGTGGCGCAAAGCCGTGACTGGTCGTCAGGTAGGCGGAGGTATAGCCGGACAGGGCCGCGAAGGCGTTGTGACCGAAGGACACCTGGCCGGCATAGCCCATGAACACGTTCAGGCCGGTGACGAACACGACATAGATGAGCGCGAACGACATCACCGTCGTCAGATAGCCGCCGACGAAGAATGCGTAAGCGAGGACGCCCGCGGCAGCAATCCACGGCAATGCGCCGAGGCCGCGCCTCGTCATGTCAGGAAAGGTAATAGTGGGCGATTTCGTCATAGGATGAAACCTTGCGCGGATCGATTTCCGCGATCACACGTCCAACCGACAGGAGATAGGCGCGCTGGGCGATCTTGAGCGCGAGCGGCGCCTTCTGCTCGACAAGCAGGATCGGCAGGCCCTCGCGGTTCAGCGCGCTCAGGCTGCCGAGGATTTCCTCGACGACGCGGGGCGCAAGGCCGAGGGAGGGCTCGTCGAGCAGCAGGATTTTCGGGTCCGACATCAGCGCGCGGCCGATCGCGAGCATCTGCTGCTCGCCGCCGGAAAGGGAGCCCGCGACTTGCGACAGCCGCTCTTTCAGGCGCGGAAACAGCGAGAAGACCCGCTCCTGTCGGCGCTCGAATTCGGCCTTGCTGCCGGAGAGATACGCGCCGAGCTCCAGATTCTCCGCGACGCTCATGGGACCGAAAATGCCGCGCCCTTCCGGCACCAGCACGACGCCATCCGCAGCGCATGCCTCGGGCGCCCGCCGGGGCAGCGGGCGGCCGCGAAACCGCACCGTCCCGGCATTCTCGACCAGCCCCATGATCGCGCGCATGAGCGTCGACTTGCCCGCGCCGTTGGGGCCGAGGATCGCGACAAGCTCGCGATCCTCCACCCTCACGTCGGTCGGATGCAAAGCCTCGATATGCCCGTACCGGGCCGAGAGACCCGCGACGTCGAGTACGCGCGTTGCCGCACTGCCGGCTTCAGTCACCAGGACCTCTGCATAGCTCTATCCGCAGTCATTCCGGGGCGCGGGCCAAAGCCCGCGAACCCGGGAACCGGCGGCAATTTCGGAATACCCTTCCGGATTCCGGGCCCGCGCGTTGCGCGCGCGTCCCGGAACGACCGATTTGCAGCGACCCCGTCACTGGACGACTTTGACCTTGCCGTCGACGATGGTCGCAAGCAGCAGCGGGTTGGTGGTGATGCCCTGATGCACGGTCGGCGACATGTTGTAGACGCCGGTCGTGCCCTGGAATCCGGAGATCGATTCGAGGCCGTCGCGGACCTTGGGACCCTCGAACGACTTCTCCTTCTCGATCGCCGCCGCCGTGAGCATCACCGCGTCCCAGCCGCGCGAGGCCCAGTTCGGATCGCGGTCGCCGTGCTTTGCGCGCCACGGAGTGAGGAACGCCGTCAGCGCGGCTTTCAGCGGGCCGTCGGGCAGCACGTCATAGACCTGGGACGGCGACGCGACGAAGAAGAACTTGTCGCCCAGCACTTCTGCCACCGGCTTGAACACCGCGATGTCCTCGAGGCTCGTCAGCATCAGCATGTCGAGGCCGAGCTGCTTGATGTTCTTGGCCGCCGTCAGCGTGGTGCCGCCGAGGCCGATCTTCAGGATCGCGCGCGCGCCCGCCGCATGCATCTTGCTGATCTGCACGCTGAGGTCGGCGTCATCCTGCTTGTAGGATTCCACGCCGACGACTTCGAGCCCGTAATCCGCCGCCACCTTCTGGGCATGGTTCTTCTGCAGATTCGCATAGGGAGTGGGGTCGTGCAGCACGCCGATCTTGCGGATCTGCGTCTTGTCCATCAGGTATTTCAGCCGCGTGTCGACCTCGAAGCCGGCGGGCGGCAGCGTGCTGAAGGCCCATTTCACCTGGTCGGGCTGCTGCGGCAGGATCGAGCAGAGCACCATCGGAATCTCCGCGCGCGCAACCAGTCCCGCGGCCGCGAAGTTTCCGGCCGACACGCAGCCGCTGATGAAGATGTTCACCTTGTCGGAGCTCATCATCTTCCGGTAGACGGTCACCGCTTCCTGCGGCTCGGACTTGTTGTCTTCGACCACGAGCTCCAGCTTGCGACCCATGATGCCGCCCTTGGCATTGAGCGCCGCGATCGCGACTTCAACGCCGTCGCGCCACGCGCGGTCGACGGTTGCAGCATAGCCCGTGAGGCCGGCCGACATTCCGATCTTGTAGGGCTCCTGCGCGACGGCCGGAGCAGCAGTCATGAGTCCCGCTGCGACCAGTGCCGCGAAACCCGTTGTGAGCATCTTGCTCATCTCTCAATTCCTCCCGTTGATGGCGATATTGTCCGGCGGCGTGCCGTAGCCGCCCCCACCCGGAGTCTCGAGCAGCACGATATCGTCGGGCTGCACGGTCAGTTTCCGGGCTTCGCTGACCGGTTTTCCGTTGATTTCAAAGCGCCCTGCCGCGCCGGGGCAGCCGCCGCCGATGCCGTCCGGCCCGCGGTCGAGCCGGCTCGGCACGGCATTCAGCAGCCAGGGATGCGACGTGCGCAGATGGAACTGAATCGTCTGGCCCTCGCCGCCCGGCGAGCGGCCCGCCCCGCCGGAGCCGCGCCGCAATTCCTTGCGGTCGAAGACGATCGGCATGGCCGCCTCGAGAATTTCGATCGGCACGGCGGCAACGCCCGTGGGATAGCAGGTGGCGCTCGGCCCGGGCTTGGTCGCGCGCGCGCCCATGCCGCCGGAATAATTGAACATAGACGAAGTGAACGGCCGGCCGTCGCGATCCGTGCCCTGGATCTGGATCGTCCAGACGGCGCCTGAGCCTTCGGCGAGGACGCGATCCGGCATCACCTGATACAGCGCCTTCAGGATCGGCATCGGCACATACATGCCGACCACGTGGCGCGCATTCACCGGCGCCGGATACTTGCAATTGATGATCGAGCCTTCGGGAGCGCTCACCTTGATCGGCGCGAGGCTGCCGGTGTTGTTCGGCAGATGCGGATTGAGGCAGGAGCGAATGGCGAAGGTCGAATAGGCATGGGTATAGTTGAGGACGACATTGATGCCCGTCGTGGTCTGCGGCGAGCTGCCGGCGAAATCGACCAGGATTTCGCCCTTTTCCGCGTCGACCGTGACGGCCGACTTCAGCGTGATGACCTCGCCTCCGGGCACGTCGAAGCTGCTTTCGCCGTGATAGGTTCCGGACTTCAACTGCCGGATCGCCGCGCGCGTCGCCTCCTCCGAGCGATTGATGATTTCGTCGGAAAGTCCCTCGATATCCGCGAGACCGTGCCGCCGGCACAGCGCGATCAGGCGCTCGCTTGCGGCCCTGCCGCTCGAGACCTGGGCGGAGAGATCGCCGAACACGGCGTCCGGCGTGCGCACATTGTTGCGGATGATCTGATGCAGGACCTCGTTCGGCCTGTCTCGCTCGTAGAGCTTCAGCGGCGGAATCCAGAGCCCTTCTTCGTGCACGTCGCGGGCGCCGGCGCCGATACCGTAGCCGCCGATATCGGTGTGATGGATGGTCGATCCGATATAGGCGAGAATCCTGTTTCCGTCATAGATCGGCGTCAGCACCGTGATGTCGAAGAAATGTCCTGCGCCGAGCCACGGGTCGTTGCAGATCATGACGTCGCCCGGCTCGAGCTTGCCATCGAAGATGCGCACGAGATGCGCGCCTGCAAAGGCCAGCGAGTTGATGTGGCCGGGCGTGCCGGTATTGGCCTGCGCCACCATGCGCCCGCGCGCGTCGAACAGCGCACAGGCGAGATCGCCCGCCTCCCGCACGATCGGGCTGAAGGCGATGCGCTGCAATGCCTTTGCGCGCTCGGTGACGATGCCGACGAGATTGGACCAGAGAATTTCGAGTTCGACGCCGTCCACGGGTCAGCTTCCTTTCCGCGCGATGATGCAGCCGAACCGATCGATGGTCGCGGTCCAGTCCGGCGGCAGCACCGTCGTTGTCTCGCGCTCCTCGATGATGGCGGGGCCGGAAATCGTCTGGTCGACCGCGAGGCTCTTGCGGTCATAGACCGGAACCGACGCGCCGTCGCTCCAGGCGTCGACCGTGCGCCAGCGTTTCGGCTTTCCGGGCGTGCCGCCCGGCGCCAGCTCGCGGTCGAACGGCGTCACCGGCCCGCGGGCCGTGAGCCGCCAGGTCACGAGTTCGATCGGCACATGCGAGGGATTGACCCCGTAGAGCACCCGATAGGCCTGCTCGAAGGTCTTGGCGATCGCCGCGCTGTCGCGCTGGATGCGCGGGTCGGCGTCGAGCGTGACCGACACCTCGTGCTGCTGGCCGAGATAGCGCAGGTCGGCGCCGAAGATCAGCGTCACATTGCCCCGCGGGCAGCCGGCTTCCTCGAGCGCGGCATAGGCCTCGTCGGCGAGTTCGTCGAGGACCCGGCCGGCCCGGTCCCAGTCGATGGCGGCGAGCCGGGAGAGGCTGCTGCGGACGAGGTCGAGCCGGATCGGGGTGACCAGCGTGCCGAAGGCGGACAGCACGCTCGACTGCGGAGGAACGATGACGAACGAGCTTTGCAAGAGCATTGCAACCTCGCAGGCATGCACCGGACCGGCCCCCCCGAAGGCAAAGAGCGGCATTCCCCGGTAGTCGATCCCCCTGTCCGTCGCATGCGTCCGCGCGGCGGAGGCCATCGTTTCGGTGACGATGCGATAGATGCCGCGCGCCGCTTGCACGGGCGTAACGCCAAGCTTGACCGCAAGACCGTCGATCGCCTTTTTCGCCGCCGCGAGATCGAGCTTCATGTCGCCGCCGAGGAAATTGGCCGCATCGAGCAGACCCAGCACGAGGTCGGCGTCCGTGACGGTCGGCTTGTCGACTCCGCGCCCATAGCAGGCGGGCCCGGGACTGGAGCCCGCGCTTTCCGGCCCGACCTTCAGCAGTCCGAGATCGTCGACATGCGCGATGCTGCCGCCGCCTGCTCCGATCTCGATCATGTCGATCGACGGCACCGTCACAGGCAGGCCGCTTCCCTCCGTGAAGCGATAGCGGCGATCGACCTCGAACAGGCCGGTGATCAGCGGCTCACCGTTCTCGATCAGGCAGGCCTTGGCCGTCGTCCCGCCCATGTCGAACGACATCAGGCGGTCGATTCCGAGCTTTTCGGCATAGTGGCATGCGGCAAGCGCCCCGGCTGCAGGTCCGCTCTCGATCATGCGCACCGGATGGCGGCCCGCCGTCTCCGCGCCCACGACGCCGCCGGAACTGAGCATGATCAGCGGGGTGTTTGCAAAACCTTCATCGGCAAGTCGCTTGCGCAGGCGTCCGAGATAGGGTTGCGAGATCGGCATCGCGTAGGCATTCACCGTCGCCGTGGATGCCCGCTGAAACTCACGGATCTGCGGCGCGACGTCGGACGACGCCGTGATGAATATGTCCGGCAGCAATTCGGCCAGCATCTCGGCCGCCATGCGTTCGTTGGTCGGATTGGCGAAACTGTTCAGAAAGCAGATTGCGACCGAACGAACGCCCTCCGCCCTGAGCCTGCGGGCCACCGCCTCGATATCGGCGCGCGCCACGGCTTTCAGCACGGTCCCGTCCGAGAGCGTCCGCTCCGCAATGCCGAATGTGAGCTCCGGCGGCACGAGCGGGTCCGGAAACTCGATCTGCGGATCGTACATCTCGTAGCGATGCTCGTTGCGGATCAGGAGGACATCGCGGAAACCTTCCGTCGTCAGCAGCGCGGTCGCTTCGCCCTTGCGCTCGATCAGCGCATTGGTAACGACGGTCGTCGCATGCACAACAACGCCATCCACCTCGCTTGCCGTAATGCCCGCGCGGCGGAGAACGGACTGCACGCCGTCGAAAAACCCGCGAATCAGGTCGTCGGTCGTGGTCAGGGTCTTGTCGACGGACAGCGCGCCGTCCGCGCTTTTGAGCACGATATCGGTGAAGGTGCCGCCGATGTCGACTGCAAGGGAGTATTTCACTTTTCCTTTCTCCATCCGAGTCGCTGCGAGATGCGGCGCGATGCGCCCAGGATCGCGTCGACCTGCTCGCGACTGGGCTCGTCGGGAATGAACTGTGTTGCGCCAACGATGGCAATCGATCCGACAAGCGCGTTTGCAAAGTCGAAAATCGGCGCGGCCATTGCATTCACGCCGTTGACCACCTGATTGGGCGCCGTCGCCCAGCCGCGCGACCTGATGGCGCTCAATTCTGCTGTGAGGTTTCCGGCTGGCCTCCCGGACGGTGTCGGTAGACGCTCCGCCATCGACGCAAGATGCGGCGGCCCGAATGCCATCCAGATTTTGCCGTGAGCACTGTTGCGAAGATCGAGCCGCGTGCCTGGCCGAATGCCGAATTCGATCACGCTCCGGCCCTGCAGCAGATCGAGGACCACGACTTCATCCTGCACCAGAGCGCAGACGGTGACGGCCTGCCGGGTCGCATCGCGCACCGCGATCAGGTCGTCGCGCGCGGCTCCCACCACGTTGAAGCGATTGCGCGCCGCCTCGCCGATCACCACGAGCTTGATCCCGGGCTCGTAGCGGCCGCTTACCGGATCCTGCTGGACAAAGCCCCGCTCCAGAAGCGAACGCAGATGCCGATACACCGTCGGCTTCGATGCCGAGAACTTGGCGGCGATCGCCCCGAGCGGCAGCGCATGGCTCGACTGTGCAAGGAACTCGAGAATCTTCAACGCAAGGTCAAGCGTGCTTGTCCCGGCGGTTGCGCGCGTCGATCGCGCTGAGGAGGCTTGCCGTGCCAATTTGAACGCCCGCGCTTCCATGCCCATTTCGAATATTAAAACGATGTTTTGTTATTAGAAACTACTGTGGCCAGCGGGAGCGAAACGTCAATAGGGTTTCGGAACGAAATTATGCTGCAACGCACCCCCGGCGTGCGGCGACCGGCCGAGCGTCCCCGCAATGCCAGTTCGCTCGCGATGTTCAGGCTCGGCGCAAACTCGATTTCCCGAGGAGAGCAAGCCACGTCGACGGATGGCCCATGAAGATGTCTCGCCGCCCAGGCTCCGCGATCGCCGCCACGGCGATCGGACGCTGTGCCAGGCAGCGCGAATGACATGCGCGCACGAGCGCCGAAATCTACGACAATCTGCGTGCCCGCCTCGGATCGCGAGCCTGCAAATCTTCTCCTTTCCGTCTTGAGGCAAAGGCCGCCGACCGGACAGGCGAGGCGTTTGGCCGGTTGGCGGCGTCGCGTTGCGGTGGAGCGACAGGTTGAGGCATATCAATCGGCGCGGCGCCGCTTCCAATATTTCTTGCCGGCGTCGGACGCATGGGCGCTGCGAAACTCATTCAGAAGCCCTGCGCGACCGGCGGATCGCCATCGCAATCGGATGAACAATCGACGTGCAGGATCGGGCCCGCATCGAACCCCACCGGCTGACGAGCGAAGAGGTTCTGCGCGCGCTCGGCTCCGACCCGAAGGCCGGCCTGAGCGCCGCGGAAGCCGAGCGGCGTCTCGCGCGCTTTGGCAGAAACGAACTGACGGGAAAGACACAGAAGCCCGGCTGGCGAAAGTTTCTCGATCAATTCACCAACATCCTGGTTGTTCTCCTGATCGCGGCCGCAGCCATTTCCGGCGTGCTTTGGTGGCACGAGCGAACTTCCACTCTGCCTTACGAAGCCCTCGCCATTCTCGTCATCGTTCTCATCAACGCGCTCATGGGATTCATCCAGGAGGCCCGCGCGGAGCAAGCCGTCGCGGCCTTGCGCAAACTGGCGGCGGCCCGCGCCCAGGTCATACGGGATAGCGCGATCCAGAATGTACCGGCCGCCGATCTCGTGCCGGGCGACATCGTTCTGGTCGAGGAAGGCGACACCGTTCCCGCCGATGCCCGGTTGATTCAATCGACCGCATTGCAGGCGCAGGAGGCTTCGCTGACCGGAGAAAGCCTTCCCGTCTCCAAGGACACCGCGCCCGTGGTCGGCGAAGCCGAGCTTGGCGACCGGCACAACATGGTCTTCAGCGGGACGGCGTGCGTCTATGGGCATGGCCGGGCGGTCGTCACCGCAACCGGCATGCAGACCCAGATGGGCCGCATCGCGGACCTGCTGGCAAAGGCACCCGACGAGGTGACGCCCCTGCAGAACGAGCTCGCCCGTGTCGGCAGGGTGCTTGCCCTGACGGTCGTGGTCATCGCTGCTGCAATGATCGGCACGATCTTTCTTGTCAGCGATGTCCGCGGGATTTCCGAGATATTCAATGTGCTGATCCTGGGCGTCGCGCTTGCGGTCGCGGCGGTTCCGGAGGGACTTCCGGCCGTCGTGACCGCGGTGCTCGCGCTCGGCGTCCAGCGCATGGCCAGGCGAAACGCCATCATCCGCCAGCTCGCTGCCGTGGAAACCCTGGGCTCCGCAAGCGTCATCGCCTCCGACAAGACCGGAACCCTGACCAGAAACGAGATGACGGTGCGGCGGATCGTGACGGCCAGCGGAAGCGTCGAACTGACCGGAACAGGATATGCGCCGGAGGGAGAGGTAACGGCCAAACCATTGAAGAGCGACTCCCTCAAATACGAACTGACCCGAACTCTGACGGCGGCCGAACGCGCCAGCAATGCGGTCCTGCAGAAGCGTGACGGACGATGGATCGTGCGCGGCGACCCGACCGAGGGAGCCCTGATCGTCGCGGCCCGCAAGGCGGGGCTGGCGGCGGACATGCTCGACGCGCGATTTGCGCGGGTCGGAGAAGTGCCATTTTCCTCCGAACGCAAGCTCATGAGCACCATCCATTGTGACGCGGAGAAGCCCGAGCGTCTCCTCACCTTGACCAAGGGCGCGCCGGATGTCCTGCTCATGCGCTGCTCGCACGAACTGGTGGGCCGGGAAGCACGCCCGCTGACCGAGGCCCGACGGACGGAAATCCTGGCCAGCAACGAGGCGCTTGCAGCCGACGCACTGCGCACGCTGAGCGTCGCATTTCGCTCGCTGCCGGCGGGCGAAGGTGACCGCGTTACATTTGACGAAGGCGTGGAACGCCAGCTCGTCTTTCTCGGCCTGATCGGAATGATCGATCCCGCCCGGGAGGAGGCGAAACCGGCCGTTGCGAAGGCCAAGGCCGCCGGCATTCGCCCGATCATGATTACCGGCGATCATCCGAAAACCGCCGCGGTTATCGCGGCCGATCTCGGCATTGCAACCGATGGCCGGGTCGTTGTCGGCACCGAGCTTCAGGCCATGCCCGACGACATTCTCGACCGCGTTGTGCATGACGTGTCGGTCTATGCGCGGGTCAATCCCGAGCACAAGCTTCGCATCGTTCAAGCCCTGCAGCGCGCGGGGATGACCGTGGCAATGACGGGAGACGGCGTCAACGACGCGCCCGCCCTGAAGACGGCCGATATCGGCATTGCGATGGGGATCGCCGGCACCGATGTATCGAAGGAAGCGTCGGACATGGTCCTGGCCGACGACAATTTCGCGACCATCGTTGCCGCGGTCGAGGAAGGGCGCGCAATCTTCTCGAATATCCGCAAGTTTCTGCGCTACCTGCTGTCGTCCAATATCGGCGAGGTCATGACCATGTTCTTCGGCGTGCTTCTGGCCGGCGTCCTTGGGCTTTCGGATACGGCCAGCGGCGGAGGACTGGTGTTGCCGCTGCTGGCGACGCAGATTCTCTGGATCAACCTCGTCACCGACGGCGCACCCGCGCTCGCGCTCGGCGTGGACCCCGCGGACTCGCGGACCATGATCGAACCTCCACGTCCGCGCGGTGAAGGCGTCATCACCGCGCGCATGTGGGCGGGAATCATTCTCGTCGGCGCCGTGATGGCGATCGGAACGCTGCTTGTCCTCGATGCATCGCTTCCCGGAGGAATGATCGAAGGGAGCGGAAGCATCGCCTACGGACAGACGATGGCTTTCACGACGCTCATGATGTTTCAGCTCTTCAATGTATTCAATGCCCGCTCCGACACGGAGAGCGCTTTCGCGGGACTGTTCAGCAATGGCTGGCTATGGGCCGCTGTGGGCTTCTCGATTTTGCTCCACGTTGCGGCGGTCTATGTGCCCTTCATGCAGCAGGCATTTTCCACCACGGCATTGACCCTGGACGACTGGATCGTCTGCACTGGCGTTGCAAGCGCGGTGCTATGGCTGCGCGAACTGGGCAAAGCGATCGCACGGGCCGGCGCAGGTCGCAAAAGGACCGCGCCGCCGCCTTCGCACAACCAATCCTACAGGCGTAGGTGACGCAGCCGGAGCGCGTTCGCGACCACGCTGACCGACGAGAGCGCCATCGCGGCCGCAGCGATCACGGGCGACAATAAAATTCCGAACAGCGGATACAGCACGCCCGCCGCCACGGGTACGCCCAGGGCGTTGTAGACAAAGGCAAAGAACAGGTTCTGACGGATATTGCGCATCACCGCCTGGGACAGGTGGCGTGCCCGGACGATGCCGGTGAGGTCGCCCTTCAGCAAGGTGATGCCCGCGCTTTCCATCGCGACGTCGGTGCCGGTGCCCATCGCGATTCCGATGTCGGCCGCCGCAAGCGCAGGCGCATCGTTCACGCCGTCGCCGGCCATTGCCACGACCCGACCCGCCGCCTTGTAGCGCTCGACCACAGCGCTCTTCCGGTCGGGCAGCACGTCCGCCTCGACGTCGTCAATGCCGAGGCGACGCGCGACCGCCTTTGCGGTCGTCCAGTTGTCGCCCGTCAGCATGACGACGCGAATGCCTTCGGCCCGAAGGCCGCGCAGCGCCTCCGGCGTGCTTGCCTTCACGGGATCCGCTATCCCGAACAGCGCGACAGCGCGCTTGTCGATCGTCATGAAAATGGCGGTTGCGCCATCGCCCCGCAGGGCCTCCGCCTGACCGGCGAGCGACGTCACGTCCGCACCCAGCTCGCTCAGGAATTTTGCGTTGCCGAGTGCGATGGTCTTGCCTTCCACCTTGCCAATGACGCCTTTTCCGGTCGGCGAGTCGAAATCCGCGACCGGCATTGTGACGATTCCCCGTTCGTCGGCGGCCCGCGTGATCGCGGTGGCCAGAGGATGCTCGCTCGCGCGCTCCACGCTCGCAGCCAGACGCAAGAGATCTGTCTCGCTCCATCCATCTGCGGGAACGATCGCAGTGACGGCGGGCCTGCCTTCCGTCAGGGTGCCGGTCTTGTCGACCACCAGCGTGTCGACTGTTTCCATGCGCTCGAGCGCCTCCGCATCCCTGATGAGCACGCCGGTCTGCGCACCGCGTCCGACACCGACCATGATCGACATCGGCGTGGCCAGCCCGAGCGCACACGGGCACGCAATGATCAAGACGGCGACGGCCGCCACGAGCCCGTAGGACAATCGCGGTTCGGGGCCCCAGAGCGCCCAGGCACCGAATGCCACCAGGGCCGTCGCGATCACGGCCGGGACGAACCAGCCGGAAACCTGGTCGGCCATGCGCTGGATCGGTGCGCGGCTGCGCTGCGCCTGTGCGACCAGCTGCACGATCTGCGCCAGCATCGTGTCGCGCCCGACCTTGCGGGCCTCGACAATGAGCGCGCCCGACTGGTTGATCGTGCCGCCGATGACATGCGCACCGGCTTCCTTGGTGACCGGCATCGATTCGCCCGTGACCATGGACTCGTCCACGGCGCTGCGCCCTTCAACGACGACGCCGTCGACTGGAACCTTCTCCCCCGGACGGACCCGCAGGCGATCGCCGACATGGACCTGATCGAGCGCAATCTCCTCCTCGGTGCCGTCGGCCCGGATGCGCCGCGCGGTCTTCGGCGCGAGATTGAGAAGCGCGCGAATGGCGCCGCTGGTCGATTCGCGCGCCCGCAGCTCAAGCACCTGGCCCAGAAGAACAAGGACTGTAATGACGGCGGCGGCTTCGAAATAGACTGCAACCGCGCCGTCGGCGGATCGGAATGCCGGAGGGAAGATGCCCGGCGCCAGTGTCGCCACCATGCTGTAGAGCCAGGCCACGCCCGTTCCCATCGCGATCAACGTGAACATGTTGAGGTTGCGCGTGGCGAGGGAATGCCAGCCGCGGACGAAGAACGGCCAGCCCGCCCACAACACGACCGGTGTTGCGAACGCGAGTTGCGTCCAGTTCGACGCCGACTGGCTGACGACATGCGCGAGGCCGATCAAATGACCCCCCATCTCCAGTACAAACACGGGAATGGTCAGGGCGAGGCCGATCCAGAATCGGCGCGTCATGTCGATCAGCTCGACATTGGGCTGTGCATCCGCGGTTGCGACCTCCGGCTCCAGCGCCATGCCGCAGATCGGACAGGAGCCCGGCCCGACCTGCCTGATCTGCGGATGCATCGGGCAGGTATAGATTGCCCCGTCGGTCGCCGGGGCGGGCGGCCGGGACGCCTTGTCGAGGTACTTCTTGGGATCGGACGCAAACTTGGAGAGGCAGCCGGCGGAGCAGAAATAGTAGGTCCGCCCCCCATGCGCGTGGCGATGACGCGCGGTATGCGGATCGACGAACATCCCGCATACGGGATCCCGCGCGCTTCCCTCGGGTTGAGCGGTCTGACGCCCGCCATGATCGTGTCCGTGATGCCGGGACCCGCGATGCCGGTCGCCCGCGTCGTGTGCCCCGTGGCCGGAACAGCAGCTTCCGGCATGCGGTGTATGGTCGGGCTTCATCGAAATCGGCTCTCGGCAGGAGGGTTGATTCATATACCCTGTGGGGGTATATAGCAGGCATGCGAAACGACATCAAGACGTCCTGTGCCAAGCGCCTGACGCGCATCGAAGGCCAGGTCCGCGGAATTTCACGCATGGTGGCCGAGGATCGATATTGCATCGATATCGTGACGCAGATTGCGGCCGTGCGCGCCGCCCTGCGCCGCGTCGAGGAGGAAATCCTGCGGGACCACGTGAGCCATTGCGTCGAGCACGCGATCGCGTCGGGCAACAAGGCCGATCAGCGCCGCAAGATCGAGGAGCTCATGGCCGTCGTGAGCCGGGCCGACCGGTAGGAATTCGCGTCCATCCATTGCTGGAAGCGAGCGTCTTTGATCCAGCGCAAAGCCGGCCGGACGCCGCTTTGATCGCGATCAAGGCCGCAATCGCTTCTCTTCCTAGACTGATAGAATGAATATCGGTCATTTCAACGCGGAGCGCAGCGTTCCGCGCTATACATCATACCCGACGGCGCCCCATTTCACGCCCGCGATCGGTCCCGACCGGTATGTCTCGTGGCTGGCGGATCTGCCTTCGCACGCCACGCTGTCGCTCTATTTGCACGTCCCCTATTGCACGGCGATCTGTAATTACTGCGGCTGCCACACCAAGGCCGTCCGTCGAAAGGAGCCGCTCGACCGCTATGCTGGCCGCCTGCTGCGCGAAATCGGAATGGTCGGGCAAGCGACTTCGGCGCGGCGCGTCGTGCATCTGCATTGGGGCGGCGGGACACCCTCGATCCTGGGCGAAGGCCAGATCGGGCGGATTGCAGACAGGATCGCCGAAATCTTCGACCTGTCGGAGCTGCGAGAACATGCCTTCGAACTGGACCCGCGCCATGTGACGGCGTCGCTTGCCAAGGCACTGGCAGCGAACGGTGTCGACAGGGCGAGCCTCGGCGCGCAGGACTTTTCGCCCCGCGTGCAGCAGGCGATCGGACGGATTCAGCCCTTCGACAGCGTCGCAGCGGCGGTCGCGACCCTGCGGGACGCCGGGATCGAGCGCATCAATCTCGACCTCATGTACGGCCTGCCGTTTCAGAGCGTGGAGGACATTCGGCGCAACGCGGCACTCGCCGCCTCCCTTCACCCGCAGCGGGTTGCGATCTTCGGCTACGCGCACGTCCCCTGGCTCAAGGCCAATCAGCGCCTCATCGATCAAGGCGCGCTGCCGGGCGCATCCGAACGGATCGCACAGGCGCAGGCCGCTGCGGATACCCTCGTCCAGCACGGATATGTGCCGATCGGACTGGATCATTTCGCCAAGCCGAACGACGACCTTGCGGTCGCGATGCGGGCCGGCCGGTTGCAGCGGAACTTCCAGGGCTACACGACCGACACAGCCGATGCCCTGATCGGGCTTGGCGCATCCGCGATTGGCCGGCTGCCGCAGGGATTCGCGCAGAACGCTCCCGACATGGCAGCCTATTCGCGCATGCTCGATGCAGGCGGCTTCGCCACCGCGAAAGGGCTCGCTCTTTCGCCGGACGACCGCATGCGTGGACAGATCATCGAAAGGCTGATGTGCGACATGTCGGTCGACCTCGGTGCCATCGACCTGCCGGATTCGATGCACGCCGTCGATTTCTCGTCGGAGCTCGACTCCCTGGTTCCGCTGGCACGGGACGGCATCGTGCAGATCGCCGGGCGTCGTGTGACGATGACGGAACAGGGCCGGCCCTTTGTCAGGCTGGTTGCTGCGGCCTTCGATGGATATCTGGCAAGTTCCCGGGCCCGGCACTCGATCGCAGTCTAGACGCCGCAGTTCCCTCGCAAACGGCCCTTGCGGCCTTGCCGCCTGAGACGGAAGCCGCAATAAGCGGCGGCACAAAGGCGATAGCGAGGGCAGAGAATGTCGAATCCGGTGCTGGGCCTGGTGGGCGATATCGGCGCGACGCACGCGCGTTTCGCACTGCTCCATCGCGACGGGACTCTCACGCCGGCCCGAGTCTTCGCCTGCGCCGACTTCGCAGACATCGCCGAGGCCATCACCGACTATCTCGCGAAGGAGGCACGTGCGGAAAAGCCGGTCGCGGGTGCGCTCGCCATTGCGGCAGCGGTCGTCGGCGAACAAGTCAAGATGACCAATCACCCGTGGAGTTTCTCGGTCGGCGAGCTGCGGAAGCGGCTGGGGCTCGACCGGCTCCGCGTCATCAATGACTTTGCCGCGAATGCATTGTCCATTCCCGAGCTCTGTGAGTCCGACCTCCTGCAAGTCGGAACGGGATCGCCGGAGGCCGACGCGCCGGTCGCCATCATCGGACCCGGCAGCGGGCTGGGCGTCGGCGCGTTGCTGCCGGATCGCGGCTCTCCCATTGCGCTTGCAAGCGAGGGCGGCCACGTCACCATGCCTGCGGCCGATATGCATGAGGCCGCCGTCCTCGATCTGCTACGTCAGCGCTTCGAGCATGTCTCCGCCGAGCGCGTCCTGTCGGGGCCCGGGCTCGTCAACCTCTACACTGCGCTCTGCGCCTTGGCGGGAGAGACGCCGGCTCCGCTCGGACCCGCGCAAATCGCCGATCCCGGCATCGGCAAGGAACACCCGCAGGCTGCCGCCGCGCTCTCCATGTTCTGCGCGATGCTCGGAACGGTCGCCGGCAACCTGGCGCTCACCCTCGGAGCGCGTGGCGGCGTGTACATTGCCGGCGGCATCGTTCCGAAGCTCGGCCGGACCTTCGCCGAGTCCGCATTTCGCGCGCGCTTCGAGGCGAAGGGACGATTCGGCGACTATCTGAAGAATATTCCCACTTACGTGGTCGTGCGGCCTCTCCCCGCCCTGCTCGGCGCGGCACGATTGCTGCGGGAATGCTGATTGCCTGAAAGCCCGTCACCGCACTTTCAGTCGCGGCGCGGCCCGCGCTCGCTCTCCGCCAGGTCGTCGTCCGACAACACGCGCAGCGAGGCGCCTTCCATATCGTCATATTGCCCGTTCTTCAGCGTCCACAGGAAGGCGAACAGGCCGGCAAGGCCTAGTCCGAGCGCCAACGGGACGAGTACAACGAGGACGCTCATGCGGGACTCGTGCGTGGCTGCAGCGGCATGTCCGCATCGGCACGCTGGCGGCCGCTCGGACGACGCAACCGCAATGCGTTGAGCGTGACCACGATTGACGATCCCGACATGGCCAGCGCGGCAATGAGCGGAGTGACGAGGCCCGCAATGGCGATCGGAACGGCGACCATATTGTAGAGTGCGGCAAGCCAGAGATTCTGGGTCATCAGCCGGCGTGCCTCGCGGCTCGTCGTCAGCGCTTCGAGCACCGGCGTGAGCCTGTCGCCGACGAACACGGCATCGGCCTGCGCCTGCGACAATTGCGCCGCGCTGATCGGCGACATCGAGACCAGCGCCGCGGCGAGAGCCGGTGCATCGTTGATGCCGTCGCCCACCATGAGCACGCGGCGCCCCTCCGATTTCAGCCTATCGAGGAACGCAACCTTGTCGCCGGGTTTCAGACCGCCTTGCCAGGAGGAGAAGGGCAGGCCTTCGGCGACCTCGGCAACCGCGGCGGCGCGGTCGCCGGACAGGACATGGAGCTGCAATCCGAGCCGCGACAGCGAACGCACGACCGCATGCGCTTCCGGCCGCAAGGCCTGGTGGATCAGCATGACGGCGAACCGGTCGCCCGCCCGAAAGCCGATCACCGATGCGGCGCTTTCCGGCGGATTCGCGGTGTCGTCAATTCCACAGAACGCAAGACTGCCCAGACGAAGCTCGATGCCATCGACGGTCGCTCGCACCCCCTTTCCGGCCTCCTCCACCGCGCCCAGGATCGGCTGGGCCGTGGCGACATGCCGCGCGATCGCGGCTGCAAGCGGATGACGGCTGGAAAGAGCAAGTGCCGCCGCCTGTTGCAGGAGCGCGGGATCGATCGTGTTGGCATTGACGATCTGCGGATCGGGCAATGTCAGGGTGCCGGTCTTGTCGAACACGACGGTATCGACTTCGGCCAGCCGCTCGATCGCATCGCCGCTATTCAGGAAGATGCCAGAACGAAACAGCTTGCCGGCGGTGACGACCTGCACGGCAGGAACCGCGAGCGCGAGCGCACACGGACAGGTTATGATGAGCACGCAGATTGCGGTCAGCACGGCGGCATGCACCGAAGCGCCCGCGAGCAGCCAACCCGCCAGCGTGAGGGCCGCCGTCGCATGCACCACGGGCGCATAAAGCTGCGCGGCACGATCCGCGAGGCGCACATATTTCGAACGCGACCCGACCGCCTTCTGCAGAAGTCGGTCGATGTCGTCCAGCAGGGTGTTGTCGCCCGCCGCAGTCACGCGCAGCGTGAAGGTCCCGTCGAGGTTCAGGCTCCCGGCATAAACGGCCGAATTGCGCACGATCTCGCGCGCCGTCGTCTCGCCTGTGACGATGCTTTCATCGATCCGCGACGAGCCGCCGACGACAACGCCATCGGCCGGCACGCGATCGCCTGCCCGCACCAGGACGCGGTCTCCGGCCATCAGCGCCGCGGCCGGAACCTCGATCAGTTCGCCGTTGTCGGACAGCCGATGCGCGGTCTCGGCCTTCATCGCGGCGAGGTTTCCTGCAACGGCGCGTGTCTTGCGCCGCATGGCATGATCGAGATAGCGACCGCAAAGAAGGAAGAAGATCAACATCACGGCGGAATCAAAATAGGCGTGTTCGGCGCTGCCGGCTGTCTCGACCAGCGACATGCCCAGCGCCAATACAATTCCGAGCGAGATGGGGACGTCCATATTGACCTTGCCGACGCGCAGCACGCTCCAAGCGCTGCGGAAGAAGGGTTGCCCGGCATAGGCCGCGACCGGCAGCGCGATAAGGGCTGAGAGCCAATGAAACAGATCGCGCGTCTCCGGCGTGATATCCGTGACATTGCCGGACCAGACCGAGACAGACAGCAGCATGATATTCATGGCGCCAAAGCCGGCGACCGCAAGACAACGCAACAGGAAGCTCGCCTGTGCGGCTTCCTCCCGCTCATCCGCGCGCGGCGTGAAGGGATGAGTGCGGTAGCCCATGCCCTCCACAAGCCGGATCGCTGCCGCCGGATCGAAAGTCCGGTCGTCCCAGACCACCGTCAGCCTGCGGCTGGTGAAGTTCACGCGGGCATCGCGGATCCCGGGCTGTTTTTTGAGCGCCGATTCGATCCGGCTGATGCACCCGCCGCAGCGGACGCCCTCGACGACAAAGTCCATCGTCGTGCGGCCGTCACCGGCGGCCTTCGCGAAAAGGGAAAAGTCCTGCTTTTCGGCCGCGCGGCTCATTTCAGAATGACCCGGTTACGCGATCGGAAGAGCCGTTCGCCGTCGCGCATCACGTCGACAGCGAGCACCCATTGGCCCGGACCGGCGAAGACTTCGCCGGAAAATCCCTGCGATCCCTTTCTCGCCACCGGAACCGGACGATCGAGCCGCGCGTCGGTCGGATGTGCAAGTCGCACCTCGAGAGCGATATTGCCCGGCTGCAACCCGCGTGCATCGCGGATGGAAAGGTCGACAATGGCCCGGCCGGCAGGGTCGCGGCTGATCGTGCCCGCAACGGACCAGTGCAAGGCATCCTGGCTTCGAGCTGCAGCGATCTCATTCTTGAATGCAAGGCCGGCCTTGTAGGAGCTTTGCGTTTCCACGCCGCCAAATGTCGAGGTCGCCGCGTACAGCATTAGGGCGTTCATCGCGAAAACCACGCCGAAGAAGCCGCAGAATGTCAGGAGGACGAAGCGGCCCGTAATCTCTCGCCGCGGGGATTGCTCCAGAGCCATCACGCAGTCCTCCTCACGGTCCGCGGAAATGATCGCGCGCAAAGGCTCGCTCGCCGGTCTGCGCATCGTAGAGATAGAAGGTGATGTCGGCCGAATGCGCCGGCCGACGGCTGTATTCGCTGACCAGCACGCGCACCTCCCTTGTTTCGTTCGCGGGCACAGAGATGGTCTGGCGCGCGCCCAGAGGCTGGCCGACGACTTCGACGACCGCACCGGGCAGGCCGTCCAGCGAGAGCAGGAATTCGCGCGGCTCGAGCTCCTTGTTCAGAACACGCAACGTGTAGGCATTGCGGATTCCGCCGTCCGAAAGCTGGACATAGAGCGGATTGCGGTCATGGATCGCGCTGACCGTGAAGCTCTGGCGGGTCGCGAGCGTGTAGATCATGATGCCGCCGACGACCACAATGATGGCCGCATACAGGATCGTCCGCGGGCGGATTGGCCGAAACACCGGCTTTTCGCCGGCGAGGCGGCGCTGCACATTCATCTCGGTGTCGTAGCCGATGAGCCGCTCCGGCCTGCCGATCTTGCGCATGACCGCGTCGCAGGCATCGATGCAAAGGCCGCACTGGATGCATTCGAGCTGCGCGCCCTTGCGGATATCGACGCCGGTCGGACAGACATTGACGCACTGGAAGCAATCGATGCAGTCGCCGGCCGGCTTGCCCTCCGCCCGAAGCTGAATGCTTTTCTTGAGCGACGCGCGCGGCTCGCCGCGGTCGTAGCGATAGGTCACGTTCAGCGCATCTTCGTCCGTGAGCGCCGCCTGGATGCGCGGCCACGGGCACATATAGGTGCAAACCTGCTCGCGCATGTGACCCGCAAGCGCGTATGTCGTGGCCGTCAGAATGCCGATCCAGATATAGGCCACCGCGGGCGCAGTGCCGGAGGCGAGCTGCTTGGTCAGCGTGGGAGCATCGGAGAAATAGAGAACCCACGCTCCGCCGGTCCACCATGCAACCAGGATCCAGAGAAAGTGCTTTGTCGCCTTCTCTGCGACGCGCCGCGCGGTCCAGGGGCCCGCGGCCGCCTGAATTTGCTCGCGCCGGTCGCCTTCGATCAGTCGCTCAATGGCGAGAAAAAGATCGGTCCATACCGTCTGCGGGCAGAGATATCCGCACCAGACACGGCCAGCGATGGCGTTCATCAGAAACAGCACCATCGCGGCGATGACCAGAAGTCCCGTGAAGAAGTACACTTCCTGCGGCCAGATTTCGATGAAGAAGAAGTAGAATCGGCGCCCCGGGAAGTCGATCAGAACCGCCTGACCGGGTGCGTCCGGCCCGCGGTCCCACCGCACGAACGGAAGGAAATAATAGATGCCGAGCGTAACGAGCAGCAGCGTCCATTTGATCGTCCGGTAGCGTCCCTTCACGCTCTGCGGAAAGATCTTTCGCCTCGCAGCATAGAGTGGCGGCTCGGGTTCGAACGGATCGACCCCGGCCAAAGCCGGCGTCGCCTCGACGGCTTTGGCAGGCGGGTTTTGGGTGAGGGCGCGATCCACGAACATCGAATCCATCACATTACTTTTCGCCGCCACCCAGCGTATGCACATAGACGGCCAGCGCCTTGATCGTGGTGTCGTCGAGCCGCCCGCCCCATGCCGGCATGACTGCATTGCGGCCGTTCATGACCGCCTCGATGATCGAGGGGCGATCCGAGCCATAAAGCCAGATCCGATCCGTCAGGTTCGGAGCGCCCAGCTCGCGATTGCCCTTTCCGTCCTCTCCGTGACAGGCGGCGCAATGTTCGGCGAAGAGACGCTTGCCGGCGGCGAGATCGGCATTGGCCGGACCCTGAAGGCCGGAGAGACTGCGGACATAGTCGGCTACGGCCTCGACCTCCGAGCGCTTGAGAACCCCGTCGCGACCGAAAGCGGGCATCATTCCCACCCGGCCCTTGTCGTCCGTCGACCGGATTCCGTGGCGGATCGTTTGCGCCAGATCCTCGATCTTGCCGCCCCAGAGCCAATCGTCGTCGATCAGGTTCGGATATCCCCGCGCGCCGCCAGCCCCGGCCCCGTGGCAGCCTGCGCAATTGTCGGCGAAGGCGGCGCGGCCCTGTGCCTGCGCGAACGCGGTCAATTGGGCATCGTTGAGGATGTCGCCGAGCGGCGCAGCCGCCAGACGATCCGTCATGGCCGCACGCTGCGCCCTCAGCTCGCGCATGTCCTCGAGGATGGCGCTGCGGGAATTCCAGTTGAGAATCCCCTGGGTATAGGTCGAGACCAGCGGCCAGGCCGGATAGACGATCCAGTATCCGATGGCCCAGACGATCGTGATGTAGAACAGCCACAGCCACCAGCGCGGCAGCGGCGTGTTCAGTTCCCGCAGGCCATCCCACTCATGCCCCGTCGTCACTGTCCCCGTAAGAGGATCGACATATTTGCCGTGATCACTTGCCATTTTCAGTCCTCGTCAAGCGGCAGGCGCGCTGCGTCATCGAACTTCTTCTTGTTGGACGGCCAGAAGGCATAGGCGACCACCCCGAGAAAGATCAGAACGAAATAGACCAGTCCCCATGTCTGGGCGAATTCGGCGAATGCGCGATAGGTGCTGTCCATCAGACCGCCTCAGCGAATGTTCGCTTTGTTGTCGTAGAGCTTGAAATCGACTTGCGTGCCGAGCATCTGCAGATACGCGATCAGGGCGTCGGCCTCGGTGATCCGCCGTGCGTCGCCATCGAAATCGCGGGCCTGGGCCTTCGGATAGCGCTTGGCGAATTCCTCGCTGTCCGGGTGATCCTGGGTTGCCTGAATGCGCAGATCGGTCGACGCCGATTCAATCATCTGCTTGCTGTAAGGCACACCCAGCGCAGCCTGCACCTTCAGGTCCTCGGCAATATGGGTCGCATCCAGCTCGTTGCGGGCGAGCCAGGGATAGGCCGGCATCACCGTTCCCGGCACGACGGACGTCGGCGAATTGAGATGGTCGCGATGCCATTCGTCGGAATACTTGCCGCCGACTCGCGCGAGATCCGGACCGGTGCGCTTGGAGCCCCACTGGAACGGCCGGTCATACATGCTCTCCGCAGCGAGAGAATAATGGCCGTAGCGCTCCACCTCGTCGCGCAGCGGACGGATCATCTGCGAATGGCAATTGTAGCAGCCCTCGCGCACATAGATGTTGCGGCCGGCCAGCTCCAGCGGGCTGTAGGGCCTCACGCCCTCGACCTTCTCGATCGTGTTCTTCAGGTAGAACAGCGGAACGATTTCGACGAGACCGCCGATCGAGATCACGATCATAACGCCGAGAACGAGAACGATCGAGTTCTTTTCGAAGATTGCGTGTTTGGACCAAAGTGACATCGTGATCATTCCGCTGGTGCAAGTGCGAGCCGACCGCTCGTGACCGGGCTCTCGGTCTCGACGGTCATGATTGTTTTCCACAGATTGAAGACCATCAGCAGCGCGCCCGCGAGGAACAGCGCCCCGCCCAGAGCGCGGATGACGTAGAAGGGATGCATCGCCTCGACCGTCTCGATGAAGGAATATTCGAGGAAGCCGAGGCTCGTATAGGCGCGCCACATCAGGCCCTGCAGGATGCCGGACACCCACATCGCCGAGATGTAGAGCACGATGCCGATGGTCGAGATCCAGAAGTGCCAGTTGACGAGCTTGAGCGAGTAGAGCCCGCGCTTGTGCCAGAGCCACGGCACCAGGCAATAGATCGCGCCGAACGAGACGTAGCCGACCCATCCCAGCGCGCCCGAATGCACGTGGCCGATCGTCCAGTCCGTGTAATGCGACAGCGAGTTCACGGCCTTGATCGACATCAGCGGTCCTTCGAAGGTCGACATGCCGTAGAACGCGACCGACACCACCATCATGCGCAGCACGGGAT
>JACAEG010000083.1 GCA_013388965.1 Pseudorhodoplanes sp. | reverse complement strand
GTTGTAGTCTCATGTGATTCGCCCGGCGCGATGCCGGGCGCAGGAGCTGAAATGAAAGACCCGGTTGAGACCTACATGAATCTCGTGCCGATGGTGGTCGAGCAGACCAACCGCGGCGAACGCGCCTACGACATCTTTTCCCGGCTCCTGAAGGAGCGGATCATCTTCATAACCGGCCCGATCGAGGACGGGATGGCGACGCTCGTCGTCGCACAGATGCTGTTCCTGGAGGCGGAGAATCCGAAGAAGGAAATCTCCATGTACATCAACTCGCCCGGCGGGGTGGTGACATCGGGCATGGCGATCTACGACACGATGCAGTTCATCCGGCCGGCCGTCTCGACGCTGTGCGTCGGACAGGCGGCATCGATGGGCTCGCTGCTGCTGGCCGCCGGCGCCAAGGACCTGCGCTTTGCGCTGCCGAATGCGCGGATCATGGTCCACCAGCCCTCGGGCGGGTTCCAGGGCCAGGCGACCGACATCATGCTGCACGCCCAGGAAATCCTGAACCTGAAAAAGCGGCTCAACGAAATCTACATGAAGCACACCGGCCAGCCGCTGAAGAAGATCGAGGATGCGCTGGAGCGGGACTATTTTCTTACCGCCGACGCCGCCCGGGAATTCGGCCTGGTCGACAAGGTGATCGACAAGCGGATCGAAGACCCCCTCGCCAAGGCGTAATCGGCGGTGCGGCCCGCCTTTTGCAAGAGCCAAGTTTGCAAGTGCCAAGGGTGGCAGGCCTTGGTATCGTTAATGGATTCTTGGTCGGCCACCCGCTAGCATGACTGGCTAGATTGCCGGCGAGTTGTTATCGGGGAGGGAATTCAGGGGGGCTGTGCCTCGACGGTAACGGTGCGGAAGGCACTCAGGTGCTAGGGATCAAGATCGCCGGGACGATCTGATCGGAGAAATTTGACGGAGACTGGAATGAGCAAGGTCGGCGGCAGCGATTCGAAGAACACGCTCTATTGCTCGTTCTGCGGCAAGAGCCAGCACGAAGTGCGCAAGCTCATCGCCGGTCCGACGGTCTTCATCTGCGACGAGTGCGTCGAACTGTGCATGGACATCATCCGCGAGGAGAACAAGTCCTCGCTGGTCAAGTCGCGCGACGGCATTCCGACCCCGAAGGAAATCCGCAAGGTTCTCGACGATTATGTGATCGGCCAGGATCACGCCAAGAAGGTGCTCTCGGTCGCCGTCCACAATCACTACAAGCGCCTCAATCATCAGGCGAAGCACAACGACGTCGAGCTCGCGAAGTCGAACATCCTGCTGATCGGCCCGACCGGCTCGGGCAAGACGCTGCTCGCGCAGACGCTCGCGCGCATCCTCGACGTGCCGTTCACGATGGCCGACGCGACGACACTGACCGAAGCCGGCTATGTCGGCGAGGACGTCGAGAACATCATCCTCAAGCTGCTGCAATCGGCCGACTACAATGTCGAGCGCGCGCAGCTCGGCATCGTCTATATCGACGAGATCGACAAGATTTCGCGCAAGTCCGACAACCCCTCGATCACCCGCGACGTGTCGGTAGAGGGCGTGCAGCAGGCGCTCCTGAAGATCATGTAGGGCACCATCGCCTCGGTGCCTCCGCAGGGCGGCCGCAAGCATCCCCAGCAGGAATTCCTCCAGGTCGACACGACCAATATCCTGTTTGTCTGCGGGGGCGCTTTTGCGGGCCTCGAGAAAATCATCTCGGCGCGCGGCCGGTCGACCTCGATCGGCTTCGGCGCCAAGGTGGTCGCGCCGGAAGATCGCCGCGCCGGCGAAATCTTCCGCGAGGTCGAGCCCGAGGACCTGCTCAAATACGGCCTGATCCCGGAATTCGTCGGCCGCCTGCCGGTGGTAGCGACGCTGGAGGATCTCGATGAGACCTCGCTCAAGAAGATCCTGGTGGAGCCGAAGAATGCGCTGGTCAAGCAATACCAGCGGCTGTTCGAGATGGAGTCGATCGATCTGACCCTGGCCGAGGAGGCGCTGGGCGCCATCGCCCGCAAGGCGATCGAGCGCAAGACCGGCGCTCGCGGCCTGCGCTCGATCATGGAGGGCATCCTGCTCGATACCATGTTCGACCTGCCGAGCCTGGAGGGCGTGGAGGAGGTCGTGATTTCGAAGGAAGTCGTCGAGGGCACGGCCCGTCCGCTCTACATCTATGCCGATCGCGCCAGCGAGACCGGGGCCAGCAGCGCCTGAGGCTTTTCGGCTCGCCGGATTCGTGGGATTCGCGGATCCGGACCCGCTTTTGCGGCCGGGCGTCGCCCGAAAGCGCAATGATTGCGCGGCCTTGTGCCGTTGCTTGACTCGATGCCGGCGCACCCCACCTAATGCAGTGCGAACGGACACAGTACGAAGGCGTTTCACATCCGGGCGGGGTTCGTACCCACCCTCGCGCATGGCCAGGATATCGGCCCTGCTTCCCTCCCGGCCCAACGGCACCTTGCGGACGCTGCGCATCCCGCGGGCTCGAGCAAGGGGGCACAAGAAGAAGGATAACGGGCCATGACTGCTTCCAAGGCGCGTCCACCGCTGATCGCCGGCGAGACCCGGGCCTACCCGGTTTTGCCGCTCCGCGACATCGTCGTCTTCCCGCACATGATCGTGCCGCTCTTTGTCGGGCGCGAAAAGTCGATCAAGGCGCTGGAGGAGGTGATGCGCTCCGACACGTTCATTCTGCTCGCCACGCAGAAGAACGCCTCGGACGACGATCCGGCAACCGACGCCATCTACGAGACCGGTACGCTTGCCAGCGTCCTGCAGCTCCTGAAGCTGCCTGACAACACCGTCAAGGTGCTGGTCGAGGGCGTGCACCGCGCCAAGGTGCTGCGCTACACCGACCGCAACGAATATTTCGAAGCCGACGCCGTCGTGCTCGCCGATGAAGTCGGCGAGAAGGTCGAGGCGGAGGCGCTCGCGCGCTCGGTGGTGACCGAGTTCGAGAACTACGTGAAGCTGAACAAGAAGGTGTCGCCCGAGGTCATCGGCGTCGTCCAGCAGATCGACGACTATGCCAAGCTCGCCGACACGGTCGCGTCGCATCTCGCCGTGAAGATTTCCGACAAGCAGGCCATTCTCGAGATGCCGAGCGTCGCGCAACGGCTCGAGAAGGTCCTGGGTCTGATGGAGAGCGAAATCTCCGTCCTGCAGGTCGAGAAGCGCATCCGGACGCGCGTCAAGCGCCAGATGGAGAAGACACAGCGCGAATATTACCTCAACGAGCAGATGAAGGCGATCCAGAAGGAGCTGGGCGACGAGGAGGGCAAGGACGAACTTGCCGAGCTCGAAGAGAAGATCAAGCGCACCAAGCTCTCCAAGGAAGCGCGCGAGAAGGCGACGCATGAACTCAAGAAGCTGCGGCAGATGTCACCGATGTCCGCCGAGGCGACGGTCGTGCGCAACTATCTCGACTGGCTGCTCTCGATCCCGTGGAACAAGAAGTCCAAGGTCAAGAAGGATCTGAACCTGGCCCAGGAGGTCCTCGACAGCGATCATTTTGGCCTCGACAAGGTCAAGGAACGCATCATCGAATATCTCGCCGTGCAGCAGCGCGCCAACAAGCTGACCGGTCCGATCCTGTGCCTCGTCGGCCCTCCGGGCGTCGGCAAGACCTCGCTCGGCAAGTCGATCGCGAAGGCGACCGGCCGCGAGTTCGTGCGCGTCTCTCTCGGCGGCGTGCGCGACGAGGCTGAAATCCGGGGCCATCGGCGGACCTATATCGGTTCGATGCCGGGCAAGATCATCCAGTCGATGCGGAAGGCAAAGACGTCCAATCCGCTGTTCCTGCTCGACGAGATCGACAAGATGGGCGCGGATTTCCGCGGCGATCCGGCTTCGGCTTTGCTCGAAGTTCTGGACCCCGAGCAGAACCACACTTTCAACGACCACTATCTCGAGGTCGACTACGATCTGTCGAACGTGATGTTCGTCACCACGGCGAATACGCTCAATATCCCGCCGGCCCTGATGGACCGCATGGAGATCATCCGCAT
>JACAEG010000125.1 GCA_013388965.1 Pseudorhodoplanes sp. | reverse complement strand
TGTCTATTACTATGACGGCGAAGGCTTCATGATCCGCAAGGACAAGAACAAGGAATCGGCGCTCGAACTCGACGGAATGAAGGTCTGCGTGCAGACCGGCACGACCACCGAACTCAATCTCGCCGATTATTTCCGGGCCAACGGCATGAAGTTCGAGGCTGTGAAATTCCCGCGCTCGGACGACGCGCTGAAAGCCTACGAAACCGGCCAGTGCGACGTGCTGACTGCGGACGTCTCGCAGCTCTACGCATTGCGGCTGCGCCTGGCCAAGCCGGAGGAGCACGCCATCCTCGCCGACGTGATCTCCAAGGAGCCGCTTGCGCCGGTGGTGCGCCAGCGCGACGAGGACTGGCTGTTGATCGTGAAATGGACGCTCTATGCCATGCTCAATGCCGAGGAGCTTGGCGTCGATTCCAAGAATATCGACCAGGCCTTGAAGTCGCAGAAGCCCGATGTGATGCGCCTCGTCGGCACCGAGGGCGCCTACGGCGAGCAGCTCGGCCTCACCAAGGACTGGGCCGCGCGCATCATCCGGCATGTCGGAAATTACGGCGAGGTCTACGATCGGAATGTCGGGATCGATTCCAAGCTCAACATCCCGCGCGGGCTGAACCAGATCTGGAGCAACGGCGGCATCCAGTACGCGCCGCCGATCCGCTAGCCGGACAAAAACCGTGCCAGGAAATCGGGCCTGACTCGATTGCGAATCCCGCGCGCTGGCCATCGCGGAGATCGCGCCCGTGCTGTTCGGCTACAAGCGCGACCGCAAGACCTTCACGCGGCCCGCGGCGTAACTTCATCGGCCCGGGCAGCACGACGAGCGGCGGACCTTGCAGGCGGTAAGCGCCTAGCGCATCGCGCACGCCGGCATAATCTCGCTATGAAACACCCGGTCAGTTCCGATTGCCGCCCGCGGCCGGAACGAGCGCGACAGGCGCTACCCGCCGGGGCTTTGCGCTCGATCCCGCGCGCCCCACGCGCGTCGCGAGATAGTTGGAGGCGATCAGGGTGGACAGCTCGGCGAAGGGAACTGCCGCGCTGAAGAAATAGCCCTGCGCCATTGTCGCGCCCTCCTCCGATACGAACCGGAAGTCGTCCGCCGTCTCGACCCCCTCGGCGACGGAATCGAAGCCCAGCTCGCGCGCGAGCGACAGCGCGATGCGGACGATGCTTTGCTTTTCGGGATCGTGCATCACGCCGGTCACAAGCGAGCGGTCGAACTTGAGGGTATCGACCGGAAGCCGCGCAAGGGTGGCGAGGTTCGAATAGCCTGCGCCGAAGTCGTCCACCGCCAGGCGAATGCCGGTCTGCCGCAGGCTTGCAACACGGGACAAAACGGCTTCCGCGTTGCGTACCGCAACCGATTCCGTGATCTCGAGCTCGAGCTGCGTCGGCGGAAATTCATTCCGCTGCAGGATGTTCAGGATGTCCCGGATGTAGCGCGGATCTTCGATCTCGCTCGCCGTCACATTCACCGAAAGCCCGATATTCGCTCCGGCACTGTTCAGCGACCCGATCTCGGCGGTCGCCCGGGCGAACACGAAGCGGTCGATCTCGCCGATAAGCCCGCTTTCCTCCGCGATGCTGAGGAACTGGTCCGGGCGGATATAGCCGGAGGCCGGATGCTTCCAGCGCACCAGCGCCTCGACGCCGCGAATTCCGCCATCGATGCAACTGATCTTGGGCTGGTAGTAAACGGTCAGTTCCTCGTTCTCGACTGCGGCCTTCAAATCGCTCTCGAGCGACAGGCGCTTCTTGGCCCTCATGGCGAGATCCCGGGTGAAGAATGCAAAGCTGTTGCGTCCGCTTTTCTTCGCCGAGTACATCGCCAGATCGGCATTCACGAGGAGTTCGTCGTATTCCGTTCCATCGGATGGAAAGACGGTGATCCCGATGCTTGTGCCGATGGCAACCCGCGTGCCGCCGAGGTCGAAGGGCTTCCGGAGGATCTGGATCACATTCTGCGCGATCACGCCGACGGTTGCCGCCGCCTCCTCGCCGGTTGCGATCACCACGAACTCGTCGCCTCCGACCCGCGCCACCGCGACGGATTTCAGCGTCTTGTTCGCCGTCAGCTCCGAAAAATGCGTCGTCAGGCGGTCGGCGACCTGCTTCAGGAGCGAATCGCCGGACCGATGACCGAACGTGTCGTTGATCGACTTGAATCCGTCGAGGTCCAGAAAGAGAAGCGCGCCCGCTTTCGCCGAGCCGATGAGCGCCGGCGCATCGAGCCGGCATTTTTCGCGATTCGGCAGCTGCGTGACAGAATCGAAGAAAGCCAGTTGCCGGATCCGGCCCATGCTCATCCGCAAATGCGCAAGCATCCGAATGAACGCGACCGAAAGGGCGTGAACCTCGCCCACCCCGCTCGGCTTGATCCTGACATTCAGATCGCCGCTCGCAACGGCGCGCGCCGCTGCCACAAGAGCCGACAAACCATGCGTGCTGTGGCGGACCATGACGAGCAGGGCCAGAACGACCGCAGCCAGCGTGATGGCGGCGGACACGATCATCTGCCTCATCAGCGAAGCCGACTGGTCGGCGCCGATGCGATATGCCTGGTCGCGCGACTCCGTCACCGCCGAGAGATTCGTGAACGCGCAGACCTCGAACACCTTCTCGTAGGTAACGCACCGCCCGATATGGCCTCCGTCGTCGGAGCGGATCAGCCCGTTCAGGCCATAGGACGGCTGCGAAAACGCCACGTCCTTGGGTCCGGCGCCTGACACCACCGTCCCGTTCAGCAGAATTGCAACCCCGGCATTGGACAGGGTCGTGAAGTTTTCAAGCGTCGGTTCCGTCGGCTTCAGGATCCGGATCGCCGAGAGGGCGCCGATCAGGTCGCCGAAATCGTCGAACACCGGCTCGATCACGAGATGCCCGACGGAGCGTCGGTCGGGCAACTCCAGAGCGGCCAAGACCGGCTCCTCGAACAGCTGCATGTCGACATAGCCGCGCGGATTGGAGCGCCTGTTATCCGGAGTTACAATTCCAGCCGCGTCCCGCCTGAGATGGGACTTCAGCAACTCGGCGTCCATCTCAAGAACGCCCTGCCGCGAGTCCGAGCCGACGACACGGATGTTCTCGTCGAAGGCGATCAGCCGGTCAAACCCGTAGGATCGCGTGAGGCCCGTGAACAATTCGCGGATCACCACGTCGTTGCGCGATTGCATCGCGCGCACGACGTCCTTGCGCTCGACGAGTTGCCGGAGCCGGGCCGCGGCCTCGCTGCCAAGGGCCTCGACACGGGCTCGCGCAAGCTGGGCTTCGCTCTTGAGACGGTCGGCGATCTGGCGCTCGGACAGTTTCTCCAGCGCGACCGCCTGCTCGTGGAGGGCGAGATTGAACTGCCACGCAGTCCAGGCACCGAGTACTGCGAACGCGAGCAGGCCCGTCGCCAGAACGACCGCGACCAGACGCAACGCGATCGACGAGATCGGAGAGGTCAGCGCCGAGCGCCTGCCGAAGAGGCGCGAGCCACTTCGCATGACTGGAGATTTATCGCCACTCATGTCTTGCATCCGCGTCGCCGCGCTCGCCCGGCTGCTGCGGAGTTCTTCTCCCTCGACAGGGGGAGCCTCCATCGCCTGGCTACATTTGCCGGTTAACATTAGGGCTTCCCGCTAAAGAGCGCGTGAAGAAGTGCGCCTATTTCAGTAGGAGACCGGTAATGTCCTGGATAGGGTTATCGCAATGTTCCGCAGGAGCCTTACACTTTTAGCGACGCGGGAAATCGAGCGTTAACTGTTGAAGCGCAACAAAGGCTTTATCGTTTTGTGCGATGAACGGCGCTGTCTCAACCGATGGGCCAGTCATGACGATCAGAACCCTCGCCATCATTCTCTTCGCGTCCGCAGCAGTCGCGACGCCGCTGCGCGCGGAGCCCGCGCTTATCACCATTGTCGGAACGGGCGATGGCATGGAGCTGTTGCGGGCTGCGAGCGCGGAGTTCAAGCGCGACAAGCCCGATGTGCGAGTCGAGGTTCCGCCGAGCGTCGGCTCGGGAGGCGGGATCGCAGCGGTCGGAGCCGGTCGCGCCATTCTCGGCCGGGTCGCACGCAAGCTTACGGACACCGAGCGCGACGCCGGAATCGTCTATTGGCCAATCTTCAGGATGCCGTCGGCCTTCTACGTTCATCCGGACGCGAATGTGAGCGGGCTCACGACGGAGCAGCTTGCCGACATCTATTCCGGTCGCATCAGGAACTGGAAGGAGGTCGGGGGCGCCGATCTTCGGATCCGGGTCGTTCGACGCGAAGACGCCGACAGCACACTCCTCGTGCTGCGCTCAAGCATGCCGGGCTGGAAGGATCTGGCGATCACCGACATGTCCAAGATGGCGACGACGACGCAGGACTCCATCGAGACGGTCCGCGATGTGAGCGGCGCGATCGGGTTTGGTCCCTATTCGAAGGAGTTGAACAAGGATCTGACCGTTCTCAAGATCAACGGTCGTCATCCGCTGGACGAGGGCTATCCGTCCAGCAACGAGGTTGCCCTGATCTATCGCGACGGATCGCTGACGCCGCTGGCGAAGGACTTCATTGCCTACATGGATAGTCCAGGCGGGCACAAGGTCATCGCGGATTTCTCCGCGGTTCCGGTCAAGCGGTAGGATATGCTCGCACTGCGTGCGTGCCCACCGAGAAGCGCACCCTGAGAACATGCCCGCGGCAGGCGCGGGCATGACAGCCTGAAACGCCCCGCCTATCGCGTCGCAATCGCGAGCGGCGGGGCGCCTGCGCCGGCGCCGAAGACGCGCCTGACGCGATCGAACATCGAGGCTTTCTGAACGCTCGGAAGAAACGGATCGGCATAGCATTGCGCCGACGCAGCCCGGGCCTTGTGCTTCACGAGGTCGACAAGACCGGACGGTCCGGCGACATAGACCGTGTCTTCCATGCTCAGCAGCGGAAGATAATGCGACGGCCGGCCCGACAGGACCGGATGCGCGGCGCCGATTTCGGCGGTCGCAAAGACCTCGCGCACACCGTCATCCATCAGCCAGTTCAGGGCGGGCTTCATATAGAGGTTCTCCGCATCCCGGCTGCCCGCGATGACGACGAGATGCCGGTCGCGCTGCGTGGCACGTGCCGCGCGCGCCACGGACCAGACCGGCGCCCAGCCGATACCGCCCGCAACGAGAATGAGCGGACCATCGCCATCCCGGAGGTAGGCGTTGCCAAAAGGCCCCTGGACGTGAACACGGTGGCCGGGCTTGATGCCGGTGCCGATCCGGCTTGAGACCTGGCCGTCCGGCAGCAGACGAATGTGGAAGACAAGTTCGGACGGATCGGTTTCATCGACCAGACGGCATGTCGGGCTGTATTCCCGAGCCGGGAAGCCCGCAAATTTAAGACGCACATACTGGCCGGGACGATAATCGAGAACCCGGTCGGTTGTGACGACGACCTCCGCGATTTCCGGCGAGAGCAGCCGGCACTCCCTGACGACACCGGCGCGCTTGACCGGTGCCGGCAGCTCCTCGAACCGAATCTCCGCGCTCCCGGACACGGTCGTCTGGCACGCGAGCACCGTGTGTCCGATCCTCGTGCCGTGGTCATCGACGTCGCCGGAGACGACCGTCACGCGGCAACTTTCACACTGGCCCGACCGGCAATCGTGCGGAATGAGGAGCCAGGCGCCGAGAGCCGCGTCGATCAGTGTTTCGCCGGGATTCGCCTCGATCGATTTTCCATTGATCGTCAGCTCGCATCTGGCACTCATTACGCGGTCACCTTTCTCCGAAAGCGACTTCGGCCAACCGGACCTTCAATCTTCCAGCACCAGCCGGACCGGACGCTGATGTCGGGTGTGTCGCGTCTGGGTATGGTCGAAGACGTTCAGCCACATGTAGAGATCGCGGCCGGCGACAAAATCGTGATCGAACTTGCTCCCCGTCCGCAGATCGCGCGAGAATTCGAGCGTCCAATAGCCGTCCTTCCACTTTGCGGCGCCACGCACCTGCGCGCGGTCGCCCTCGTATTCGCCCATGATGAGGACGCCCGGCATCACGGTGCCGACCGGAATCGCAGCGTCCGCTTCCTTCGAATAGGGAATGCTTTCGGCTTCCGTCATCCACCATCGCGCGTTTTCGTCGTCGATCGAATTCGGATCGAGATCGAAATGTCCGAGCGCCTTGACGGTCGCCTGCCAGTCCTTCGGCAAGCGCAGCACCTCGACCGGCCCCCTGTAGCCGCCCGGCGGCTGGCCCTTGTAATTGTAGATGTAGAAGGCACGGCCGGGATCGTTCCAGTAGCCGGCCTGATAGCGCGCCTTGCCTTCCGCTTCGGCAGGCGTCGCCGGACGCGGCGCCGCGAAATACTGGTCGTCGACATAGCCGAGCAGCCCGCCGCGCGACGCCTTCCACTGCCACAGATCGACCAGGCTGTCGTCGCTTGTGTAATGATAGCCGCGCGCGTGCAGCGGCGCCGGCTTGTCGGAGAGCGGTTTCTCGCCCATATGCGTGCTGCCCCCCGCGCCGAAGGTCGCCTGCGTCGTCAGGCCGACCGCAAACTTGTCCTCATAGAACGTATTGACGTCGGCGAGATCGGCATGATCGTGCAGAATGTGCCAGCCATCCTCGCGCTTGATCATCGGGATGCGGCGCAGCGAGCGCGTCGGATCTTCCCATTTGAAAGCGAAATACACCTTCTGCCCGTCATGCGCCGCAAAGGCCTGCACTGTCGAGGCGCCGGTGCCCCCGAGATTGACGCCCTGATGCGTATGCACGGTGACGCCTCTCGCCTTGGCCCAGACCGGATCGTCGAGCACGCCATCGAGCTTCGGAGCCTGCGCCGTGCGCGCGATGGTCAGCGTGTCGCGCGAGCCCCAGTCGGTCGCCGCCACAGCCGCGACCACGAGCATCCCGACCACGACCCCGACCAGCAACGGCATTGGCCGCACCGCGCGCGTCAGGACGAGGCGCGACGGCCTGAACACGCGCAGCAATTGCTGCCAGCCGCCATGCATGAAATGCGAAACGACATGAACGCCGATATAGGCGAGCGCGATGAAGGCCGCGGTAGAATGCAGATACACCCACCAGCCGCCATAGCCGAGATACAGCATGACGCCGGTCGCCAGCATGAACACGACCAGCCCGTAGACGAACCAGTGCAGGATGACGTTGATCGCCGCCCATTTCATGGCCGACGGCGCATTCATGGCGAGCACGCGCGTCTTCCTCATCGCGTTGCGCTGCATGAGGCCGCTGCGGATCATGTAAAGAACGTAAGCCGAGGACGCGAAGAACAGCGTCAGGCCGGCAATGAAATGCCAGGTCCAGACTTCGCCCTGCGGCAGGATCGGCGTCAGCCATTTCGAGACCGGAGCCGAAAGCGCGTCCGCGGCGAGGCGGATGCCCGTGAACAGGCTGACGATGAAAGCGATCGCCGTGATCCAGTGCAGCACCAGCGTGCCGACATCGGTTCGCGGTGTGGTCTCCCCGGAATTCATTCCACCGCCGGGCCGCATGCCGGCAAGCCGACCATTCGAGGTGATGTCATCCACGGTGAGCCTCCCCATCGCGATCCATGCCGAACGCCAGAAAGCGCGCGCAAGCGCATGCGTCGGGCGATTCCCGCAACCGACAAACCGTGGCGATGTCTCTGAACAAGCTGGAGATTTCGCCGCAACGGTCGCGCCGCAAACCGCATCAATACAAGCCCCACGCGCAACTTGTTAAAGCTTAACATAAAGTAAGCGCCGGCCTTATATAAACGAAGGATTAACGTTAATTGACATCGAGGCGGCGCGCCTCAATCAGTCCGGCCGCCGCACAATCAATGCCACCGGGCCACCGCCGTCTGGCCCCTGATGCTCGGCCCCGCCGGACACATAGATTTCGGCGTGCCCGATCAGTCCGGCGAGCGCGCCGCAGACAAAGGCGCGCGCGTGGCGCGTGGCGGAAATATCCGAATCGTCGAGCATGGTGTGACGGTAACCCCGCAAATGCCCGTCGTGCCCCGGCTCCGCCTTGGCGAGCACGGCGGCGACGCGGGCGCGCTGCGCGGCGGACAATTGCCCGGGCGCTTCAAGACCGAGTCGGGCGAGCGCCGACCGCACCGGCTCGATATCGATTCCGTCCGCCATCACCGCGTGATCGATCGCGAGCGGCCCCGACCATTGCGCGGACATGCCAAGCACGACGATTTCGTGACCCATCAATTCGATCCCGGCGGAGCAGCTCGCACGCCCGGACCACAAGGCCCAGCGGGCGCCGATGTCCGCGGGGCGAATCCCCGATTCTTCGATTTCGCCCAGCGCGACTGCGACGCCCAGCTCGCTCGCGGCGCGCGACAGGCCCATCGACTTGAGCGTGTCGGTCGTTGCGACCGTCCGCCCCCGCGCCTGCGCCTCCTGGATGCGCCGCGCGGTCAGCAGCGGACATTTGACTTGCACGAAATGAACAGCAGCCGGATCGACAATGCCGGCATCCTCCATAGCGGCGCGAACGCCATCGGCCACCAGATCGATCTGCTCGAAGCGGCCGAGATGCTCGGGCGGCATCGCCGCGGTATGTGCACGGCCGATGGCCAGGGCGCCACCCGCCGGGGGCGTTTCAAAGGATCGGCTGCGCTCGAGCACGATCCAATGCGGCGCCATCCCGCCTTCCGTGCCCCCGGACATCACGAGGCAGACCTTGTCCGCTGATTCGCGCGGAAGATGACGCTGCAGCATCAAGGACAGAGACTGCACCGCGAAGCCGCGAGTAAAATCATTGACGCAGCCGTTACCCTCGGTCTTGCCGACAATGGCGACGATTCCGGCCGGATCGATCTCGCCCCTTGCGATCGCAGCCTCGATCCCGCTCGCATCGTCGGGCGACGCAGCTGTGATTCGATGAACTTTTGCGGCGGGCATGGAAGTCGCTCGGCGGTGCAGCTGCGTCAACCCATCGCGAACTCATCCTTGCGCATGGCCCAGCCCGTGACCCGCGCCTCGATGAAGGAAAAGATGACGTAGAGAGAGACGCCGAGCCCCGCAAGAATGAACAAGCCCGCGAACACGAGCGGCACATCGAAGCTCGCGCTCGCGATCATCATGACGTTGCCGATGCCGCGATTGGAGGCGACAGTTTCGGAAATAACGGCCCCCACGAAGGCGAGCGTGACCGCGACCTTCAGCGAGGCGAAGAAGTAGGGCATCGCCCGCGGCAGACCGACATTCCACAAAATCTCGAGCTTGCTGGCGCGCAAGGCCTTCATCACATCCTCAAGCTCGGGCTCGGTCGTCGCAAGTCCCGTCGCCACATTCACGACGATGGGAAACAGCGACATGATCATCGCGGTGAGGATCGCGGGGACCGCGCCGGCGCCGAACCACAGCACGAAGATCGGCACCACCGCGACCTTCGGGATCGACGCAAACCCGATCAGCAGCGGATAGGCCACGTCGTAGGCGAGCCGCGACGAGCCGATCAGCATGCCGATCGCAACCCCCGCGAGAATTCCGAAGCCGAAGCCGACCAGCGTGGTGTAGAGGGTCTGCAGCGTGTGCGGCCAAAGCTGCGGCATCCGCATCCAGAGCGTCTCGATGATCTGGCTCGGCTTCGGGACGATGATGTCGCTGATATGGAAGGCGCGGCAGACGATCTCCCACAGCACGAAGAACCCGATGATGAATGCCGCCGAGGCAAGGCGCCGTTTCAGATTGGAGTTCATGGTTACGCGGCCTCCTTCGCCGGCCGCGCGGACACGATCAGCTCGCGCAGGTGCTGCGTCATGGCGACGAAGTCGGGCGTGTAGGACACCTCGATGGTGCGCGGCCGCGGGAAGTGCACCGCCTTGTCCTCGATGATCTGGCCCGGGCGCGAGCGCATCACGCAGATGCGGTTGGCGAGATAGCCCGCCTCCTTGAGATCGTGAGTGACGAGCAGGACGGTCGGCCTTCGCGACATCCAGAGGTCCTGCATGATCGCCCACAGCTCCTCGCGGGTGAACTGGTCGAGCGCGCCGAATGGCTCGTCGAGCATGAGAAGCTGCGGATCGTGGATGAGCGCACGGCAGAGCGAGGCGCGCTGCATCATCCCACCCGACAATTGCCAGGGATACTTGTCGCCAAAGCCCGCGAGCCCGACCTGCGCCAGCAGTGCCTCGACGCGATCGCGAAACTCGGTCTTGCGCTTCGCGCGGTATTGATGGCGAAACGGCTCCACGATCTTGAGCGGCAGCATCACGTTGTCGCGGATCGACAGCCACGGCAGCAGGGTCGGATTCTGGAAGGCCATCCCGACGCGCATCGGCTCGGCGCCGACCTCGCGGCCGGCGACGAACACATAGCCGCTTGTGGCCTTGATCAGGCCGGTCACAAGCTTGAGGATGGTCGACTTGCCGCAGCCGGACGGTCCCACAAGCGCGACGAAGTCGCCCTGCCCGACCTTGAGCGAGGTCTCGCCGAGGGCGGGAATGGTCCTGGCACCGCGTCCGTAGGTGAGCGTCACCTTCTCCAGCTCCACGAACGGATCGATTCCATCGGCCACGGAAGGCCTGATCGCGGATGTCATGCGACATGCTCCCTGGGTCGCGCGGAGGGCCCGGCCCTGACGATCTCGGCGGATGTCTTGTCCGTGTTGCGCGGCTGGGGCTCCGGCATGCGCTGGATCGCATGCACCGAGCGGCCGAAGCCGCGCGTATCTTCGACCAGCACGCGGTCGCGCATCACGAAGCGTCCGCGCACCAGCGTGTGGAGCGGCAATCCCTGCACGGCGCGTCCGTGCCAGGGCGAGACCCTGGAGCGCGACTGGAGCTTCGCGTCGTCGATGATCCAGCTTCGTGCGAGATCGACAATCGCAAGGTCGGCATCGGCGCCGGGCTGGATCGCGCCCTTGGTCGGATAGAGCCCGAAGACCCTAGCGGGGTTGGCCGCACTCCAGCGCACATAGTCGCAGATCGACATGCGGCCGGCATTCATTGCGGTCAGCATCAGCGGCATCTGCGTTTCGACGCCCGGAAAGCCGCAATCGACCGTGAAGATATCGTTGCGCGTCTTCTCCTCCGGCGTGTGCGGCGCGTGATCGGTCGCGACCATGTCGATCGTGCCGTCAGCGAGCGCCGCCCAGAGCGGCTCCTGGTTGAAGGCTTCGCGCACCGGCGGATTGACGCGGATGATCCCGCCGAAGCGCGCATAGTCGTCCGCCGACAGCATCAGGTAATGCGGCCCAGTCTCGCCGGTGATGTCGACGCCGCGCGCCTTGGCCTCGCGCAGCGGACGCAACTCGTCGGCGGAGGAAATGTGCAGGATATGGATGCGCGCGCCGGTCCATTCGGCGAGGATCGCGGCGCGGCTCACCGCCTCGACCGCGACCACCGCCGGACGGCACGCGAGATGCGCGAGCGGATCGCGGCGGCCCGCATTGCGAAGCTGCGTTTCGCGCCGTTCCATGATCGAGTTGGTTTCGGCATGCAGCGAGATGCGCTTGCCGGTCGGTGCCACGACCTCGAATGCCTCCAGCATCGCACCGGTCGAGGGCGACGGGATTTTGCCGAACGTGTTGCCCATATAGAGCTTGAAGCCGATGACGCCGCCCTCGATCAGCGCGCCGACATGGGCGATCGTCTCCTCGCCGAGCAGGCCGTAGAGACCGTAATCGACATGCGCCTTGGACGAGGCGATGGCGTGCTTCTCCGCGAGACTCTCCGCCGTTGCTGTGGGCGGGATCGTGTTCGGCATGTCGAAAACGGTCGTCACTCCCCCGAACGCCGCCGCCGCCGTGCCGCTCGCCCAGTCCTCCTTGTGCGGATAGCCGGGATCGCGGAAATGCACATGCACGTCGATCGCGCCGGGCAGGATATGCAGGCCGCGCGCATCGAGCGTCTCGCGCGCGGGCGGCATCGCGTCCTGCGCGCCGACCGCCAGAATCTTTCCGTCCCTCACCGCGACGCTCGCCGCAAAGGCCGCATCCGGCGTCACCACCATGCCGTTGCGAATGACGAGATCGGCTGTGGTCATGACATCCCTCACAGCGCCGCCCAGCCGCCGTCGACCGGAAGGTCGGCGCCGGTGATCTGGCGGGACACGTCGCTGGCGAAGAACAGGCAGGCATTCGCCACGTCGGTATCGAGCGTCACGCGCTTGAGCGCGTAATCGTCGGCATGGCGCTGCGCGGCCTCCTCCACCGTGATGCCGAGGCGCCTTGCCATGTCGGCGCAAACCTTGTCGCGGAAGCGCGGCCCGTCGACCATGCCGGGCGCGACATAATTGACGTTGATGTTGTGCTGGCCGACTTCGAGCGCGAAGCTCTTGGTGATGCCGCGCAGGCCCCATTTGGAGGCCGAATAGGCCATGCGCCCGGCGCGCCCGCGCAGCCCGAAGGTGCCGCCGACATTGACGATCTTGCCGTAACGCTGCGCGATCATCACGGGCAGCACGGCGCGCATCGAATGAAAGCAGCCATTCATGTTGAGCGTGACGATGTCGTCGAACTCGTCCGGCGTCGTCTCGGTGCCGGTCTTGCCGACCGGCCCCGAGCCGCCGGCGACATTGACCAGGATGTCGATGCGGCCGAACCTGTCCGTCGCCTTCCCGGCAGTCCGTTCGCAATCTTCCGGCTTCGTCAGATCGCACGGCACCACGATCGCCTCCGCTCCCCTGCTGCGCACGTCCGCCGCGACCGGTTCGATCGCCGCGACATCCCTCCCGGCAAGCACCAGACGAGCGCCCTCACCCGCAAATGCCCGGGTGACGGCCGCACCCATCCCCTTGGCCGGCCCGGTGATCACCGCGACCCGCCCTTCCAGCATCAAGTCCATCGCAATTGTTCCCGGCGCTTTCGATCCCAGGTGAAGGCCCGCGCCTCGCGCGAGGCGCGGGCCGGCACGCTCAGAAAAGCTTCTTGGGCAGGTCTGCCGCCGGCGGCAGGAATTCCGCCGTGAAGATTTCCTCGACCTTCGGGGTGCGCGGCAAACCGTTCGCCTCGACCAGGATGTCGATCGACTTCTTCAGCCGCTCCGGATCGATGTTGCCGAGGCCAAGCCTGGCGATTTCCGGGTGGTTCATCTCATCCTTGAGGGTCGCGACGAAGCGCTCGTGCTCGACCGGGACCTTGATCAGCGGCTCGCGCTTGGCGACGGCGGCGACCGATGCATCGAGATCCTTCAGCGAATCCTGCAAACCCTTGTTGATGGCGCGGATCAGCCCGGCCACGGCCTTGGGATTCTCCTTGATCAGCTTCCTGGAGACGATGATGGCGTTGGAATAGAGGTCCATGCCGTAGTCGCCGTAGTTGATGAAGCGAAGCTGCTTGTCGTCGGCCCCGATCATTTTCGCCGAGAAGCGGATGGTGTTGACGTAGCCGAACACGCCATCGACCTGGCCCTGCAGCAGCATCTGCTCGCGCAGGTTCGGCTGCATGTTGGTGATGTTGACCTTGCTGCAGTCGATCTTGGTGACCTTGCAGAAGGCCGGGAACAGCTTGAGCGCGCCGTCATTGGCGGCCCCACCCAGTGTCTTGCCGACGAAATCCTGCGGCGTCTTGATCGGGCTGTCGGCCTTCACCGCGACGGTGAAGGGCGGCTTGTTGAACATGACATAGACGGCGACCGGCGCCTCCTCCGGCTTCTTGGCCGCCAACTCGATCAGGGCGTTGATATCGCCGAAGCCGACATCGTAGGTGCCGTTGGCCACGAGCGGCACGGCCGCGCCCGACCCGTTGCCCTGGTCCATCGTGACGTCGAGGCCTTCGGCCTTGAAATACCCGCGATCGTCGGCGAGGAAGAACATCCCCTGCGGGCCCTGGTATTTCCAGTTCAGCACCATCTTGATCTTGGTTTGCGCGGCCGCCGGCGCTGCCGCGAGCGGCAGCGCAAGCGCGAATGCGGCGGCGCCCGCGGTCAAGAGATGTCGGATCGAGATTGTCATGGCGCACTCCTGTCTTGTTCTGAAGGGATGATTGATGCGGGCTTGCCGAGCGCCGCGATGAGCGCATCGCTCTTCGCCACGACGCCATAGAGAAGATTGACGAGGTAATGGATGGCCTGCGTCACGAAGGCCGGCGACGGAGTTGCGGTCGCGTCTTCCAGCAGCACGCAGTCGTAGCCGAGAAAGCTTGCATCGGTCAGCGTGGCGAACACGCAGCGATCGATGTTGATTCCGGCGAAAAACAGCGTGCTGACATCGCGGTTGCGCAGGACCGAATCGAGCTCGTTGTCCCAGAAGCCGCTGAAGCGATGCTTGTAGATTGTGAGGTCGCGCGGCCCGACCGCGAGCCCGTCGATGATCTGCGAGCCCCAATCGTCGCGCACCAGAATATGGCCGCGCCCCGAGGGAGACGGATCGGCATAGCCCGGCCGGCGTCCTCCGAGCCGGCCCTTGTCCAGCAACGCCGGGCCGATATTGGCGCAGTCGGCCCGCACGCCCCAGTTCAGCCAGATCACCGGCATGTCGGCCGCCCGCGCCGCAGCGGTCAGCGCATTCAGCGTCGGCAGCAGCGCCAGGACCGGCGACGTGTCGACGCCGGAGCGCGGAAACCAGCCGTCGGCGTGAAGGAAATCGTTTTGCATGTCGACGATCAGCAGCGCCGAGCGTGCCAGATCGATCTCGACCGGTTCCGGCGCGGCTGCGAGCGACACGACCCGTTGAGGCTTTCTTGGGCGCACAAAGCTCATTCCCGCGCCAGGCCGAGCCTGCGCGCCCGATGGTTCGGCGCCTCCGGCAGAGGGGTCGCGAAGCTTCATCTGCATGGCGTTTCGCGCTGCAAGGGCTGTGCCTCCGGGACCGTGATCCGGCCCAGGCGACCCTAGTCGCTGCGAGCGTTGCGATCTGCAGCCGTTTTCTTGCTAGACTGTTGCCGAAACGGCAACGCTCACAGGCAAGGCCTAAGCCGATGAGACACCTGCGTTTTCTGGAATACGCCGACCAGGTCGCGCGCGCCGGCTCGATCCGCAAGGCGGCCGAGCACCTCAATGTGACGGCATCCGCCGTCAACCGCCGGATCTTGGACCTGGAGGAAGAACTCGGGACCCAGCTGTTCGAACGCCGGCCGCGCGGTGTCGCGCTCACCGCGGCGGGCGAATTATTCGTGCGCTATATCCGCGAGCAATTGTCCGATGTGGACCTGATGAAGTCGCAGATCGAGGACCTGAAGGGTCTACGGCGCGGCACCGTCCGCATCGCCTGCAGCCAGGCGCTGGCGCTCGATTTTCTGCCGACGCAGGTCGCGCGCTTCCGCGCGCGATTCCCGCTGGTCCAGTTCGACGTGCGGGTGCTCGATCACGAGCGCGCGATGGCCGAGCTCGCGGCCTACGAAGTCGATCTTGTGCTGGTCTTTCGCCCGCCCTATCTGCCGAACTTCCGGCCGCTGATGAGCGTCGAGCAGCGGCTCGTTGCCCTGATGGCGCAGGATCATCCGCTCGCTTCGCGCCCGACGCTCCGCCTGCGCGATTGCGCCGCCTATCCGGTCGCGCTTCCGGAGCGCAGCATCGGCGGGCGACAACTGCTTGAACAGGTGCTCGGCCGTGGCAACCTGCGCTTCAATGTGGTGGCGCAATCGAACTCGTTCGAATTCCTGCGCAACCTCTCCATCCGCGACAAGGTGATCTCGTTCCAGATCAGGATCGGCACGAGCGGCATCGAAGCGGCGGGCCTGGCCGTGCGCGACATCGACGATCGCGACGTGCCGCGCGGCGATCTCGTGTTCGGGCAATTGCACGGCCGGAGCCTTCCTGTCGCCGCATCGCGATTTTCGGAGCAGATCGTGGAAGCGCTTTTGGCCATGCGCGCGGAGAAGGTGGCCTAGCATGGGCGTTCACAAGCCTGCCTCGTTATCGAGACGCTGGCGCGCGACAATCAATGCCCGTGCGCCTTCCGGCCCTGTCCCGCCTTCACCTCGCCGACCTCGCCGCCCTCGAAGCGCAATACCTTGACTATGCGATCCCGCAGTGGGCCGGACAGATTGAGCTGCAGCGCCCAGTCGCCGTGCATGTCGAGCACGAGCTTCGCCCGGTATGTGCCCCTCTCCTGGTCCTCGATTGCGACTGCCGGGCGAAGATGATGAACGCCGGGCATCGACGGCATATCGGCACCGATGGTGAGCGAAACTCCGGAGAGCGGCTCGCTGCTGCGCGCGTTGATGAGCTTGACGATGCAATCGTATTCCAGCGGGCCGCCGGCCTGTCTGCATGTCACATCCGCCTTGGCGCGAACCTGCGCGAAAGCCGGGTGCGCAAGGAATACGGCAGGTAGCAGAACCGGCATGAGCCAGCGCACCGCCGTCGCTTTCGATTGGTATTTCATGGGTCACACCCTCATTTTGCGGCCGCCTCGTAGCGCAACGCCGATCCGGTGCACCAGCCTTTCGTCCAGCAGCCCGCGGGGCCGGACAATCAAGAGCAGCGCCACGAGCCCGCCGAAGATGATCATGCGATAGCCGGACAAAGCCCGGATCGATTCCAGAAGGCCGATGTCGATCAGGACACCGAGAATCGGCCCGAGCGCGGTACCAAGGCCGCCGATCAGGCCATAGGCGAGACTGTGCACTCCCAGCATCACATCGAAGATGCGAGGCTCTATGTAGGTCGTCAGATGGGCGTAGAGGCCGCCTCCGATTCCGGCCAGCGCGCCGGCAATCGCGGCGGCGAGGATGCGGTAGCGGGCGACGGAAACGCCCTGTAGTCCGGCCAGCACCTCGTCCTCGCCGATCATGCGGAAGATCACGCCGAGCCGCGAGCGTTCGAGCAACATGAATCCGGCAAGTATCACAGTCAGCAGACCGTAGATGATCAGCATGAATTCCATGCCGCTGATATCGTTCTCAAAAATGTAGCGGATGTCGCGGAAGCCGTCGGCGCCGTTCGGCCCGACCCATTCGCCGTCGATCTCGATCTGATAACGGAACATCTCGAACAGGATGCGGACCATCTCGGCAAATGCCAGCGTGGCGATAGCGAAATAAAGGCCATGCAGCCGCAGGGTCGGCACACCCACAATGGTCGCCGACAGCGCGCCGGCCAGTGCACCGAATCCAAGTCCGGCCGCCAGGGTCCAGCCCCACATCGCGGTCGCGATCCCGGCCGCATAGGCTCCGATCGCAAAGAAGGCCTGCTGACCGAACGTAATCTCTCCGGTCAGCAGCAGCAGATAGGCGGACAGCGCAACAAAGGATATGACGCCGACATTGGAGAGCACGCCGACGAGATACTCGTCCATGGCTAGGTCCCCTGCGGCAAGGCTATTTCCACCTTGGGTGCCTCTCCAAGCAACCCACCGGGGCGCATGACCAGAAACGCAAACAGAACGAGATAGGCGACAAGGTCGCGGATTTGCGGGCCGAAATACCACTGGCTTTGCGCCTCGACGACACCGAGCAGCAAGCCGCCGAGCAGGGCTCCCGGAATCGAGCCGAGCCCGCCGATCATCATCGCCACCAGCCCCTTCAAGGTCGCCCACATGCCGAACATCGGCGTGACCTGCTGATCCACTGCCAGCACGAGGAAGCCAGCGACACCGCCGATGGCGGAGGCTCCCGCAAAGGCGATCAGCACCGAGCGGCGGACCGGAATGCCGACGAGATGAGCCGCCACCGGATTGCCGATGATGGCGCGCAGACCGAGACCGTAGCGGGTGCGATAAAGCACGCCATGCACCGCGAATGCGAGCAGCACCGCGCAAGCGAGCATCATGAGATGATCGACCCGCAGCAGAAATGGTCCGAACTCCAGTGGCAGTGCCGTCGACAATGGCGGAAATGGATAGGTGTGGCGCGGCAGCACAAGGATCGCCGCCTGTTCGAGCTGCATCCAGATCGCGAAGCTCGATACCATCGAGGCGATGGCCGCGCCGGCCTTCATCGGCGCAAAGCAAAGACGCTCGACGTAAACGCCAGCCAGCACCGAGCCAACGACGACGGCCCCCGCCACCGCCAGCGGGCCAGCCCCCTGCTGGATATAGAGAAATGTGCCGAGATAGGCCCCGATCATGATGGAGGGGCCGTAGGACAGATTGAGCCTGCGCATCACGCCAAATATTACCGTGAAGCCGAGCGCGAGCAGCCCGTAGGAGGAGCCGATCATCAGTCCGTCGATGGTATTCTGCGCGAGGTCGACCATCGGCCTGTGCCCTTTTTCGGTCAGCCTGCGCGACGCGCGCCGAGATAGGCGCGCTGGATCACTTCGTCCTCGGCGAGCTGGCCGGGCGTGCCCTTGAACGTGATTCGCCCCTGCTCCATCAGGAAAAACTGGTGCGCGACCTGCAGCGCCATATGTGCATTCTGCTCGACCAGGAAAATCGTCGTGCCGTCGCGATTCAGCTCCGCGATGATGCTGAAGATTTCAGCGACGATCATCGGCGCGAGCCCGAGCGACGGCTCATCCATGAGGAGAACGCGCGGGCGCGACATCAGCGCGCGCGCAACCGCCAGCATCTGTTGCTCGCCGCCAGACAGCGTGCCGGCAAGCTGCTCCCGCCGTTCCTTCAGACGAGGAAAGCGACCATACATGCGCTCGATGTCGGCTTCGACGGCAGCCTTGTCGGCACGCTGATAGGCGCCGGCATAGAGATTCTCCTGAACGCTCATCTGCGGAAAGACGAGTCGGTTCTCCGGCACCAGCGCGACCCCCTTTGCGACGATCCTGGCTGGCGACAGGCCAAGCAGCTCGTCGCCCTCAAGGCGGATCGAGCCGCGGCGCGGCTGCAGGATTCCGGCGATCGACATCATTAGCGTGGTCTTGCCCGCGCCGTTCGGTCCCAGCAGACACGTGATGCGTCCGCTCTCCACATGCAGCGAGACGCCCTTGAGCGCCTCAATCTTGCCGTAGGCGGTCACGAGGTCGGAAATATCGAGCATCGCCACTCCTCAGGCGGCGGTCGCGGTGCCGAGATAGGCCTCGCGTACCAGCGGGTTGTTCTGCACTTCGGCGGGTGAACCTTCAGCGATCTTCTGGCCGAAATTCAGTACCGCGATCCGATCGGCGACCGACATGACAAGTTCGACGTGATGTTCGATCAGCAGGATCGCCATTCCGGTGTCACGCAAGGTGCGGATGCGGGCGTCGAGCTGGTCGATCTCCTCGGCATTCATGCCGGCGGCCGGTTCGTCGAGCAGCAGGAGGACCGGCTTCGCGGCGAAGGCGCGGGCGAATTCGAGACGGCGCTGTTCGCCGAAGGCGAGATTGCCCGCGAGCTCGTCGCGCTTGTGGGCGAGATCGAAGAATTCCAGCGTCCGGCCGATGTCCTCGCGCGCGCTCCCACCTCCGCCGAACCACCGCCGCACCGGATTCTGCCGGCGTTGCTCGGCGGAATTCTGTGCAACCCACAGATTTTGCCAGACCGTGAGCTGACCAAAAAGCCGAATATTCTGAAACGTGCGGGCGATGCCGCGCGTGACGCGCTCATGCGGAGGCAACGCGGAAATATCTTCCCCCTTGAACATGATAAGGCCGGAGGTGAGCGGAAACAGCCCGCAGATCAGGTTGACGGTCGTGCTTTTGCCCGAACCGTTGGGTCCTATCAGCCCAAGCACTTCTCCCGGGTTGACGATCAGATCGACGCCGTCGACGGCGCGCACGCCTCCGAAATGTTTGGTAAGGCGGTGGAGTTCAAGCACCGGACGGCTCCTTGCCTGACGAGAACAGCCGTTTGAGCGCCCGCGTCGTCCCCGCATCCAGCAAGCCGCGCGGCCGTATATTCATGGCCAGCACGATCAGGCCCCCGAACAGCAGATTGCGCCAGTCGCCCATGAAGCGCAGGCCCTCGATCAGGAAGCCCTGGATGAAAATGACGGCGAGCAGTGTGCCGAATACATTCGAGAGCCCGCCCAGGATCGGATAGGCGATGGCAAAGGTCGCGAGCACGACACCGAATTGGATATGCTCAATATGCGTCGTGTAGTGGGCGAAAATGCCGCCGCCGATGCCGGCGATCAGCCCGCCGATGGTCATGGCCGACACCTTCACTGCCGTGATGTTGATGCCGCTGCTCTGCGCAGCGAGTTCGTCTTCGCCAACGGCCCGCAGCACGGCGCCTGCACGCGAGCGGTCAAGCCACCACAAGGCGGCCATCACCAACGCGACCACGATCCAGATGAAGATGACGACGTCGAGCGTCGACCAGCCGTTCTCCGGAAAATAGCGGATCTGCCGAAATCCCTCGCCGCCGTGCGGCCCGAGCTTCAGATTGCCGGCCTGGATCTGATAGGTGAAGTTGAAGAAGAACAGTCGCACCGCTTCGCCGAAAGCGGTCGTCGCCACGACCAGCATCAGGCCCTTCACGCGCAAGGCGGGGAACCCGACCGCGCAGGCCACCGCACCCGATACGAGCGCGGAGATCAGGAGTGCTGGAACAAGCGACCAGCCCGCCAGTACGGTCAGCATGCCAGCCACATAGGCGCCGATGGCAAAGAAGCCGGCCTGCGCGAGACTCACCTGGCCGGTCAAAAGCACGCAATAGGCGGAGAGACCAAGCAGCGTGTGCACACCGATGATCTGCGCGAGCCCGAGATAGAAATCCATCGCGCCCCGCCCCTCAATCGCGTCCGGCGGACGTAGCGAACAGCCCGCCCGGCTTGAAGACGAGAAACGCGAACAGCAGCAGCATGATGTAGAGGTCGCGCTCGGTAACGCCGCGGAAGAACTGGAAGAAATTTTCGAGCCCGCCGACGACAAGTCCGGCGATGATCGCGCCCGGAATGCTGCCAAGCCCGCCGATCACGGTCACGATCAGGCCCTTCACGGTCAGCGGCAACGAAAGAAGCGGCGAGAGCATGCCGATGGCTGCGCCGGTCATCGCGCCAGCGATGCCCCCGACCATCCCGGTGATGACGAAGGTAAGCAGGTTCACGCGGGTGATGCTGATCCCGCAGAGTTGCGAGGCTACCGGCTGCTGCGAGACGGCGCGGGTCGCAAGGCCGAGCTTGGTGCGATAGAGCAACGTCAGCAGCACGGCCATGCAGACGCAGCCGAGCACGAACACGAAAACGAGGTCGCCCCGGATGTTGAACGGCCCGGCCGGAATGATCACGTCGGAAAACAGCGCCGGATAGTTGAGCGGGACGCCGTCTGTCGAGTGCACGATGATCTCGTCAATGAGGAGCAGCAGGCCGACCGTCGACATCAGCGTCGCCAGCGGATTGGCAAGCGGGATGAACTTGAAGCCGACCAGATAGACCAGAGCGCCGATCACGCCGCCAGCGAGGGCGGCCGTCAGGAAGACGAGAATCGCCGGCGCCTTGAAGCCGGCGAGGATCAGAAGGCTCACATAGGCCGCGCCGATGGAGGCCGCGGCGAACGACAGGTTGATCTTGTGCATTACGCCGAAGATCAGCGTGAAGCCGATGCCCAGCAGCGCGTAGGTTGCACCGAACAGCACGCCGTCAGCAACCGACTGAACGGCATCAATCAGATCGAGATAATCCACGACGAACCCTGAATCCGGAACGTAGACACGGTTGCAATGGCGGCGGGCCGCCAAGACGGCCCGCCGCTATCGTTCGCCGCTCAGGACGACGGCTTGTGCAGGACCACCCAGTTGCCGTCCTTGGCGTGCACGTAAAGGAAGGGCTTGATCGCCTCGCGATCGGCGGTGCGGCCGACCTTTCCGAGCAGACCATTGGTTTCCTTCAGCGCGGCAAGGCCTTCGCGCATCTTGTTGCGGTCGGCCTGTACCGTGTCGGGCTTCGCCATGATCTTCTGCGACTCGATTACGTCCTTGAGGATGAACATGATCTCGTAAGCCGCGGCGCTGTGCAGGTCGGCGCTGCCGCCGTGCTTGGCCACCTGCTCGGCGGCCTTCTTCGCCTCGGGCGTGACCGGCGCGAAGCTCGTCGGGATGATGATGCCTTCGGCCTGCGCGGCGCAGCCTTGCAGCGTCTCGATGCTCGATGACGAGGTCAGCCCGATCAGCAGCTTGGGCTTCACGCCCTGGCGCTGCATTTCCTTGAGCACGCCGCAGGTCGTGAATGGATGCGCCGAGATCGCGACGATATCCGCGTTCGCGCGCTTCATGTCGCGGACCTGGGTCGAAAAAGTGGTATCGTTGAGCAGCCATTCGGAGGTGCCGGCGACCTGCAGGCCGTTGGCTTCGGCTTGCGCCTTCATCACCCCGAAGGTCGCATTCGAATGCGCAAAGTCCTTTTCGACGCCGCCATAGAGAGTCTTCAGCTCAGGGCGCGTTGCCTTCACCCAGGCCATCAGCGACTTGTACATCTCGAATTCGCTCGGCACGTTGCGGAACGACCATTCGGAGATTTTTGCAAGGCCGCCCTTCGCAGCCACGTCCGCGATGATCGGGAATTGCAGCCCGCTGTCGGAGGCATCGCCCGCCTTCTTCTGCAGAATGCCGAACAGCGATTCCGCGACGTTGGAGCAGGTCGGCCCGACCGCGACAAAGGCGTCCGTGGATGCGATGCGGCGCACAACCGAGATGCCCTCTTCCGCATTGCAGCGGTCATCCAGGAACTCGACCGTCAGCTTGGCCTTGGTGCCGTCGCCGAGCGTCACGCCGCCGGCCTTGTTGATTTCCTCGGCGGCCGCCTTCATCGCCGCCTCGCTGTTGACTCCAAAGACGCGCACGACGCCGGACTTGGCGCCGAAGCCGGTGATCTTTACGGTGCGATCTTGCGCGAGCGGGCCGTCCGAAAGTGGCAGCACCGAGCCCGCAAGCAGCGCAGTCAGTGCAACTGTGGCGTTTCTCATGGGTTTCCTCCAGGTGAAGTGCGGTGATTGCCGCGTTCTTGTTGATTCAGCATAGCATGCCCGGCAGCCCGATAAACCGATCCTTGGCGATTCTACCAGAAGAGCGGAAAGTGCTGTCCTGCGCGCCATGTCATTGCGACGCATCATTATCGCACCGCAACATCGTGCTTCATCATAGGCGATGACTTGCCTGGACAATGTCACCGGTCGAACAATTCCGCCAGACAATGCGCTCGCTCGACGATCTGCTCACCACAAGCCCCTGGACGCAGGAGCTTTCGGCCGAACAAATGCAGCGTGTTCGTTCGGCGATCATTGTGCGCGACCTGCAGCCCGGCTGCTATGCCTGCCACAAGGGCGATCCGGCAAATGTCTGGATCGGCGTGGTCGATGGCCTGGTCAAGATGGTCGCCATCTCCGCCGCGGGAAAATCAGCGACCTTCGCCGCGCTGCCGGCCAATTCATGGTTCGGCGAAGGCTCCGTCCTCAAGCGCGAGGCACGGAAATACGACGTCATCGCCTTGCGTGAATCGCGGGTCGCGCTGATGCCGGAAGCCACATTCTTCTGGCTGCTGGATACCAGCATCCCGTTCAACCGCTTCATCCTGACACAGCTCAACGAGCGGCTCGGCCAGTTCATGGGAGCGTTCGAGCATGACCGCCTGCTCGAGCCGGAGGCGCGGGTCGCCCGCGCGCTCGCCAACATGCTGCATCCGCAACTCTATCCAGGGCACGAGCGCTGCATCGAGCTGTCGCAGGACGAGCTCGGCCATCTTGTTGGTGCATCGCGGCAAAGGATCAGCCAAGCCTTGCAGGTGCTGGAAAAGGCCGGAATGATCAAGGTCGAGTACAGGATGATCGAGATCCTCGACATAGACGGGTTGCGCGGTTTCGGGGCGTAGCCGGTCGTCGCGACATTGTCGCAGTCCCGACAATTCCTCCGCACTCCACTTGGTATATGATTGGCCCGAAACCGGCGGAAAGCCGGAATGTGAGGGAGGTCGGGCCATGGCGGGCAGGCGGCAGAAGGCGCAATCCAAGACGTTACGCAGCAAGAGCAAGAAGGTGTCTCGGGCCGCAGCCCCCGCCAGGACGCGGCGATCCAAGCCCGCAATCAGGAGCTCCCCGCGCAGGAACGGCGCCTTGTTCAGCAAAGGCTTGAGCCCGAACCCGGCCAATTACGCGCCGCTTACGCCTCTTTCCTTCCTGCAGCGCGCCGCCGATATCCATCCCGATCGCACGGCCGTCATTCACGGCGCGAGGCGATACAGCTATCGTGAATTCCATGCACGCGCCTGCCAGCTCGCCTCGGCGTTGAAACAGGCCGGCGTTCGTCCGGGCGATACCGTGTCGGTCATGCTGCCGAATGTGCCGGCCATGTTGGAGGCGCATTACGGCGTGCCGATGCTCGGCGCAATTCTCAACACCATCAATACCCGGCTGGAAGCGGCGACCGTCGCCTATATTCTCGAACACGGCGAAGCGAAGGTTCTGATCGCCGACCGGGAATTCGCCGGCCAGGTCGGGCCCGCGCTTGCCAGGCTCAAGAAGAAGCCGCTCGTGATCGACCTCGACGATCCGCTCTATACCGGGCCGGGCGAGCGGCTCGGCACGATCGAATACGAGGAGTTCGTCGCCAGGGGCGATCCGGATTTCGCGTGGTCGCCCCCACGGGATGAAGCCAGCGCAATTGCGCTCAATTACACGTCAGGCACGACCGGCAATCCCAAGGGCGTGGTCTATCACCACCGCGGGACATTCCTGGAATCCACCGGGAACATCATGGCGTGGCCGCTGCCAGCGAAGCCGGTCTATCTGTGGACACTGCCAATGTTCCATTGCAATGGCTGGTGCTTTCCGTGGTCGGTGACGGCGATGAGCGGCACCCATGTCTGCCTGCGCAAGGTCGATCCCGCTCTGATCTTCTCGTTGATCGCCGAGCATGGCGTCACGCACATGTGCGGCGCGCCGACGGTGCTGGCGATGCTGACCTCGGCGCCCGCCGAGCAGCGGCGCAAATTCAATCATATCGTGGACATCCAGACCGGCGGCTCGCCACCGCCCGCGAAGGTCATCAAGGCAATGGAGGAACTGGGATTCCGCGTCACGCACATCTACGGCATGACGGAGTTGCAGGGGCCCTCGACATTGTGCGTCCCGCAGGACGGCTGGGACAAGCTGCCGCTGGAGGAACGCGCCGCGATCACCGCGCGGCAGGGCGTGCGCTATCCTGTCGTGGAAGGCCAGATGGTCGCCGATCCGCGCAGCATGCAGCCGGTCCCGCGCGATGGAAAGACGATGGGCGAGATCATGATCCGCGGCAACACGGTGATGCTCGGCTACCTGAAGGATCCGAAGGCTACTGCCGAAACGTTCCGCGGCGGCTGGATGCATACCGGCGACCTCGCGGTCGAGCACCCCGACGGCTATATCGAGATCAAAGACCGGGCCAAGGACATCATCATTTCCGGAGGAGAGAACATCTCCAGCGTGGAGGTGGAGATCGCGCTCTACAAGCATCCTGCCGTGCAGCTTGCCGCTGTGGTCGCAAGGCCGGACGACAAATGGGGCGAGACTCCCTGCGCCTTTGTGCAGCTCAAGCCGGGGGAGAAGGCGACGGCCGAGGACATCATCGGCTTCTGCCGCGACCAGCTCGCGCATTTCAAGGCGCCGAAATCGGTCGTGTTCGGCCCGTTGCCGACCACCGCCACCGGCAAGATCCAGAAGTTTGCGTTGCGGGAACGCGCGCGAGCGCTATAGGCGCTCGCATGTGAGCCCTAACCCATCAGGAGTTTCGGCAGGACGAGAGACAGGATCGGGAAGCTGACCAGGAGAGCGATCCGCACCGCGTCGGCCATCAGGACCGGAATGACGCCCTGCGCCGCCGTCTCGAATTTCATGCGATCGACGACCGAGGCGATGATGAAGAGATTCATTCCGACCGGCGGCGTGATCAATCCCGCCTCGACGACCGACGTCACGATGATTCCGAACCAGATCGGATCGTAGCCGAGCTTGACGACCAGCGGGAAGAAAATCGGCAGCGTAATCAGCATCATCGACAGGCTGTCGAGAAAGCAGCCGAGGACAATATAGATGACGATGATGATGATAATGACCCCGACCGGCGGCGGCTTCAGGTCGTTGATGAGTTGCAGGAGCAGATTCGGCAGCGTCGATGTCTCGATGAAGAATTGCAGCACCGACGTGCCGATCAGGATCAGAAAGATGACCGCCGTGGTCTGCGCGGTCTCGACGAGCGATTCGCGGATGACCTCCCGGGTCAGGCGTCCCCGCAAGGCCGCGAGCAGATGCAATTGCCGCTGATCATGTTTCAGTTGAGCGGCGCGCTGACGCCGGAAATTCTCGGACAGTCCAATGCAGAGCACCGCGCCATCGCCAAGGCAACCCTGGCGGGCGATGTGGAGGGAGCTGCGCGCGCCATGCGGGCGCACCTCGCCAGAGCGAGCAAGTTTGCGGACGAATTGCCGCCGCAGGTTTTCCGGTTTTAGGTACCCGGCGTCGGCTATTGGCGTGTCGGGACGAGCGGCAAGGCGCGCAGACTCGCAAGAGCCTCGATCGCATTCAGTCGCTCGTAAAGCCGCGTCGCATGCGCCTCGTTCATGCCCATGCCGGCGCAATCGAGAAACTTGTCGAACAGCTCGGCATCGCTCAGCGGCTGCTGCCAGCTCCCCTTGGGGCGCGTCACCGGCTCGTGCGTCAGCGTATCGCCCGATGCAAGCACGACGCTGACGCGATCGTCCGGGGCGAACGGCATGTCGGCCATTTTCTCGTCCGTGGTCGAGGTGCGCACCTTGCGCATCACCGCCTTCACATCCTAGCGCAGCACGAAATCGTCGCTCAGCTCCCTCAGTCCCACGCGCCGCGCGATCAATGACGAGGCCATCGCGAATTCGAGGCTGAATTTCGCCTCCAGGCCCGTTTTCGGTTCGTGGTTGCGGAGCATCAGCGCCTGCGTCGTGCCGATGCGCACATCGATCGCGACGATATTGTCCGGCGCAAGGTCATGATCCTTCACCAGGTTGAGCATGGCGTCGATGGACCGATGCGCGCCGTAGCACATCGGATAGCGCTTGATGTTGATGCCGTATTCGCTCATGCGCCACAGCCGGCCGAGCTGCCAGTCATTGCTGTCGAGTGCCGGACGGCCCGAGGGCGAATGCGCACGCATGAAACCGGCGGGATGTTCGATCGCATCCTTCGAGCCCGTAAACCCTGCCTTGGCGAGCCGCGCGGCGAGGATCCCGGACTGCGCTGTGCGCCCGACATGCAGCGGCTTGGTCATGGTCCCGAAATTCGCGACGAGGCCCGCCGCGAGCGAGGCCGAGATCGCGATCGCGTTCGCAGTTTGCGCCTCGTCGAGCCGGTTGAGGCGCGCGCACGCCGCCGCACAGGCGGGTGCGCCCCAGATCGCGGTCGGATGGAATCCCCGTTCGTGCATGCGACCGGACTCAAGTTCCTGCAACAGCGCCCAGACTTCGTAGCCCACGACATAGGCGGCGAGCGCATCGCGCCCGCTCGCGCCGAGCGACCAGCCTTCCGCCAGGATCGCAGGTGTCAGCACCGCGCTGGGATGACCGTCCATGCCGACGTCGTCATAGTCGAGAGCATGTGCGGCCGTGCCGTTGACCAGCGCGGCATCGGCAGGCGCGAGGTTGCGGCCTGAGGGAATCTCGGGTGCTCCGTTGTTGGCCGTGGTGGCGGACACCAGTCCCGCCACAATGCGACTGGCATCCTCGCTGGCGCCGGCAATCATGACCCCGACGCAGTCGATCATGCCGATGCGAGCCCCATAGCGGCATCGCTCCGGAATCGTCTCGAAGGCGGCTGCGGGGACAAATTGCGCCAGCGCCGCGGTCAGAGGTCTTGCATGCGCTTCCATGAGAAATCCTCCGTTGGCACCAAAAGGGGCGCCCGGACGCTTGACGAGCGGAAGGATGCGAAAGTAACCTGATCCAAAGTGTCGACACAATGGGTCTGGACTCCCGTGGCGGCAAGAACCCGCGCCGGTATCAACGGTGCGGACGGGGAGGAATGATGAGAGCACGGCAAGCGCACCAAAGGCGGCCGGCAAGGCTGCGGCAGCTGCAGCGAGAAGGCTTTGTATCAGGCGCTTTGTGGCCTCGCCCCCGACGGGGCGGCGAAGTCCCGACGCGATTTCCGCGCAAGCTTGCACCGCGCGCCTGCGCCTCCCCGGCGTCTTTGCGTCGCCCGCCACAACTTCGAGGAGTGTCGCCATTTTCGGCCCGGCCGCGTCCCGCGCGGTTACTGGAGCCACGCCCTGCCCGGCGCGGCGCGCGCGCCGTCAGGAATTGAGGAGCGACCGGCATGGACGACCTCAAATGGATGCTCGTTGACTTCTTCCAGGCGCTCGCGGCCGGCCTTCTCGTCGGCGGCACCTACGGACTGATGTGCGTGGGGCTCGGCATCATCTTCGGCGTCATGCGCGTCGTGAATTTCGCGCAGGGCGATTTCATGATGCTCGGCATGTATGCCGCCTATTACCTTGTGACAGGCTTCGGCGTGCTGACCTTTCTCGGTCCCTATGCCGGCCCGATCGCCGGCGCGATCCTGGCCGGACCCATCGTCTTCGTCATCGGGTGGCTGCTGCACCGCTACCTTTTGGGGCGCGTCACCGGCGCGCGGGTCGTGTCGGCGGAAGCGGAGGGACACTATGCGCAGATCATCATGACGCTCGGCTTCGCGCTGGTGATCACCAATGGCGGACTTATCCTGTTCGGCTCGCAACCAATCTCGCTGCAGACGCCGATGTCGCGCGAGTCCTGGGAGATCGGCCTGATCTTTCTCAATCAGGCCCGGGCAATTGCATTCGTGCTGTCGGTTCTGTTCGCGATCGGGCTCTACCTGTTCCTGACGCAATCCAACCTCGGCAAGACGCTGCGCGCCGCCGCCGACAATCCGATCGCAGCGGCCTATGTCGGCATCAATGTGGATCGTTCGCACCGCATCGCCTTCGGGCTCGGCGTCGGCATCACCGCCATCGCAGGCGGGCTGATCGCCAGCACGCAGTCCTTTCAGCCCTACATCGGCTTCGACTTCGTCATCGTCATGTATGCCGGCGTCGTGCTGGGCGGCATGGGCTCGATCCTCGGCGCTTTCTGGGGCGGACTGACCATCGGTCTTGTGCAGCAGATGTCGACACTCATCCTTCCTTATCAGTTGCAGAACACGGCGATCTTCGTGGTCTTCCTGCTGATCATCTTCTTCCGACCGCAAGGCATGTTCGGCCGAATCTGGGAGCGCACGTGATGCGCAAGAGCGACGCCGGCAAGCAATACCTGCTGATCTTCGGATGCGCGCTGGCGTATCTGGGCATCGGCTTTCTGGTGCAGAATTCCTACTACCAGCTCATGATGACGCTGGTGCTGATCTGGGCGACAATGGGCCTGTCCTGGAACATGCTCAGCGGCTACAGCGGCATGATCTCGTTCGGCCACGCGGCGTTCTTCGGCCTCGGCGGCTATACGATGACCATCGCCTTCGTAAAGTTCGGCATCACGCCCTGGATCGGCATTCCGCTCGGCATTGTCGTCGGCATGATCGCCGGCGTAATCATCGGCTGGCCGACCTTCCGGCTGCGCGGGCATTACTTCGCGCTCTCCATGCTCGCCTATCCGCTGGCGATGCTCTACGTGTTCGAGTGGCTCGGATATCAGGAAGTCTCGCTGCCCATGATGCGCGAGGCCCCCGCGTTCTATGCCCAGTTCACGGACCAGCGCATCTACATGGCGCTGGCGCTCGCGATGCTGGTAATCTGCATGATCATTTCCATGCATGTCGAGCGCTCGCGCTTCGGCATGTCGCTCACCGCGATCAAGCAGAACGAGCCCGCAGCCGCTGCCGCCGGCATCAATGCGCTGAAGTGGAAGATGCTCGCGATGATGCTGAGCGCCGGAATGGGAGCCGCGGCGGGCGGCCTCTACGCCATCATCCTGCTCGTGGTCACGCCGCCGACCATGTTCGGAGCGCTCGTCTCGGCTCAGGCGCTGATCATGGCGCTGTTCGGCGGCGTCGGCGTATTCTGGGGGCCGGTGATTGGGGCCGCCGTGCTCGTGCCGCTGGCCGAAACGCTGCACGCGGAGCTGGGCCATATCATTCCCGGCATCCAGGGCGTCGTCTATGGCCTCGCCATCATCGCGATCATCCAGCTCGCGCCCGAGGGAATCTACTGGCGCATTCGCGACTATCTCGCGTCGCGCCGGGGCGCGGCCGCACCGCCCGCAATGCCTGACCTACCGTCTGAAACCTCCAGGACCGCCGTCGCACCGGCGCAGGTGCATCGCCTTCCGATCGCGACCGCCGAGACGCTGCTGAGGCTCGAGGGCGTGTCGAAAGCGTTCGGCGGCCTCAAGGCGGTGGATGGCGTCAGCCTGAACGTCAAGGCCGGGACGATCCACGGCGTGATCGGACCGAACGGGGCCGGCAAGACCACGCTTTTCAATATCGTGAACGGGTTCCTCCTGGCCGACAAGGGCAGCATCAAGCTTGGCAATACCGAGCTGGTCGGCCTGAAACCCCATGAAGTCTGCCGGCATGGCGTGGGACGCACGTTCCAGGTGGTGCGCGCCTTCACGCGCATGACCGTGCTGCAGAACGTGATCGTCGGCGCCTATGTGGGCGCAGAGAGCGAAGCGCAGGCAGAAAGCCTCGCGCTCGAGGCGCTCGATCGCGTTGGTCTGTCCGGCGCCCAGGCCCACGCCATCGCGGGCGGCCTTACGACCAAGCAACTGCGCCTGATGGAGCTTGCGCGCGCGCTGGCGCCGCGTCCGAAACTGCTGCTGCTCGACGAAACACTCGCGGGCCTCTCGCATGACGCGCTCGACGACATTCTGGCGATCCTGCGCCAGATCAACCGCGACGGCGTCACCATCGTCATTATCGAGCACACGATGCATGCGATGGTGAAGCTCGCGGAGCATTTCAGCGTGCTCGACCACGGCAAGCTGATCGCGAGCGGGCCGCCCGCGGAAGTCGTCAAGGATCCCACTGTGATCGAAGCCTATCTCGGCAAGAAATGGATGGACCGTGCTAAAGATTCGGTCGCTTGATGTCGCCTATGGTGGCCTGAAGGCGTTGAGCGATGTCTCGCTCGACGTCGAGGAGGGTCAGTTCGTCGCCGTTGTCGGGCCGAACGGCGCCGGCAAGACCACGCTATTCAAGACCATTTCCGGCGTGGTGCAGCCCGTCTCCGGCGAGATCACCTACAAGGGTCAGAACCTGCTCGCAGTGCCGGCGGACGAGCGTGCGCAGCTCGGCATCGCGCATGTGCCGGAAGGACGTCAGGTCTTTGCGTCCATGACGGTCATGGAAAATCTCGAAATGGGCGCCAATACCAGGAAGGGGCGCGAGCGCTGGGCCGATCTCCTGCCCACGATTCTGGAGCTCTTTCCGGTGCTGAGCGAGCGCCGCAGCCAGCTCGCCGGCACGCTGTCGGGCGGCGAGCAGCAGATGCTCGCCATCGGGCGCGGCATCGCATCGGCGCCCGATCTCCTGATGCTCGACGAACCGTCGATGGGCCTCGCGCCTGCGATCGTCGATGCGATTTTCGAGCGAATCCAGTTCGTGCACCGCAATCACGGCCTGACCATTCTGCTGGTTGAGCAGCGCGTGGCGGAAGCGCTTGAATCCTGCGATCGCGGCTATGTGCTCGAAACCGGCCGGGTCGTCATGGAAGGCGCCCACGATACGCTGGTTTCGGATCAGCGCGTGCGGCGCGCCTATCTGGGAATGTGAATGAGGGGTGACACGTCAGCAGCGAGCGGCAATGCTCGCCGGTAACCAGGCAGGCCGACAAGGTCTGAAGAACGGAGGAAGCGTCATGCAGATGAATTTGTTTCGCTCGCTGAAAGGGCCGCTGGCCGGCCTGACCGCGGGCATCGTCGCACTGGCCGGGGTCGCGTCGATCTCGACCTTTGCGCAGGCCCAGCAGCCGAAAACCGTGAAGATCGGCATTATCGTTCCGCTGTCCGGCGCGTGGGCACGGCAAGGGCAGCTCGTGAAGATGGGCGCAGAAACAGCCGTTGCGGAAATCAACGCCGCGGGCGGCATCAAGGCGCTTGGCGGCGCCAAGCTCGAACTCATTTCGGCCGACGCCGGGGACTCCGCCGAGAAGGCGAAGAACGCGGCTCAGCGGCTGATCGCGCAGGAGCCGGATCTCGTGGGCGGCATGGGGGCATGGCTCTCCACCTTCACGCTTGCGGTGACCGAAGTGACCGAGCGGGCCCAGGTGCCGTGGCTTACGCTTTCCTATGCCGACAGCATCACGGGCCGGGGCTTCAAGCACGTGTTCCAGAGCTCGCCGCCGGCCGGAGTTCAGTCGACGAATGCCGTGCCGACAATCATCGAGCTCGGCAAGGCCGCGACCGGCGCACCGCCCAAGACGGCCGGCGTGATCGGCGACAATACCGCCTCGCCCGTCGCCTTCCTCAAGCCGATGCGCGAGGGCGGCCTGGAAAAGATGGGCATGAAGGTCGTGCTCGACGAGACCTACACGCCGCCACTCTCCGACGCGACGCCGCTGGTGCAGAAAATCCGCTCCGCCCGGCCGGAATTTCTCCTGTTCATCACATCGACCATTCCGGACCTGAAGCTCAGCCTTGAGAAGATGAACGAATTCCGGCTCGGCAAGGGCGCCATTCCCATGATCGGCAACGGTGCGCATAACGGCGCGCCGGAAGTCGTCAAGAACGTGCCGGCCGACCTGCTGGAAGGCTTCATGTTCATCGTCGCGAACTGGGGCCTCAAGGGTCAGGAGCGGATCGAGGAGCTCTACAAGAAGCAGACCGGCGAGCCCTGGATCACGCAGGACGGTCTGGCCGGCTACGGACACACCTGGATTCTCAAGGAGGCGTTGGAGAAGGCCGGCGTCGCCGACAAGGTGAAGGTCTCCGAAGCCATTCACAACATGGAGATCAAGAGCGGCCCGGCGGCGGACGCGTTCCCCGGCATCGTGAAGTTCGATGAAGCAGGCCGCCGCATCGGCGCGCCGCTCGTCATCGTGCAGTGGCAGAACGGGGTGCCGGTTTCGGTCTACCCGATCGACCGCGCCCGCGCGAAGGC
>JACAEG010000055.1 GCA_013388965.1 Pseudorhodoplanes sp. | reverse complement strand
GTGGCAAGGTTGTGAGTTGTCTCCGCGGTCTTGGTCAGGGCCCGCGCGGCGGCCTCCAGCTCGCCGGACGCGGCCGACACGGAGTTCACAATGCCTCCCACGCTGGCGCTGAAGGAATCAGCCAGCGCCTTCATCGTCTCGCGCTTGTCGCGCCTGCCGGCCTCGAGATAGACCGAGATCGCGAAATCCATGTCGAGCAGCGCCGCAGTGGTGACGGCTCCGAGCATGCGCGACTTTCGCTCCTGACCGCTGCGGCCCAGCAGTCCCGCGGAAACCTGGCGCTCGATCACGTCGAGGATGCCGCTGATGATGAAGCTGTAGCCGCCGATATACCAGCGCGGCTCGAGGCCGAGCTTGTTGTGCGTCTCCCCGATCCGCGTCACCGACTGCACATAGACGTCGCTGAACTCGGCGCCGACGATGACGTCCCAGTGGCGGAGCTGCATCTCTTTCGCATGCTGCATGTGTTGCGGATTGCTGAAGAGGCGCGCAGTCTCGGGCCATTTGGACACTTGCGCATAGAACCTGTCGAGAATGCCCGGGAGCGTGCTGGTGACGAGCGGCCGCATCTCGCGAAGGGTCGCGCGTTTGCTTTCATCCATGCCGACAAAGGCAAGGCGGGCTTCGAGGGAGGAATCCTTTGACATTTTCATCTCCGAAAGAAACATTCCTGTCGTGAAAGAAATTCGCGCCGTGTTTGCCCCGATCGCTGCTTCATTGGCTGTGCGATTCGCACGACGACGCCATTGTTCGAAATCTTGCCCAACGCATTGCTAGGTGCGTTTCACGCCGATTAATAACCTAAGTTAAGTTCGTGTGAATGCTGACAGCGCTGCTCGTGCAAATTGTGTGAAGGTCGGCATTTCGATGCTTGGCAGCCAAGTTCGTTTTTCGGCATGTTGAAGTTTATCTTGAACGTCCTTCTCGTGACACGGGATGGAGACGGTACAAGACGGGGGCTCCTTGGCCGATCAGCCTGAACCTTCGCCGTGCACAACGTGCCCGCTCCGCCCGGCGGGAATATGCAAGGCATTGTTCGCCACCTCCTCCGAGATCGGCACGCTGCGCCAATCCTTCGGAGGCGCCAACCCCCGCCAGCTGATCCACGCCGGAGGCGAACCGTCGCGCTACGTCTATATGCTCTGTTACGGCTGGGTCTTCCGCATTGCACAACTGGGTGACGGCCGCAGGCAGATCCTTTCGGTGCTGCTCGCCGGCGATCTGTTCTCCTCGAGAATGATCTTCTCGGAGTCGGCGGAATATTCCTTCCAGGCGCTCACGCATGTGCGCTTTGCCCGTTTTGACCGGAGCGATCTGCGGGCGGCGATGGCGGCGAATCTCGAGCTGTTCGACGCCTTTGCGCAGGTCTGCGCGAACGAAAGGAAGGCCGCCGACGAACTGATCATCGACCTCGGCCGCCGCAATGCGGAGGAGCGCATCGCGCGCCTGATCATGCATCTGGCGGGCCGGATCGGCGAACGCACCGTGGTGCGCGACGGCAGCTATCCCTTCCCCTTGCGGCAGAACGACATGGCCGACATTCTCGGCCTGACATCCGTGCATGTCAGCCGCATCATCACCAAGTTTCGCAAGGCGGGTCTGATCGAATTCTCCGGCGGCAACCTGCGCATCCTGCGCCCGCAGGAGCTCGCGGAGCTTGCCTCGCTGACCCGAGGCGCGATCGGAGCGGCATAGTCTGGCGATGCGCTTGGAATTGCGGGGTCGGTGGCGCTGATTGCCTGGCTGCCGTTGTTGCTGTGCGCGGCGCCTGCGCTGATCCTGAGACTGAAGGTCCGCCGGATGCGCTTTGCGCTGGTGCTTGCCGGATTTGGGGATCGCGCCTGCGGCCGCGTTGTTTTTCATGGCGTGAAGCGGGCGCGTTCACCACTCTTGCGTGCATCCGAATATCGCGGCACCATATAGCCCCGAGAGGGTTGTGCCGTGCGCGTTGCGAGCATCATCGTGCTGGCGTTGTCCGTGGCCGCCTGCGCCACGGGCGACGGCGCATTGACAACGGCTGCCGCGCCGCCCTCCGACAAGCCCGACACGGGCCAGTGGAAATTCGAGCGCCGGGTCGATCCGATCACGCGCGAGCCCGCGGCCGTCGCCTATCTGGAGGTCAGCAAGTTCGACACCCGCGCCTTCCGCACGGAAGCAGGCCAGTTGCAGCTGATGTGCTTCAGGAACAAGCCGGTGGTGCGGCTGCGGTTCACCCTGAAGGTTGGGTCCGACAAGACTGCGGCGCTTGCCTATCGCTTCGACGAAAAGCCGGGCCGCGACATCAAGGCGCGCTTTTTCGCCCGGCAGAAGGCGATTGTGGTCGAAGACGATGCGGAAGTCGCAAACTTCGCTGCCGATCTCGCCACATCCGAAACGCTTTACCTGCGCGTCTCCTCGCTCACCGCTTCGAGCTTCAGCGCGAAATTTCCCGTGCATGGCGGCTCCCATGCCATCGCGCAGGCCTATGCCGATTGCCCGCTGCCGGACGGCAAGGCAAGGAAGGGCGCGGGCGTGTAGCGCGTAGCCTTCCCCTTTGCTACGCTTTGCGCAATGCAGGCCGCAGCCCGCGAGAGCGTCATGTCTAGAGCGTCATGTCTGATGTGATCTACCGGATCGTCCGGCACGATGAGGGCTCGCCCCGCACGGCCCGGAGCGTGTTTTTCGAACCCTTTCCGACAGATGCCGCGGCGCTCGCCGCCGCGAAGGCTGCTGCCGCCGAGCAGCGCGTCCCGCGCCGCACCGAAGCGATCGATTACGAGGATGCCGACGGCAGGTGGCGCATCGAAACGGCCTGGGCCGGCGATCGCCCGGATAGCGACGTAGAACACAGCTCCGACTGAGCCCGTCCGCACGCCCCTCATCGCCATGCAAACCATCTTCGAGAAATACGGCGGCTTCGCCCAGGTGAGCGCTGTGGTCGCCGCCTTCTATGACAAGGTGCTGGAGTCGCCTGCGCTCGCGCCCTATTTCGCGGGCGCCGACATGTCCGCGCTGATGGTCCACCAGGCCAAATTCATGGCGCAGGCGATGGGCGGTCCGCCGAGCCACACCTGGCCGGAACTGCGCCATGCGCATGCGCGGTTGCGCATCACGCCGCAGGACTTCGACGAGATGCTCGTGCTGCTGCGCCAGACGCTGTCCGAGGCCGGATTTTCCGAGGACGATCTCGGCGCTGTCTGCCGCGCGGTGGCCGTCGGCAAGCCCTATATCGTCATCCAATGAGGCGCATCACTCCGGCAGGCGAACGATCGCCGAAATCTCCACCAGGATTTCCGGCCGGTTGAGGCCCTCGATCACCAGCAAGGTGTTGGGCGGATATTTGCCGTCCGGATAGATGCGCTTGTAAATCTGCGTGCGCGTGGCGAACCACGGCTCGAGCGTCGCCCGCCCCACGAGATAGGTCGTGAACGCGCAGACGCTGTCAAAGCCCACGCCGAGTTCGGTGAGGATCGCTTCGAGATTGGCAAAGACCTGCACGATCTGCGCGGCGGGATCGCCCTCACCGACCACCTTGCCGTTGCGATCGACCGAAACCTGCCCGGCAATATGCGCGGAGCGGCCTGCCTCCATGACGGCGACATGGCTGTAGAGGCCGCCGGGCGCCGGCGCGTTCGGCGGATTGAGATAGCTGACACCTTTGGTCATGCCGGTCTCCTGTGATGGTGCGACCCTAGCGTGCCCGGGCCGTGCAAACAACGCGCCGGCTTCCGGCATTGAACGCGATGCAACGGGCGAGGCCGGCATGACCGCAGACCCCACCATTGCCCGCATCTGGCGCGGGCGCGTGAGCGTGCAGGTGCTCGCAATCGCGCGTCGCTCGGCAGGACCGGCCGGCAGGCCAACCGCTGCTCACCGCTTGACGGCGGTCATCGCATCGACCGCCTTCTCGGCGGGATTGTCCAGGCATCGCTCGATGAAGGCGTCGGTCTGCCGCTGGATTGCATCCAGGCTGAAGGACGAGCTTCCCGATTTTCCGAGCAGATAGCCGTGCAGAAAGGCGATCGCGACGTCGCGATTGGCCCCGCTGTCGCGCATCACGTCCTTGCAGGCATATTGCTCGATGGTGCGATTGCGTTCGTTCTGCGCAAGGGCTGCTTCGCCGCAGGCGAGCGTCAGGCAGGCGACGGTCGAAATGAGAATCGAGCGCATGGCGGTCTCTCAATTGCACCTGCTTTGACGCAGAAGGCCGATGCAGCGGGTGCCGTAGCCCTGGAATGTGATCGCCCCGAGCGTCCCTGGCTGATCCTGATTGGGAAAGACGTCGCTGCCGATGCTCTCGATCGGCGGCAGCCCGGAGGTGGCGCGCGCAGCCGGACTCCGGGGCTGCGGCATCTGCGTCGCGCAATAGGTGCCGTCGACGATGGGGTTGCAGGGCTGCTGGGCGGTCGCTTGCGTTGCATAAGGCGCGACGATCGGCGGCACCGGCAGCGCAAGCAGCGCGAGCATGCCTGGGGCGACAAGCGCAGCCCGACTGAAGAAGCTCATCATGGCAAAGCCCGGCGGCCGCTGAGAACGGCGCACGATGCCGCTTTTTGCAGGCCGGAGCAACGAGGATGTCGCGCCCCCGATCCCGTTCGAAGCGGTCAAGGCGACGCAGCGCGCTCCCCCAGGCGAAGGGCATGGCGGCGCGATTCGCATTGCGCGCAGGCCTGCTTCTGTCCCAGACTGAAACAAGGTTCACATCGGTTTTGCTTCCGTTCGCAAGGAACGAATCGCGTCTGGAATTTTGCTCCGCTCCCGAATCTTAAGAGAGCGTTTCGCCAATATGCGCGTCGACGCCAGCCAGTTTTCGCACTGGACGCTGCTGGTTCATGGCCCGGCGGATACCTGCACATTGCATGGCCCGTTGCAGAAGCTGCCGGAGCAGTGAACGATGCAATACATTCTTCGCTCGATGCACGCTGTCTTCACCTCTCCCCGCTGAAACGGCGAGAGGGAACGCATCAGGATTCTGCGCATGAAGAATCTCCTGTCCCTCGCCGAACGCATCGCCGCGCATCTCATGGCACGCAAGGAGGCGATTGCGATCGCCGAATCCTCCACCGGCGGCCTGATCTCGGCGGCTTTGCTCGCGGTGCCCGGCGCCTCGGCCTATTTCCTCGGCGGCGCGGTGATCTACACGCAGACCGCGCGCACAGCGCTGCTCGGCCTCACCGCCGCGGACATGGCGGGACTTCGCCCTGCAACAGAAGCCTATGCGCTCCTGCTCGCGCGCAGAATCCGCGAGCGTCACGACGCGATCTGGGGACTGGGCGAGACCGGTGCGGCGGGCCCCACCGGCAATCGCTACGGCGACCCCGCCGGACACGCCTGCATCGCGGTCGCGGGGCCGGCGGAGCGCGCCGTCACGCTGCACACCGCAAGCGCCGACCGCGCCGCCAATATGGAGGCCTTCGCGCTGCGGGCGCTCGCATGTCTTGCCGAAACGATCGAGGCAGCGGGCGGGCGCTGACGGAGGTCTAGAACCCGTCCGCTTCGCGGCCCTTCAGCCAGTCCGAGAGAGTGGCGGAAGACCTGCCCCTTTTCGCGGCCTTCGCCTTCGGCTTGGCGACGGCCACCTTGCCGGCCGCGGCGGCCTCCGCCGCCAGTCGCAACGCCTTCAATCGGGCCGTCTTGACGCGGATGGCGGCAGCCTCGCCCTCATAATCGAGCATCGCCTGCTTTCCGTCGGCGGCCCGCTGCATCCTGATGCGCTGAATTTGGGTCTCGCTTGTCTTCGGGCGGTCCGCCAATTTGCACTCCTGTCGGCCGGATGGCCGGCCGGACCATAGCCCCCCGGGACCCGATTGGCGAACTTATTCCGCCCCGGCGAGCGGACCGGACGCGATCAGAAATGCGCGTCGAGAATATCGATCTCGCCGTCGCCCGAATATGGCGGCCCGCCGTCCTCGTTCATGTCGCGGATCATGTCGTCCTCGACATTGTCGCCGCCCCGCTGCAGGTCGGGATTGGCGTTCGGATCGTAGCCGGGCAGGCCGTAGCCCGCCGCCTTGCGCATGTCCCGAAAGGCCTGCATCGCCTCCTGCCCCCCGACATAGGCGCATTTGCAATATTGCGGGTCGGCATAGACGTAATATCGAACGCCGTTCTTGGTTCGCGCGACAAACTGATCCGGAGGGAGCGCTCGCAGCCGTTCCATTTTCTGGGGCGTGTTGGCCTCCCGCATGATGAAGCCCGCGTCTTCGAGCTTCATGCCTGTCTTTTCCTGTCCCGCTCCCGGCGCTGCGAACAGCGCGGATGCGACGACTGCCGCGAGAGATGTCCGTCGTTTCTGCATGGTCATTCCATCATGAAATCCAGCGATCTTCTTCAAACCAGTGTCACGAACCCGTCCCAAGGGCCAGCCATGATCCCGTTCAAAGCCATCGTCGGCGCCGTTCTCGCCATCTGCGTCGTCGTCCTGTTCTGGACGACCTATTACACCGTGCGGCCGTATGAACGCGCGGTGATGACCCGCTTCGGCCAGCTCGTCGGCGTCGAGGGCGAGGGCCTGCATTTCAAGATCCCCCTGGTCAGCGCGGTCAGCTATATCCGCACCGACATCCAGAACATGTCCCCCCGCCAGCCGGCCAACACCTACACCGTCGACAACCAGGAAGTCGATGTGGTCTTCAACCTGTTCTACCGGGTGCCGGCCGACAGAATCGAGTTCATTTACCGGAACGTGCAGGACTACAAGGAGCGTCTCGAGGCGATGGCGATCGACCGCCTGAAGGCCGAGATGGGCAAGGTCAATGTCGCCCATTTCGCCGAGAAGCGCGGCGAGCTGCGCGAGCGCATCAAGGATGTGCTGGTGCGCGACGCCGCCGCCATCGGCGTCGAGGTGACCGACTTCCAGCTCACCAACCTCGAATACACCAAGTCGTTCAAGGCCGCTGTCGAGCAGGCCGCCGCTGCCAAGGCAATGGTGGAGACGCGCGAGCAGGAATTGCAGCAATCCAAGAAGCAGGCCGAGCAGGCGGCGATCCAGGCCGAGGGCCGCGCCAATGCGCTGCGCGCGCAGGCGCGCGGCGACGCCGACGCCAATGCCAGCCGCGCCCGCGGCGAGGCGGAAGCCCGTCTTCTTGTGGCGCAGGCGGAGGCCAAGGCCATTCAGCTGAAGGGCGAGGCCGAGGCCGCCGCGATCCGTGCGCAGGCCGAGGCGCTGGCGGCGAATACCCAGCTCGTGGAATTGCGCAAGGCCGAGAAATGGAATGGCCTGCTGCCGGCCACCATGCTCTCGAACGTGATGCCGTTCATGAATGTCGATCAGGCGGGCATCAAGAAATAGGAAAGCACGCGCCTCCTCGCATCCGCAATTCCCGCATTGACGCCTGACTTGAACCGGACGGGACGGCGTGCCCCGCCGCCGTCGCGCCATCGCGATTGCGCTCGGCATCCGCGAATGCCGGCAGGGGCGCGGCTTTGCGATTTGTTGACCTCAATCAATGCCGCACGGTTAGGAGGCGACGAACAATATCCGCACATTGCGGTGCCGCCTATTCAGCCGGCATTCAGCGGATCGTGCCTATGCTGGCTTCGAGCCTGCCGGACGTCCGAATTCCCGCACCGTCCGGTTCATGCTGCCACATCGTGAGGTGATGTCATGACCAAGACTTTGACGACCCTGGCCGCCGCCGCGGCGATCGCCGTTGCTGCCGTTGCGGCGCCCGCTCCCGCCGAGGCGCGCGGCGGCCGGATTGCGGCGGGTGTGATCGGCGG
>JACAEG010000151.1 GCA_013388965.1 Pseudorhodoplanes sp. | reverse complement strand
GCGGCCGCGCACGACGAGGTCGCGGATCGCGGCGTTCACGCCATGCGACATGCCGTAATCGTCGGCGCACAGCCAGATCGGGCGCAGATCCTGCTGTCCGGACGCTGACGGAGGAAGGCTGCTTTCGCCGGCGCCTGACGTGATGTCCTCGCCAGTCGGGATGAGCGGTCCGAAGTCGAACTCCGCCTCGGGCGTCTTCGCCTTGGTGTCGCCGTCGACGTGACTCATGCAATATCAGCCCCGCAGAATCTGAACGTTGCTCGCCGACTCATGCCGCGTGGGCGCGCTTTCGTCCTCGTCGGCGGTTTTCAGGGTATGTTCGGCGACGAAATAGATCGGCCGCGCCTTCTGCTCGGACAATATCTTTCCAATATACTCGCCCAGAATTCCGATCATGATGAGCTGGACGCTGCCGAGCACCATGAGTCCGATCACGAGTGAAGGATAGCCTGGCACGGATTGGCCATAGACCAGTGTCTCGTAAAGGATGATTATGCCGAAGATCAGCGCCGCCGCCGCCATCATCAGGCCGAGCAGGCTGGCGAGCCGCAACGGCGCGACGGAGAACGATGTGAGGCCCTCGATCGACAGCCCGATCAGCGACGAATAGTTCCAGCTGGTCTTGCCGTGCGCGCGCGGCGCCGGCTCGTAGTCGACCCGGATCTGCTTGAAGCCGATCCAGCTTGCCAGGCCCTTGAAGAAGCGGTTCCGCTCCGGCATCCGGCGCAAGGCGGCCGCCGCCCGCGGCGACAGCAGGCGAAAGTCTCCGGCGTCTTCGGGAATCTTGTGACGCGCACGCCAGTTGACCAGCAGGTAGAATGTCTTGACGCCAGCGCGCATCAACGGCGACTCGTTCTCGCGATGCGCCTTGGCCGTGTAGACGACATCGTAACCGTCATCGAGCCAATGGCCGACCAGCGTGTCGATCAATTCCGGCGGATGCTGGCCGTCCGCATCCATGAACAGAACGGCGCCAAGCCGGGCGTTTTCGAGGCCGGCCATCAGGGCCGCCTCCTTGCCGAAATTGCGCGACAGCGAGATGACCTGCACATCAAGCGCGTCGGCGGGCAAACCGTTGGCGACGGCCAGCGTGTTGTCCCGCGAGCCGTCGTCGACATAGACGACTTCGACGGGCAGTCCGCGCTTCTCCTTCAGCCGCGCGACGGCTTCCGTCAGGTGCGCGTGAAATTGCGGCAGTCCGGCCGCCTCGTTGAAGCACGGCACGACGATCGACAACCCGGCCTTTGCGCCGGGGCTCGCTTCCGCCTGCGAACGAAGACCTGACTTCATCATATCGAACCCGTCCACCTGTACTGGACCACCGCTCTATAGCTTAGTTGGGCAACCCTGTCGCGGGGATGAACGCCCGGAGCCGGGCCTCGGCGGCGCGACCTTGCCGTGCTATGCGGGCAAACATGAACCAGCCACCGGAAGCGCCCGGATATCTCGACCGCCTGATCCTGACGCTGCGTCGGCAGGTTCTCATGCTCAAGGCGATCAGCTTTGCCATGATCGGCGTGATCAACGCGGCCATCGATTTCGGCGTGTTCCTGTTCGCCCTGCATTTCGTCACGCCATCGCTGCCCGGCGAGCAGCTTCGGCTCGTCGTCGCCAACGTGCTGGCCTGGATGGTCGCTGTGTCCGGCTCCTATGTGATGAATTCCTACGTCACCTTCGCGGCGGAATCGGGCCGCAAGCTCACCGCCCGCGCTTACCTCGCCTTTGTCGCATCCGGAATATTGGGTGTGATCGCGAGTACCGCAACGCTCGTCGTCGGCGCGATCCATCTGCCCGTGATCGCCGCCAAGCTTCTCGCCATTGCGGTCGGCTTCGTCGTCAACTTCTCAATGTCGCACTTCGTGGTGTTCCGGCCCAGGAATCAGTCGCCAGCCGATCCGGACTCACCCGCGCGCCGCTAGGCCGGACTTCAGCCTTTCGAAAAGCGGATTGTCGAGCGCGAAGACATACTCGATCTCGACGACCGACACCGTCTCGGCACCCTTCTGGCGCAGGAAGTCGGCGAGATCATAGACCCGATCGGGCGGGCAATGCAGCGTCAGCATGCCCGACGACGTCGGGCCGCCGAAGGGCGTCACGACGCCATAGCGCTCCTTGGCGATCGCCAGCAGATTGTCGTCGCAGCCCTTGAAGCGCGTGCGCACCTCGCGGAACGCGCGCGCGCGGTCCTGCGCCGTGATGCGGTCGAGCACCGCGCGGGCCATGTCGAGTTCGCCGGACGACCAGTTCGCCGCGCGCGAGGCGACGAGATTGGCCTGCGAGCGCAGCATGACGCCGTCGTCCACGATCTTGAGCGCATTGGCCGCAAGCGTCGTCCCGGTCGTTGTGATGTCGACGATCAGTTCGGCCGAGCCCGCCGCCGGCGCGCCTTCGGTCGCACCCAGGCTCTCGACGATGCGATAGTCGGCAATGCCGTGCCGGTTGAAGAATTCGCGGGTCAGATTCACGTATTTCGTCGCCACCCGCATCTTGGCGTCGCGGCGCGAGCGGAAGGCCGTTGCCACATCGTCGAGGTCGGCCATCGTGCGCACATCGATCCACGCCTGCGGCACGGCGACGACGACATTCGCAAATCCGAAGCCCAGTCCGTCGAGCAGGATGACCTTGCGGTCCGCATCAGGAATCATCTCGCGCACGAGGTCTTCGCCGGTGATGCCGAGATGTACGGCGCCCTGCGCCAGTTGCGCGGCGATCTCGGCGGCGGAGAGATAGGCGATTTCGATCCCGTCGAGCCCTGCGACCGTGCCACGATAGTCGCGCGCCCCGCGCGGCTTGACGAGTTGCATTCCGGCGCGGGCGAAGAACTGCTCGGCATTTTCCTGCAGGCGACCCTTGGCGGGCACGGCGACGATCAGCTTGGCGCTCATCGGCCGCCCCCCGCACGTTCGAGGCGCTCGATCCAGGCCGAGAAGCCGACCGCCGGGATCGGTTGCGCGGCGCCGAGCCGCGACAGCAGCCCGTCATAGCGCCCGCCCGCGACCAGTGGGCCGGTCACCTTCGAATCGTGCAACTCGAAGACGAGGCCGGTATAATAGTCGAGGCCGCGCCCGAATGCGCTTGCAAAACGGATGCGGCGGACATCGATCCCGCGGGCGGCGAGGAAGCCGGTGCGGTTTTCGAACAGATCGAGCGCGGGCGTGAGCGCGCTGCCGATGTCCTTGGCGAGGCTGCGAAGCTCGGCTGCGGCTTCGTCTGGATTGCCGGCGATGGCGAGGAAGCGTTCGACCAATGCCCGCTTGTCGGCGGGCAGCGACGCCGATGCGCCGAGCGCGGCCTGCTCGAGAAAGCGGTCGGCAATCTCGCCGACCGAGCGGCCGCCGACGGCGGTGATGCCCGCGATCGACAGGAGGTCGGTGACGAGCGCGCGCGCCGCCTTCGGCTCCGAGCCCGCGAGCGCCGCGAGCACGCCCTGATAGTCGGACTTGCCGTTGCCGGCCCCGAGCGTGAGGCGTTCGAGATCCTGCGCGAGATCGGCCTTGCGGTTGAAGTCCTTCACGAGGCGGCGTTTCCAGGCCGGCGCGAGATCGAGCGCTGCGACCAGCGCGGAGAACAGCCCGACATCGCCGAGGCGGATGTCCGGCGCAGTCAGGCCGTAATGCTGTGCGGCTTCGAGCCCGAGCGCGATCGTCTCGGCGTCCGCCGCGGCGGTGTCCGTGCGGCCGAAGGATTCGACGCCGGCCTGCAGAAATTCCGCCGGGTGCTGCGCGCGGTCGCGGAACAGCGGCCCGAGATAGCTGAAGCCGACGGCGCGACCCGCATCCGGCGAGGCGAGATAGTCGCGCGAGACCGGAATGGTGAAATCCGGCCGCAGGCAGAATTCGCGGCCCTGGCTGTCGGTCGTCAGAAACATGCGGCTGCGGATGTCCTCGCCCGAGAGGTCCAGGAACGGCTCCGCCGGCTGCAGGATCGCGGGCTCGACGCGCGCATAGCCGGCACGTTCGAACGCGGCCACAAGCGCCTGCGCGCGCGCATTCGCCCTGAGATCCGAACCGCTTGCCATCGTCATGAGGCCGTCTTTCCACATTGCGCGGGCCCTGTAGCACGAGAGCCGTAAAAGTTTCGACGAAAGCCCGCCGGAGCCCTTAACGGCGCCGTTGACCGGGAAAATGTAACAATGTTACAAATTTGGGTAACGGGTGTGGGGACGGGCTTGTGGGCGCCATTCGCCGGTATCTGAAGTCGGCCGCCGCGCTGGCGCTGATCGCGCTGGCGATCCAGGTCGCGGCCACGTTCGGCCACCTCCATCTGGAGCATGGGGCGGCCGAGGACGTTCATGCCGCGAGCCCGCCGTCGCAGCCCGTCGCCGATCCCGCCTCCGGCGACCCGGGCGAG
>JACAEG010000044.1 GCA_013388965.1 Pseudorhodoplanes sp. | reverse complement strand
GTTCAGCATGGTGCCGGAGGCCCGGGCCCGCGGCTTCAAGCCCGGGCGCTTCTCGTTCAACGTCAAGGGCGGGCGCTGCGAGGCCTGCCAGGGCGACGGCGTCATCAAGATCGAGATGCACTTTCTCCCGGATGTCTACGTCACCTGCGACACCTGCAAGGGCAAGCGCTACAACCGAGAGACGCTCGAGGTCACGTTCAAGAACAAGTCGATCGCCGACATCCTCGACATGACGGTCGACGAGGCGGCCGATTTCTTCAAGGCGGTGCCGCGCATCCGCGACATATTGCAGACGCTGCAGCGCGTGGGGCTCGGCTACATCCATGTCGGCCAGCAGGCGACGACGTTGTCCGGGGGCGAAGCGCAGCGCGTCAAGCTTGCCAGGGAACTGAGCAAGCGCGCCACCGGCCGCACGCTCTACATTCTCGACGAGCCGACCACGGGCCTGCATTTCCACGATGTCGCGAAACTGCTGGACGTGCTGCACGAACTGGCGAGCGGCGGCAACACGGTCGTGGTGATCGAGCACAATCTCGAGGTGATCAAGACCGCCGACTGGATTCTCGATCTCGGCCCCGAGGGCGGCGACGGCGGCGGCGAGATCGTGGCCGCCGGCCCGCCGGAGGAGATCGTCAGAGAGAAGCGGAGTTACACGGGGCAGTTTCTCAAGCCGGTGCTGGCGCGCGGCGGACCGAAGCGCAAGCGCGGCGTCGAGGCGGCGGAGTGACTGAATGATTCGTCACCTAAAACTCCCTGACAAACTCGATTTGTTTCACATCCTGCAGTTCGCTCACAAGATCGACCGCATCGGTAAAACCGATGAAGTCGTGGTCGAACTTGGGAGAACTCGCCATTTCCCACCATTTTCGATGCTTTTTTTAGCGGCAAAGTTTCTCGAGCTTAAGGAGGCAAATCCCGATCTTAAGATCACGGCCGTTGGAGGCGAAGAGCATACATATCCTGGGCATATGGGCTTTTTTAAAGCTATTGGCGTCCCAATTGGAATGGATATTGGCGAAGCTCCTGGTAGCGCGCGCTATCTACCAATTCGCGCACTCTACCGTGAGGACCTAAAAAGGCAGGATAGGTACGCGGAACTTGGAGACTTAATCCAGAAACATGCTGATGAAATTGCAGAGATGGTCTCTCGTGATGCATCACACAAAACGGATTTGTTCAACGCGCTGTCATATAGCCTTCGCGAAATAATTCGAAATGCATTTGAGCACAGCGAGTGTGATCGAGTTTTGTACTGTGGTCAGTATTGGCCCATGTCTAGCAAAGTTGAGGTTTCGATACTGGATCGAGGAATCGGAATCCGACAGAGTCTCGGAACAAATCCAAATTTTCGATATGGCACCGACAAACAGGCTTTGGAAATGAGCCTCCTACCCAGCGTTTCGGGGAAAACGCATTTGCCGGCCAGATCGGAAACCTGGGGAAATTCTGGATACGGCCTCTATATGACAAGCCGTTTATGCCGACACGGTGGAAATTTTGTAATTGCCAGCGGAAACGCTGCGATTGGTCTTTCTAAGACGCTTGAGAAAAAGAACTTTAATACCAGCTTACAAGGCACTGCGGTTCGAATGAACATCGACACTCTTGAAATAGGTAGCGTTGAAGCTCGACTTGAACAGTTTCGAAAAGAAGCACCTCAAATTGCAAAAACGCATCTTGGACGCGCGCCCAGAAATCCATCGTACATGTCGATGCTCTTGCGGAAAGATTTCCGATCGTAGCAGCGTCGAATCCCAGATTTAGCCCGTAGGGCGGATTATCAATCGTAGCCGGATGGAGCGCAGCGCAATCTGGTCGACCTGTCCGCGTTCCGCTACGCATGCTGCGACTGCATCGGTGTTGACATATTGTCCGAATCGTCTTGAGCTAACACTCGCTCGATGAACGAATAAGCAAGAACACCCGAACAACGGGTCTTAAGCAAGCTTAAGCGGCGATCCAGCCAGCACCCATCGGCACCCAGCAACCGTTCCATTCCGCTCGCGGCCAGCAATGGCGCGACTCGGCAACGCTTGGAGTGTCACTATGAAAATTGCATTGGTTGACGGACAACGCCGTGAAGCCGAGCCCGGTCTCTCTGGCTCATGCCCTGGCTGCGGCTCGCTGATGATACCGAAATGCGGAGAGCGACGAGTCCGACACTGGGCACATCGCGGACAACATCATTGCGACCACTGGTGGGAGCCGGAAACCCAATGGCATCGCGATTGGAAGAATAGATTTCCTTCCGAATGGCAGGAGGTATTCCACCGCGCGGAGAGCGGAGAAAAGCACATCGCCGACGTAAAGACAGCTCACGGCTGCGTCATCGAGTTTCAGCACTCTTTCCTCAAGCCCGAAGAGCGCCGATCCCGCGAGGCGTTCTATCGGCCGATGGCTTGGGTAGTAGACTGTACGCAACCGATGCGGAGCGCGCAAAACTTCTGCGTGGCATTGTCCCGGTTTCGGAGTCGCCTTGATCTAACCACCTCGTTACCTTTAGGCACGTATCGCTTGTTGGGCAATTGGGCCGATAGCGGCGTGGACGTCTACTTCGATTTCGGGGATGCCCAAGATAATGCTGACTCCACAATCTCTGTTCTTTGGCACTTTGGCCTGAACAGTCAGAATGGTGGGGCTATAATGACTCCCATCTCTAGGGAGGGATTCGTTGCTGCTCTAATGAAGGGGGAGCCTGTCCGCGATCTGTTCGGGAGGCCCGTTAAGCGCGTTGTCCATTTGCCCGTCCGAGTAAGCGAGCGACAACTCTCACGATCGCTGCACGGATTTGAACAATATTGGGCTCGCCGAAGACGATCGCGTCGCTTCTGAGTCCAACCGTTTGCGGCGAGGCTAAAACATTTCTCCATCGCCGAGCTTGTCCGGCGATCCCGTTTGGGAACGCGAAATGCTTTTCTAAGCGGGATGGCCGGGTCGCGGCTATTTGCGCCGGCCCGGCCATGACGATCGCGGCGACATGAACCAGATTGAACCCATCATCGACGAACCAAGAAAAGCCGCTTTCAATCGGAGCTCTCTTTATGAGCGCCACCGATCCCGGACCCCTCCCCTTGCCCGACACGCTCGCCGCCGTCACCGACCCGAACCGGATTCTGCGCTTTCACGCCACCAAGGTCGGCCGCTGGTATCTCGGCTACGGCCTCGTGGGTCTCGCGGCCGGCGGCGTCCTGCTCTGGCTTCAGCCGGACGATTTTCACGCCTTCGAATGGCTGATGGTCTACCTCACACTCGCGGCTAGCGTCCCCTGCATGCTCTACGGCCTGCATCGCTGGCTCAGGCGCGGCACGCCGCTGCTGGTGCTCTCGCCCGCCGGGCTTCGCATCCATGTCGACTTCGTGAAGACGATCGAGATTCCCTGGCGCGAGGTGCGCGGCGTCGAGAAGGACAAAGTCACCGGCACGTTTCGCGGCGAGCCCGTGCGGTTCGACGACGTCACCGTCGTCCTCGTCAGCAAGGACTTCTATGACCGGCATATCCACATCGGCGACTTTGTGCTGCGCGGCCCCGGCTGGGAGCAGAACTTCATCGTCAAGGGCGACGTGGTGCAGGTCGCACTGCATCACGCGGCGATGAACGCGACCTCGGCCGAACTCTTCACCGCGGCGCAGACACGCTGGCGCGCCTTCGGCGATCCGAAGACGTTCCCGGCGAAAACCGATCCGCTCGCAAGCCTGCGGCCGCTGGAGTGAAGCACCTCCGGGGCCGCTTCAAGCGTCGTCATGCCCGGCCTTGTGCCGGGCATCCACGTCTTGAAGGCTGCACTGGCCTGACGACGTGGATGGCCGGGACAAGCCCGGCCATGGCGGCGGAACACGTATCTTGACTATATTCCTATTATGACTATAATCGCATTTATATACTTGACTTAGCATCCTGCCCGGGGCATAAAGATCGGGACAGGAGCTAGACATGACCGCACTGACCGCCCCCCAGTTCACCAACGAAGCCGCCGCGATTGCCCACCTTGAGGCATCGCGATGGGCGGACGGCGTGTCGTGCCCTCACTGCGGCTCCGTCAACGTCCACCGCATGGGCGGCGAGACACAGAAGGGCATGTTCCTTTGCAACGATTGCCGCGACAAGTTCACGGCCCGCACCGGGACCGTGATGGAGCGCTCGCATATCCCGGTCCACAAATGGCTGCTGGCAATCCACCTCATGAACGCCAGCAAGAAGGGCATGAGCGCGCATCAACTGCACCGTATGCTCGGCATCACCTACAAGAGCGCGTGGTTTCTCGCGCATCGTATCCGTGAGGCCATGCGCGACGACAAGCCCGCTGGCATGGGCGGCGCTGGCCATCAAGTGCAGGCCGATGAAACCTATTACGGGAACACCTCAAAGCGCGCGAAACACTACCGCAAGGGTCATTCGCACAAGTCAGGCGTAGTCGCGCTGGTTAACCCCGCGACCGGCGAAGCCCGCGCGTTTCAGGTCGAAAGCGCAACTACTGAGACTGTCCGCGACATTCTCTATACGAACGTCCACCGCGCTTCGACGCTCGTTACCGACGAAAGCAACCTCTACAAATACACTGGCAAGTCATACCGCCAGCACGAAACCGTCATTCACACGGGCCGCGAATACGTGAACAAGGACGGCTACACGACCAACAACGTCGAAAACTTCTTTGGCATCTTCAAGAAGGGCATGGTCGGCGTGTATCACTTCTGCGGCGAACAGCACTTGCAGCGTTACCTAAACGAATTCGCCTTCCGCTATACCCACCGCTCTGGCCTTGGCGTGTCGGACAACGAGCGTGCGGCTCTTGCCCTTAAGGGTATCGAGGGCAAGCGCCTCACGTATCGACGGCCTAACTAAACAAAACCCCCGTTATTTAAGGCATACTGCCAAGCGTTTCTTGGCTTGGCGAAAGAGGGGGAAGCCCAATGGACTATGACCACGAAATCAAATCGCTTGCAGCCGAAACGCTCGCGCTGCAAGCGATTCTAATCGGAATTACGGACCGGCTCGTCAAAAGCAGCCCGGAAATGCGTAGTGTCATTGCCAGTGGGTTCGATGATGCCGCGAACTACGTCGAGCACATCGCGCTCAAATACACCTCGGCTGCGCCCGAACACACCGCCAAGGCCCTCCAGATTGTCGAGGGCCTCAGGGCCACAGCGCTCGGCAAGCCAGACAAGCCTACACACGTCGTTTAGATCGCTTGGGCGCATCTTTTTTGGCCTTTGCCTTCTTCCCCACCTTCATTTCAGAATGGGGCTTCGGGGGCGCTTTCAATAGATTGCCCAGAACACGCTTGAATTCAGGGTCTTTCGTCGGGTCTTTTGCCATGCCGCGCAGATCGTCAAAGGAGACCGAAAAGTTAGACCGCCTAGCCACTGCAATTGGTCACATCTGCATGGCATGGGGCAGACTAGAACAACAACTCAACGAGTTTATCGAGGTTCTCGCGCCCCTGGAAACCGGCGATGTTAGCAATGCCGTTACCGCCGGGATGGACATAAGAACAAAAATTCAAACCGTGAAGGCCTTGGCGTTTACCCGAAAGCCATCCGAACGATGGTTCCGAGACCTAGCACTTGTCCTAGACTATATCGACAACGACCTGCGCGTCCGCCGGAACAGGGTGATCCATGACGGATGGTATATCCCGAAGGGCAGCCTCATTCGGGAAGCTAGGCAAGTAAAGTTCCTTCGCCCGCAAGCGTTTAAGCTAACTCTAACAACCGAGACAAAGACGCGGGTTAGATTGCCCGCCGTTGAGAAGTTGAGGCGCGAACTAGACGATTTGCCCGTCCCCCTGTTTTTGCTTTGGATGGAGGGCGCGGGCTACGAGCGGATGTCATTGCCTGATACAGACGCGCGACGATTTCGGCGTCGTCTAAAACCCTCTTCTCGTCAGAAGAATGTGCGTTCAGCACATTAACCCCCGCCTCGATCATGGCAGGGGTAACGCCACGCCCAAATACAACGCCGGCCTGTCTTTTTCCTGATGCCATGACACGTTCTGCTAAGTCAAGTATATAAGTGCGACTATAATCCGTCTCACCTCGTCCGCCGAGGGGCGCTCTCATGAGGCGTCGTGACAGCGGGACGAAGGGCGGGTGCGGCGGAGATGCGCCGCATCCCGTCCTGGGCAGGGTCCGGCAATTCCGGACCCCGACCGGTGCGGCGCCCGCGCGCGCAGGTCACGCAGCCTGCGCTCCCGGGCGGCGGCGGGGC
>JACAEG010000029.1 GCA_013388965.1 Pseudorhodoplanes sp. | reverse complement strand
GCCTCGAATCTGCGGCGTTCTTCCTCCACGAGCAGCATCTTGGCCGGCTTGCCGATGGCGGTACGCGGCAGGCTGTCGCGAATTTCCAGGGCCGCCGGCATTTCATGGCGGCCGATCTTGTCGGCTAGGAAGGCGCGCAGCGCCTCGAGCGTGAGCGGCGCCACGCCCGGCCGCATCTTGACGAATGCCTTCGCCGCCTCGCCGCGATATTCATGCGGAATTCCGACCACCATCGCCTCCTCGACGTCCGGATGCTCGAAGATCGCATCCTCGATCACGCGCGGATAGACGTTGAAGCCACCGGAAATGATCATGTCCTTCTTGCGGTCGACCACCCAGAGATAGCCGTCGTCGTCCATGTATCCGATGTCGCCGGAATGGAAGAAGCCGTCGATGAAGGTCTGTGCGGTCTCCTGCGGCCGCTTCCAGTAGCCCTTGGCGACGTTCGGCCCCTTGATGCAGATTTCGCCGGCCTGGTTCAGCGGCAGTTCGCGGGCGGGATCGTCGAGCGCGACGATTTTCACGATCACGGAGGGCAGCGGCACGCCGCAGGAGCCGGTCTTGCCCGGAATAACGATCGGCTGCGTGCAGGCGGCGGGCGAGGTCTCGGTCATGCCGATGCCGTTGCGCAAGATCTTGCCGGTGAGCGCCTGGAAGCGCTCCGCAATCTCGACCGGGAGGGCCGCGCCGCCGCAGGAGCAGCTGACGAGCGAGGACAGATCGCGCGTGGTGATGTCCGGGTGTTGGCACAGGGCGAGATACATGGTCGGCACGCCGTTGAGGTGGGTCGCGCGCCTGTTCTCGATGTCGTCGAGGACGGCGCCGGCGTCGAATTTCTCGCGCAGCAGGATTTCGTTGCCGTTCGAGAGATGCCGCAGCGTGACCGTCGAGAGACCGAAGATATGAAAGAGCGGCAAGGCCATGATCGCCCGCGCCTCGCCGGGCTTCAGCCTGCTCTGGGGATTGAACCAAGAATCGTAGATCGCGCAGGAAGCGGTGATGTTGGCATGCGTCAGCATCGCGCCTTTCGGGATTCCGGTGGTGCCGCCGGTATATTGGAGGACGGCAACGTCCTCCTTCGAAAGGTGAGGCCAGCGGGCGGGCCGCTCTGCCTTTGCCAGTTCCGCAAGTGCGACGCAGCCCTTGCCTTCGGGGATCGGAAGCGGCGCATTGTCGGAAGGTCCGCAGGCCGCGTCGTCGGCAACGATCAGCGTGTCGATATGGCCGGCAGCCTGCAGCTTCAGCGCCGTCGGCAGCATCGGGGCAAGGTTGACGGTCACGACGACGCGCGCGTCGGAATCCGCCAGCTTGTGGGCCAGTTCGCGCTCGGCATCGAGCGGGCTCAGCTGCACGACGCGCGCGCCGGCACGCAGCGCACCGAAGAAGCTCGCGAGATAATGCGGCGAGTTCGGCAGATAGAGACCGACCGCCGCTCCCGGCCGGATTCCGGCCTGGATGAGGCCGGCGGCGGCGCGCTCGGCAAGCCCCGCCAGCGCGGCATAGCCGATGCGGCGGCCGCGAAATTCGATCGCCGGCTTGTCCGCGAAGCGCGCCACCGCGCGGTCGAGCAAGGCCGGGATCGTCGTGGTCTCGATCGGCGTGTCCCAGGCGATCCCGTCGGGATAGGATTTCTCCCACACGAAGGGTCGCCCGGCCGGCATGTTACGCGGCCTTCGCGGTCAGGCCGCCGAATGTGCCGCCCTCTTTCGCGAGTCTCGACAGCAGGGCGGCCGGCTCGTGGCGCTTGTCCCCGGTCAGCTTCGCGAACGCGATCAGGCGGTCGCGGATATAGGGCAGGCCGACGCTGTCGGCATAGAACATCGGGCCGCCACGCCAGATCGGAAAGCCGTAGCCATAGACCCAGATCACGTCGATATCGCCCGGCCGCTGCGCGATGCCTTCCTCGAGGATACGCGCGCCCTCGTTGATCATCGGGAAGATCAGCCGCTCGGTGATGGTCTTGCGGTCGAGCGGGGTGCGCGTGATGCCGAGGCGTTGCGAGGTCGCGACGATCAGCGCCTCCACCTCCGGATCGGGCCTGGGCGCGCGCGAGCCGGCCTCGTAGAGATAGAAGCCCTTCGACGTCTTCTGCCCGAAACGGCCCATCTCGCAGAGCTGGTCGGCGATCTCGGCGCGCGCGCCCTGCGCCTTGCGCATGCGCCAGGAAACGTCGAGGCCGGCGAGATCGCTCATGGCGAAAGGCCCCATCGGGAAGCCGAATTCGGTCAGCGCGCCGTCCACATCCTGCGGCAGCGCGCCTTCGAGCAGGAGCCGCTCCGCCTCGATCGATCGCGCGCGCAGCATGCGGTTGCCGACGAAGCCGTGGCAGACGCCGACCACGACCGGCACCTTGCCGATCTTGCGCCCGACCGCCATCGCGGTCGCCAGGACCTCCGGCGCGGTATCGGCGCCTCGCACGATTTCCAGGAGCTTCATGACATTGGCGGGGCTGAAGAAATGCATGCCGACGACCGATGAAGGCCGTGTGGTCGTGTGCGCGATCGCGTTCACGTCCAGATAGGAGGTGTTGGTCGCGAGCACCGTGTCCGGCCCGGTCAAGGCGTCGAGCTTGCCGAACACGTCGCGCTTGATGTCCATTTCCTCGAATACCGCCTCGACCACAATGTCCGCGTCCTTGGCCGCATCGAGCCCGACGGCGCCCGTCATCAGCCCGAGCCGCCTGTCGACATCCTCGTTGGCCATCGCGCCGCGCGCGGCGGACGCGCGGTAATTCTTCTCCACAAGGCCGAGCCCGCGCTTGAGCGCTTCGTCCTTCGTTTCGATCACCGTCACCGGAATGCCGGCATTGGCGAAGCACATGGCGATGCCGCCGCCCATCGTGCCGGCGCCGATCACCGCGGCCCTTCTGATCTCGCGCGGCTTCACGTCCTTCGACAGTCCCGGGATCTTCGCAGCCTCGCGCTCGGCGAAGAAGATATGCCGCTGCGCCTTGGATTGCTCGCCGCCGCGCAGTTCCATGAATTTCGCACGCTCGCGCTCGATCGCCTGCGCGATCGGCACGTCGAGATTCATCCGCAGGGCCTCGATTGCGGCGGTCGGCGCATGCAGGCCCCGCGCGCGCTTCGCATGCGCGGCAACAATGGCGTCGAATTTTACCGGGTCGGCGCGCAGCGGGGCGATCTTGTCGTCGCGCCGGCTGACCGGCAGAATTGCGCGCTTCTCGGCCAGCACTTTTCGGGCGAAGGCGATGCCGACCGCGGCCGGATCGCCCTCGAATATCTCGTCGATCAGCCCGAGCGCCAGCGCCTCGCTCGCGGGGATCGGATCGCCCGAGAGGATCATTGCCGCACCCTTTTCCATGCCGACGAGGCGGGGCAGCCGTTGCGTGCCGCCGGCGCCGGGGATGAGCCCGAGCTTGATCTCGGGAAGGCCGAGGCGGGTTCCGGCGGCGGCAATGCGGAAATGGCAGCCGAGCGTGACCTCGAGCCCGCCGCCGAGCGGCGTGCCGTGAACGGCGGCGATTGTGGGTTTCTCGATGGCGTCGATCAGCGCGATGACGTCGACCAGCGTGGGGCTCGTCGGAGCCTTGTCGAATTCCGTGATGTCGGCGCCGGCGATGAACGTGCGCCCGGCGGCCGTCAGGACGATCGCCTTGACGGTCTTGTCGTCGCGCGCCTGCGAGAACGCGTCCACCAGCCCCGTGCGCACCGCCTGGCTGAGGGCATTCACTGGAGGGTTATCGACGGTGATGACGGCGACCTCGCCGTCTCGGCGCAACGCGACCACACCCGGCATGTTTCTTCCCTGGCTGATGCTTCGATAGAAAGCGCCATTTCAGCCGTCAAGTCGGGGAAGTCAAACGCCGGACGGCGTTCATTGGGCCGCAATGCGGAAATAATGGCTGCGCGGTGTCAGGAGGCCCGGGCGGCCCTGGCCCTGTCCTGGAGATGCGAGACGAACGGCTTGCCGTTCCGCACGAAGCAATAGCGGTTCCGGCCCGAATTCTTGGCCTGGTAGAGCGCCAGGTCGGCGTTCCGCATCAAGACGGTCAGGTCCGCTCCGTCGCGCGGCGCGATGGCAATTCCGATGCTGGTGCCGATCTCGATCGCGTGGCCCTCGAAGTGATAGGGGCTGGTAATCTCTGCAATGATGCGGCGCGCCAGGATGCCCGCGCTTTCCTCGTCGGCAGCGTTTGCCTGGAGTATGGCAAACTCGTCGCCGCCGAAGCGCGAGACGGTATCGCCGTCGCGAATGCAGGCCGTCAGACGGCGCGCCGTTTCCTCAAGCACGTAGTCGCCGGCCGCGTGCCCCAGCGTATCGTTGACATCCTTGAAATGATCGAGATCGAGATAGAGCACAGCGAAGCAGTCGGCCTCGCGCCGGGTCTGCGCCAGCGCGTGCGAGACACGCTCGCAGAACAGGGCACGGTTGGCGACGTTTGTCAGCGAATCGTAGCTGGCAAGCCTGGCGATGCGCGCTTCGTTGCGTTTGCGCTCCGTGATGTCGGTCAGGGTCCGCACATGCCCGCCGTCCGGGGTCGGGCTCAGACGGACTTCCAGCACGGTGCCATTCGGCCGCGTGCGCTCGAACCTGCTTACGCCCGTGTCGAGCCCGTCGCCCATGAGCATCTCGCGCACGCGAGGATCGAAATTGTTGTTGTCGAATTCGCCACGCTTGCGCAGGAAGGCGAGCATCTCCTGCAGGGTGTGATGGCCCCTCAGCCATTCCTCCGAGAGGTCCAGCAACTCGATCGTGCGCCGGTTGATGACGTGAATGACACCCTGCCCATCGACCATGATGATGCCCTGATCGATATTCTCGAGCGTTGTATGCAGCTCGGTCTTCCGATCGAGCGCCAGTGCCTCGCTTTCACGCAAGGCCTGATTGGTGCGATAGAGCTTGCGATGATGCTGGATGCTGAGCAGCATCACGAGCAGAATGAGGCCGGTAACGCCTGCGCCGACGCCCACATATTTGTACCATGCGCCATTGTAGGCGGCGAGTACCTCCCGCTCGCTCCGGCCGACGGCCACCACCAGCGGAAGGCCGGCCACGGTCCGGTATGACAGAACGCGCGCGACGCCGTCGAAGCTGCCGGTCGTCTGGTAGGAGCCGTGCGGCGCGACACTCCAGGCCCGCCGCAGACCGGTTTTCTCGTCGAGGTAAAGAATGGGTTTCTTGAAGCCGCGCGAGGCGCGAACATAGCCGTCCTTGCCGACGACGCTGATCGACCCGTCCTTGCCGATATCGATGGTTTCGTAGAAGCGCGCCAGCCCGCCGGGATCGAGCGAGGCGACGATCACGCCGTCGAACATGCCGTCCGGCCGCAGGATTCGCCGGCTGAGCTGGATCGACGGGCGGCCCGACATGCGGCCCGTGACGGGCTTGCTGATGAAGACCTCGTCCGTCTCGGATTGGATGTGGACGTTGAAATGATCTCGATCGCTGAGATCGACATTCGGGACAGGTCCGAGCGATGAGGCCTTCAGCCGGCCGGACGCATCGATCGTGGAATATTGGATGACCGCGTCGCTGACGATTCCGGATTCCCAGGTCCATTCGGCGAGATTGAAGTTGTTCGGCTCTCGTCCGTATACGGCGCGCAGGACAAGCAGGGTCGCATCGATGCCGCGGACGGTTCGGACGATCTGCTCCTCGAAGCTGCGGGCAAGATTGGCGGTCTCCTGAAAGGCGGCCTGAATCGCAGCATCCTTCTGGGCGCCCAAATGGTAGACGATGCTGCTCCAGACGAGCGCAATCATCGTCAGGCCAAGAAATGTCGTGCCTTGCAGCGAGGCCCGGACCCAGGCCCATCCGGACGGTTTCATGCCAGCCGTGCTCTTGTGTCCGGGAAACTACTAAAGGAAGCGCGTTAGAATTGAGTTACGGCCTCCTCGGAATGGCGATGGCGATTTGAGGGCGAGGTTGGCACGGGCTTGGAAAATCTTGCTTTTCAGTCATCGGGCGACGGTTGTGCCGTGACCGCGATGCAATGTCGTATCATGCTTCACAAGACGTGAAGAGGATGCAGACGGAGTGGCCGGTTCGGCGGAGCCGCGACGGGGTCATTCGACGACCGTGCCGATGGGAATACGATGAGGGAGGGAGGAAGGTCATTGAGATTGGTTCTGCCCGTGATGGGGCTTGTGGTCGCGCTGGGCCTGCCGGCGGCGGCGCAAGATGCCCTGAGAATGGCGAGCGGCCAGCTCGGCAACTGGGAGAACCAGGCGCCGATACTCGGGCAGGAAGCCGGCATCTTCAGGAAGCACAACCTCACCATCGAGACTGTCGCCACGCGCGGCGCAGGCGAGGCACTCCAGGCGGTGATTGCCGGCTCGGCCGATCTCGGAATCGGGGTCGATGTTGCGGATGCAATGCGTGCCTTCTCGAAAGGCGCGCCAGTGCGAATCCTTCTGCCTGCCTTCACCGGCGCGAGCGACCTCTATTGGTATGTGAAAGCGGATTCGCCGCTCAAGACGCTGAAGGACGCAACCGCGCAGAACACGATGGCCTATTCCAGCAACGGATCGATCTCCGGAGATATCGTCGCCGCCTTCGTGCAGGAACTCGGCGCCAAGGCCAGACCGACGGCGACGGGCGGCCCTCCCGGAACGCTCACCTTCGTGTTGGCGGGACAGATCGACATCGGCTGGGCGGCGGCGCCTTTCGGCCTGAAGGAGATCAGGGACGGTAAAATCCGGATCATCGCGCGCGGCAACGACGTGCGGTCGCTGCGCGGGCAGACCTCGCGAGCGGTCGTGGTCAACGCGGATGCGCTCGCAAACAGGAAGGACGCGATCCTGCGCTTCGTGAGGGCCTATCGAGAGGCGGTGGAGTGGATGTATGCCGATCCGAGGGCGCTCGGCATGTACGCCGCGAAGATGAAGCTGGATGAAGGTCTGCTGCGGTCCTCGCTCAAATCCTTCTTTCCGAAGGAGGCGATGCAGACCGAAGAAATGAAGGATATCGGCGGCGTGGTCTCGGACGCGGTGAAGCTGAAAATCCTCGAGGCGCCGCTGGCCAGCGAGCGGCTTGCGGAGTTCGTTCAGATACCCGCCCGCCAATAGCGTACACCGCAAGTAAAAAGGGGCACCGTGTCACCGGCGCCCCTTCGCCGAAGGTGGTTCGCGCCAGCACTATTTCTTCTTCTTGGTCTTCTTCGCCTTTGCCTTCTTGGGCGGCTTGCACTTGCCTTCGTAATCGACCTTCGCGCCGTCCATCTTTGCAAAGCATGCATTCGCGTAGGTGAACTGCATCTTGCCCTTGGTCGCGCAGACCGGCTTGTAAGGCTCGATGCAGATGGGCTGCGCGGCCGCAGGTGCGATCGAGCCCATCAGCATGGCAGCGGCGAAGACCGCAAGGATGCCGCCGGACGCCATCACAGACTTACCTTTCATTGCATTCCCCCCAAATTGCTGACGCGCGAACTTGAGCGCTTCGACGTCGAAAAGGCAAGCGCATCCGGTGGAATTCGCGATTAACGGATGTTCAGGGAGGAAGCGACACGCCGCGGGCGCACACGCCAGGCGAGCGAGGCGCGCGCTCTGCTAATTGCGGTCGCGGGCGGCTTCGCTGATCGCGCCGAGCATTGCCGCGCGTCCCTGATCCAGTGTGGTCTTGATCGCGGACTGCTTGCCGAGCTCGCCCATGTCGCGCTGTCGTTTCACTGTCGCGTCTGTCATCAAGGGCTCGACGCCGAGCTCGCGCAGCTTGGCGGCGACTTCTTCCATCTCCGCGGCGCGCCGTCCGCCGTGACTCGCCATGCGCTCGATATTGTATTCGGCGATCTGGCCCCAATCGAGCGTGGGGTAGTTGTTCTTAAGCGAAGCGGCGACTTCCTCCACCACGCCTGCGCGCGCCGCGGCGAGGAAGCATTCCAGCGTGAGCGCCTCGATCCCCTTGATCATCACGCTGCGCACCATCTTGATCGCGGCGGCGGCGCCGACACTGTCGCCCGCGATGGTGAAGATCATGCCCAGCCCCTCAAGGATCGGCGCGGCGGCCTGTGCATGAGGGCCGGCGATGAGCAGGGGCGATTTATGCCGCCTGGGATGAATAGGCGAGAGGATGGCGACATCGACATAGCGCGCGTTCTCGCCGAACAGCTTCTCCGTCTCCCGCTTGCGCCCCGGGGACACCGAATTCACGTCGAGAAACAGGGGCGTGCCACGCACGAACGGGGCGACGGACTGCGCGGCTTCGAGGCTCGATGCCGCCGTCACCGCCGAGACGATGATCTCGGCATCGCGGACCGCCTCCTGCGGCGATGCCGCGATGCGCACGCCGGTCCTGGCGGCGGCGGTGCGCAAGGCGGTGCCTTCCGGCTTCGGAAACAGGATGTCCCACGCCGCGATCTGCGTGATGCCTTCCTCGCGCAAGCCCGACGCCATCGCCTGTCCGGCCTCGCCGAAGCCGATGAAGGCGAGTTTCGGCTTTCCGCTCGCGTTCATGTCTCGCCCTGCAGTTTGCGCTGGATGCGCCGGTCGAAGCGCTCGACATTGACGACGACGCGGACATGCCGCCCGTCGCCGATGCGCTCGCAGTCGTCGAACGCCTCCACGCGGAATTCGATATTGCGTCCGTCGACCTTGGTGACCTCGGCGGTCGCGCGCAGCGTCATGCCGACGGGTGTCGCGGCATAATGGCCGACATCGAGATGGGTGCCCAGACTCTGGTGGCCGGGCGGCAGGAGGCTCTCGATGGCGTCGAGCGCGGCCGCCTCCATCATGTTGATCATGACCGGCGTCGCCAGCACGCGCACGCGGCCGGACCCGACGCGCGGGGCGGTCTGGTCTTCGCCAACGAGGATTTGAGCGGAGCCTTTCAGGCCGACGGACAGGCGAGAGAGATCGGTCATGCGGCGGCTATAGCATCTCCAGCGTGCGTTTGCGCGAGGGCGGCGGAAAGGCCTTGTCGAGGGTGGAAAGATCGTCGTCGGTCAGTCTGAGGTCGACGGCGGCGCGGTTCTCGCGAACGTGCCGCGGCGTGACCGCCTTCGGGATCGCGATGATGCGGTTCTGCCGCAGGACCCAGGCGAGGGCCACCTGTGCCGGCGTCGCGCCATGCCGGCCCGCAACGGCCTTGAGCGCGGCGTGGTCGAGCATGCGGCCCTGCTCGATCGGCGAATAGGCCATGATCGGCGTGGCCTGTTCCCGGCACCACGGCAGAAGATCGAATTCGATGCCGCGCCGGGTAAGATTGTAGAGCACCTGGTTGGCCGCGCAGTTGCGCCCGCCCGGCATCGCGAACAGCTCGACCATGTCGGCAATATCGAAATTGCTGACGCCCCAGTGGCGGATTTTTCCGTCCTGCTTGAGCGTCTCGAAGGCATCGACGGTCTCGCGCAGCGGCACGCTCCCGCGCCAATGCAGCAGATAGAGATCGATCACGTCGGTGCCGAGCCGCTTCAGGCTGCGCTCGCAGGCCGCGATCGTGCCCTTGCGCGAGGCATTCTGCGGCAGCACCTTGCTGACAAGAAACGCTTCACGGCGCCGCCCGGCGATGGCGTCGGCAACGACCTCCTCGGCGCCGCCGTTGCCATACATCTCGGCGGTGTCGATCAGCGTCATGCCGAGATCTAGGCCGAGCCGCAAGGCGGCCGCTTCGTCCGCAGCGTGGCGCGCCTGCTCGCCCATGAACCAGGTGCCCTGTCCGAGGACGGGAACGGATTCGCCGGAGGGCAGGGTCGTGGTGGGGATGGGATTTGTCATCGCGAAAGTTTACGTCATTCCGCACGACAAGCGAAGCGGGGCGATCCCGAATCCAGATGCGTTGACGGAACGTGCATTTGGGATTCCGGATCCGCCGCTTCGTGGCGCTGCGGAGTGACCGAGTCACTTGTGCTCCACCGGCGGCGTGCCGTGGGTGTGGAACGACTCGATGGTCTTCAGCCCCCAGGCCTGACCCTTTTTGCGTTCTTCCTCGCTCCAGCGGATTGGCTTCCAGTCCGGCGCGAGAATCAGCCGCGCGCCGGCATTGGCGACCTCGATGCGGTTGCCGCCCGGTTCATAGACATAAAGAAAGAAGGTCTGCTGGATCGCGTGCTTGTGCGGACCGGTCTCGATATACACGCCGTTTTCCAGAAAGATGTCGGCGGCGATCAGGATCTCCTCGCGGGAATTCATCGCGTAGGTGATGTGATGCAGCCGCCCCTTGGTGCCGGTCATGTCTCGCGAGAAGGCGAAGTCGTAGGACTTGTTGGTCGCCGTCATCCACATCGCCGCTTCCGTGCCGTCGTTCAGCACGATCTGCTCGGTCAGGCGGAAGCAGAGATAGTTCTCGTAGAATTCGCGATTGGCCTTGATGTCGACCGCAAGCCCGTTCCAGTGATCGAGCCGGCGCACGTTGCAGCCGCGGCCCGGAAATTTCTGCGCCTGGTTCTTCAGCGCCGGTCTCTGGTCTGCGGGCGGATCGTACCATTCGGTCTCGTAATAGAGCTCGACGCGGTGCTCGTCCGGGTCCTTGCAGACGAAGGTCTTGCCGTGGCCGAGATCGCCGTCGGTCCAGCCGATGTCGAAACCCGAGCCTTTCAGCGCCGCGGCGCGCCGCTCCAGCGCCTGCGGCGATCGCGTGCGATAGGCGACATGACCGAGGCCGGAGGTCTTCGCAGCCGTCAGCTTGAGCGAATAGCGCTCGTAATCGTCGTAGGCGCGCAGATACACGCTGTCACCCTTTTCGCCGCTCTGGGTCATCCCCAGGACGTCGATGAAGAACTTGCGACTTTCCTCGAATCTCGGAGTGAGCAGTTCGAGATGAGCAAGGTGCGCGATATCGAGGATGGGTTCCTTGGTCTGGTCGTTGGTCATCGGTCTTCGTTCCGGCCTGTCAGTCGAGGATCGGACGCGGATCTCCCTTGCGCGCTGCGCGGGGGGCGCAGCTTGCGGGCGGAGCGGCGCCCGGGCTAGCTGTATGCGCCCGCTGCCGCCCCACAACAACCCTGGCAGGGCTTTCACGGAGGAAATTGTGGTTCGCATTGTCGCGATGCTTGCATGGTCCGCCATGCTGATGGCGCCTGCCCTTGCACAGGGCGCCTATCCCGATCGTCCCGTGCGCCTGGTCGTGGGCTTTCCGGCCGGTGGGCCGACCGATGGGCCGGCGCGCGTGCTGGCGGAAAAGCTGCGCGCCTCGCTCGGCCAGCCGGTGGTGGTCGAGAACAAGCCGGGCGCGGGTGGCAAGATCGCGGTCGACCATATTCTCGGCCAGCCGCGCGACGGCTACACGCTGCTTGTGTGCACTTACATCGATGCCATCAACACCGTGATGTACCGCAAGAGCTCCTACACGCTCGACGATCTGGCGCCGGTCTCGCTCATCACCAATGCGTTCTATGCAATTGCGGTATCAAAGGACCTGCCGGTCAGGGACATCCAGGAGTTCATTGCCTATGCGAAGGCGCGACCGACCGAGATCAACTACGGCCATGTCGGCGCGGGCTCGGCCCCGGAACTGGTCGCCAAGCGATTTGAGCGGGCGACCGGCGTGCAGATGACCGGCATTCCCTACAAGGGAATGGGCGACGCCTTGCAGGAAATGGTCGCGGGCCGGCTGCATTTCGCAATCGGGCCGCTGATCACCACCATGCCCCTGTTCGAAGCCGACAAGCTTCGCGTGATCGCGATGACCAGCCCGCAAAGGCTTGCTGCGGCGCCCACCGTGCCGACGCTGACCGAGCAGGGCGTGCCCATCGTTGCCGGCACGTGGCTCGGTATCTGCGCCGGCAAGGGCACGCCGCAGGCGGTGATCGATCTGGTGAACCGGAAAGTGGTCGAAGCCGTCGCGTCGGACGACTATCGCGCACTGATGCGGAAGACAGGCGTGCTCGGCGTGTCGTCGACGCCCGAGGCGATGGCGGCGGAGATGCGCAAGACAGAAGACGAGGCCGGCGAACTGATCCGCGCGCTCGGCCTGCAGCGCGACTGACAGGTATCTGAAGGTCTTTGAAAACAGGAGGGGCTGCTCAGGGCGCGGCAGCCCCTCTCTTTTCTTCTTGTGCCGAAGCGATGCTCAACGCGCCTTCAGCAATTCCTCCACGCGCAGCAGCACAAACTCGTTGTCGTCGGCCTTGTTCGGGTCGCGGCTCGACGAGAACGGCAGGTTGTTGTCGTTGCCGACGATAATGTGGCTCGAATCCACCACGTCCACATTCTCGATCGTGAAGAACGGGAAGGTCAGCACGCCGTTGTCGAGCGCCTTGCGGGCCTTCCTGTCGGGGTCGGCGATCTTCATCAGGTCGATAAAGCCGATCTTGCGCACAGGGCCGTTGGCGTTGGCATCGGTCATCTCGATCTTGTAGACGCGCTTGAACTTCGCGAGATCGTGGAAGCAGTCCGGCCGGCGCTGGCCTTCCGGGCAGGCCTTCGCGGCCGTGCCCTCGGCATTGTCGCGCTCGATGACCAGGCCGGTCGTGGCGTCGATCATGTTGAAGTCGCCGATCGCAAGGCCGTTCTGCTCGAGCACGTATTTCCAGTGGCGGCCGGTCCACGTCTCGCCCGCGACATCGAATTCGAGGATGCGCAGATATTCCTTGCCCTCGGCGGTCTTCTCCCAGTCCTTCTTCTCGGCATCCCAGGCCGGACCTTCGAGCAGGGCGTAGAGGAATTTCCCGTCCGGCGAAGCCGCCATGCCCTCATAACCCTTGGAGCGGCGGATGTTGAAGGCGACATTCGCAGTCGGCGTGGCCGGCGACGTCACGGCAAAATGATCGGGCGAGCGCCCGGGCTTGCCGTCGATCATGGTCTCGAACACCGCCTCGACCTTGCCGTTGCGGTCGGCGCGGATCAGGTAGGGGCCGAACTCCTCCGCGATCCAGAGCTTGTCGCCGATCAGCTGGAAGCTTTCGAGGTCGAAATCCGATCCCGTGAGATAGCGCTTGTCGGTGCCTTCGTTGGCGATTCGGAAAGGCACTTTCCTGTCCTGATCGTGCAGGAAGACGGTGCCAAGGCGCTCGACAGCGCCCTTGTCCCAGTCGATGCGATAGTGATGCAGATAGAGCATGGCGTCAGGCGAGTTGGCCTTGGCGCCGAAGCCGTTGTCGGTCAGCACCCAGAACGTGCCGTCGGCCATCCTCTTGATGCCGGAATGGCCCTGCACCGGCTGGCCCCTGAACGGCATCTTCACGCCGGTCGGGCGCTCCGCCGACTTTCCCTCGATCGTTCCGATGGCATCGACGCGCTTTCCGGTCGTGAATTTACCCGGCGTCTTGAGGTCTTCCGGCGCATCGGCGGGCGCGTCGATAAAGGTCTCGGCGGGAATGACTGCATGACCGGCAAGCGTCGCCGGAAAAGGCTCGGCAAGGGCGGGCGCTGACAGCGCGATCGACGCAAGCGAACCGGCAAGAAGGGCGAATCGGGTGCGCATGGAATCCCTCCTAAAATAAGCACGCTTGTGTTCGTCCAGCATGTCGCTCGCGTGACACCGCGATGATGGTTCCTTGACCCAACACAAGTTCGTGTTTGAAACAAATTCAAACAGGGCGAAAGGTTTTGTTTGCATTTCCTGATGCACACAGCGGTGCGTTGCCTCCGTTTCGTCGTCTTGCCGACATCGAACCGGCAACAAGCGCCGCTAGGTCGTCCGCGCGATCGGACGACGGTCGCGATCAGGCTGGGCTTCGGACAGCCACATAAGGGAGAGGTGACATGGCCAAGGCGAAGGCGATGCTGGGAGCGCTGGCCATCATGATGGCAGCGGGCATGATCGTGGATTTCGAGCTGGCGGCTTCCGACGAGGACATCGTCGTGCGGGTGTGGTCGTCCGAGGATTCGGATGATCAGGATGCGAGCCTGCGCCGCCATGTCGAGGCCTTGCTTTCGCCGCATATCGGCGATGGCAGCGTCGTCGTGGTGCGGCCGGCCTGAGGACAGGCTTTCACTCCGCGCGCTGGAATATCAGCGTGAAATTGTTGGCGGGCATCGCGACGCAATCGATGCGGCGCAAGCCCTGCCGCGTCGCGAGCGTTGCGACATCAGCCATGTCGCGCACGCCCCATCGGGGATCGCTGGCGCGCAGGCTCGCGTCGAAGGCCTCGTTACTCGGGGCGGTGTGCTGTCCGTCCCTCTTGAACGGACCGTACAAGAAGAGAAGCCCGCCGGTCTTCAGGTGGCGGCCGGCACCCGCAAACAACCCTTCCGCAACGGTCCAGGGCGCAATGTGGATCACATTCGCGCAGAAGATGGCTGACAGCGCATGCGGCCTCGCGCGCGCCGCGTCGCCCCATTGCCAGTCGGGGTCCGAAAGATCGATCTTCCGGGCAGGCCGCAGGTTCGGCAGCTTCGCGCCGTCCGCCCAGGCGGCGATGCTGCGCAGATGCGCCTCGCTCGGATCGCTCGGCCACCACGCGAGATGGGGAGCCTTTCTCGCGAATTCCACAATGTGCTGGCCGGTGCCGCTGCCGGCTTCCAGCACGTCGCCGGTCAACCCGCGCAGATAGGGCTCGATCACGTTCCAGATCGGCTCGTGATTGCGGTGAAAGGCGGCTGCGTCAAGCCGGCCGTCGGGGCCGGATTGCGGATTGAAAAAGGAAGCCATCATCCCGTCCTTTCTGGACTTCCGAGCGGCGCCTCGGCCATCATTGCACAAGACGGAGGGGATGCGCCGTGCAGGTCAACATCATCATCGTGAAGGATATGGTGCAACTCGACATTGCCGGGCCGTTCGAGGTGCTCGCGCGGGTACCAGGATGGAGGATCGATCTCGTGGCAGCGACGCTGGACCCCGTCCGCACCGATCGGGGACTTACGATCCTGCCGACGCAAACGCGCGCGAGCGCGAAGCCGTCCGACATGCTCGTCATCCCCGGCGGGACCGGCATCGACGACGCTATGCTCGACGCGGACTGGGTCGATTACGCGGCGCGGGAGATAGAAAGCGCCCGCTATGTCTTTGGAATCTGCACGGGTTCGCTGCTGATCGCCGCGACGGGCGCGCTCAGCGGCCGGCGGGCCGGCGGACACTGGCAGGCGCGTGATTTGCTCGAACGTTTCGGTGTGACACCGTCGCATGAGCGCATGACCGTGGACGGCAAGTTCTACACCTCGGGCGGGGTGACCTCCGGCATCGACATGGCGCTGCGAGTCGTCGCGGATGTCGCGGGGGAGGAGACGGCGCGAAGGATTCAGCTCGCCATTGAATACGATCCCGCACCTCCCTTTCCGGGGGGCACGCCGCAGACCTCGCCTCGGACAATTGTCGATGCTGTCCTCGAACAATCGCACATGCGCCGCGCGGCGCGCGAGGCCAAGGTGAATGAGGCGGCTGCGCGGCTGAAGGCGCGGCGCTAGACATCCTCCGGCTTGTCGACATAAACGAGCCCCGCCTTCGCGAGCGCCTCGCGCATGTTGTATATGTCGAGGCCGAGAATGCCGGAGGCGAGCTTCTCGCGCTTGCCGGCCTCGTCGGCCTCGCGCTTCTGGCCCTTCTCGGCGGTCTCGAGCGCAAGCTTGCGCGGGATGACGACGACGCCATCGTCGTCGGCGACGATGGCATCGCCCGGCACGACATTGACGCCCGCGCACACGACCGGGATGTTCACTGAGCCGAGCGTCGCCTTGACCGTGCCCTTGGCGGAGATCGCCTTGGACCAGACCGGAAAGCCCATTTCCTTGAGGGTCGCGACGTCGCGGCAGCCGGCATCGATGACGAGACCCTTCACGCCTCGTGCCTTCAGGGAGGTCGCGAGCAGGTCGCCGAACATGCCGTCGGTATTGTCGGTGGTGCATCCGACCACCAGCACGTCGCCCGGCTTGCACTGTTCGACCGCGACATGGATCATCCAGTTGTCGCCGGGCTGCGCCAGTACCGTGACGGCGGGACCGCAGATCGACGCGCCCGACCAGATCGGGCGCATATAGGGCTTCATCAGGCCGGATCGGCCGAGCGCCTCGTGCGAGGTCGAGACGCCGAGGCCGGCGAGCACGCCGCAGGCATTCGCATCGGCGCGCTCGATGTTGCGGACGACGACGGGTTTCATCTTTCGATCTCCAAACTTGATCCGTCATCCTGAGGTGCGATCGACGCGAGCCTCGAAGGATGAACGGCCCCGGAACAGGCCGTCGCCCTCGAAGCTCGCCGCTGCGCGGCTCGCACCTCAGGGGGACGGCTCAACAATCATAGCGCGCAGGCCCTAAGCCAATTCCGACAGCCCCTGCGGAAACAGCCGCTCATAGGCCTCGCCATAGGTCATCGGAATGCCGGTATTGCGCCCGCCCTGCATGCCGCGGTTGAGCGCGACGCGCTCATAATAGGCCCACAGATGCTTCTGCGCGGCGAGAATCTGGAACGCCTTGTATTTGGTCTCCCAGACCTCGTCGATATTGAGGATCACCTGCGGCTTGAAATTGCATTGCTCGGGCTGGTGCGGCTCGAACAGGAAAACGGGCGGGGCGGCATAGGTGTATCTGGCGTCCGGCTTGTGGCCCATCGCCTGGGCGACCACGCGGGTCTCCTGCGCGAAATGCGCGGCGTTCGGATGATCGAAATTGTAGGGGTCTGCGAGCGCGTGGGTGAGCACGAAGGAGGGGTTCAGCTCGCGATAGATGTCGACCATGCGGTCGAAATGCTTGTCGGTGAGGCGCAGCGTGTAGTCGCCGGCGTCGAAGAACTCGATCTCGGCGCCGAGCAGGGCGGCGGCGCGCTCGGCTTCGTCCTTGCGGCCGGCCTTGACCGTCTCCAGCGTCGCGCCCGCTTCCTTCCAGGCGAACTGGCTTTCGCCGCGCTCGCCGAAGGAGAGGCAGACGATCTTCATGCGATAGCCCTTCTTCGCATGCAGCGCGATGGCGCCGCCCGCGCGCCAGACGAAATCGCCGGGATGCGCTGTGACGACGAGGCCGGACTTTTGCGTGGACATGGGAACTCCGTTTGACGACGCTTCCTCGAGACTGGCTGGTCAGAAGCCGCCGAGCCGGGCGGCTTCGATCGCCTGCTTCAGCAGGTCCTTGAAGTTTTGAAGGTGGCGCCGCATCGCCGCCTCGGCGGCGTCTGCGTCGCCGGCGCAGATCGCGTCCACGATGGCTGCATGCTCCCTGAGCGATGATTTGGGGCGGCCGGGGAGCATGATGACGCGGTATTGCAGACGGACAAGATGCGTCTTCAATGTCTGGAGAATGCGGTTGGCGGTTTCGTTGCCGGCGATCCGCTGGATTTCCCGATGCAGCGCCGCATTGCACTGCGAGAAGGCGGCATAGTCGGCCTGCTCGACGGCGCGGCGCATGCCTCTCTCGATTGCGCGCAGCGCCTTGCGGTCTGCCGCCGTGGCACGTTCCGCCGCCCGGCGCGCCACCATGCCTTCGATGGCAAGGCGCGTGTCTGCGATCTCGCCCGCTTCCGCCTCCGAGACGGCGCGCACGCGCGCACCGCGGTTAGGCTCGCGCACGACAAGGCCTTCCTGGTCGAGCATCGCGAGCGCCATGCGGATATTGGCCCGGTTGACGCCGAACGACTGCGCGAGATCGGCCTCGATCAGCCGCTCGTTCGGCATCAACTGCCCGCGCGTGATCGCATCGCGCAGGCGCTCGGTCACATCGGCAGATTCGCGGGCGGGCGCGGAGGGCTTCATCGGCTTCGGCGGATCATTAACGATATTGTTGACAATCGTGATAACTATGTCAAGGCTTTGCCGATGCGCTCGCGCGCTGTCCAACGGATTCCGAGCATGACGCCCGTCACGCTGCGCATCGCCATCGGCGACTACCCGCACACGCTGCCGCTCAAGCGCGGGGAGGTGACCTCGCCGACGCTCAAGCTCGATTTTGTCGAGGTGAAGCCGATGCACCATGCCTTCAAGCCGATGGTGCGCGAGCATGCCTTCGACGCCAGCGAGCTGGCGCTCGTCACCATCCTGCAGGCCAGGGCCTACAACAAGGGTCTGACTCTCCTGCCGGCGGCGATGCTTGCCCGCTTCCAGCACCATACCTGTCTCTACAACAGCGAACGCGGCGTGCTGCGGCCGGCCGATCTTGCCGGCAAGCGGATCGGCGTGCGCTCCTACAGCCAGACGACGGGCGCCTGGATCCGCGGCATCATCGAGAACGACTACGATGTGGACCTGGGCGGCGTGCAATGGGTGACGTTCGAGGACGGGCACGTGCCGGAAGCGAGGGACCCGGACGATGTGATCCGCGCCAGGCCCGGGCAGGACATCACGCAGATGCTGATCGACGGCGAGATCGACGCCGCCATTTACGGCGCGGCTATGCCGGACGATCCGCGGCTCCGGAGCGTCATCCCCGACCCTGACGCGGCTGCGCGCGCCTGGTATGGCAAGTATGGAGTCATTCCGGTCAACCACATGGTGGTGGTGCCTGACGAACTGGCGAAGGCGCAGCCGCTGGCGGTGGCCGAACTCTACCGGCTCCTGGAAGAGAGCAAGAGGATCGCCGGGCTGCCCAAGGCGGGCGCCATCGATAACGCTCCGTTCGGCCGGGACGCCAATCGCCCCTGCCTCGAGATGATGATCGAGTTCGCGGTCCAGCAAAAGCTGATCCCACGCAAGCTCTCGGTCGACGAATTGTGGTGAACTGAATTGCCTGCGGCGCCCCGTCCGGGCGGCGTTGGCATGCGAGCGCGCCTGGCAATAGGGCAATATTTCAAGCCTAAAGTTTTCCGTCGCCTATGGAACCGGCAGGAAGCTTAATCGCTGTGCATGCGTCTTTGCCTGCCCATTAAGCAGGCGAGCCGCCGCAAAATGATTCATGGCGTGAATTCAATACCTTCCGACCACCCCATGCCTTGGCACAACCCTTGCGAAACCTGCTGCAGCGCGAAAGGCCGCCGGCCATCTCGGGGAGGTTCGCGCGCGTCAAACGCATGAGGGAACATCGAATGATTCAATCCATCCGGGCGGCCGTCTCGCGGCCGCTGGCCAGCCGCTGGCTTGCCGCCACTGCGGCCACGGCTCTGAGCCTCGCCGTCGCCTTGCCGGCCAAGGCCCAGGACACCATCAAGGTCGGCATTCTTCACTCACTGTCCGGCACCATGGCGATCAGCGAGACGACGCTGAAAGATACGATGCTGTTCCTGATCGACGAGCAGAACAAGAAAGGCGGTCTCCTCGGCAAGAAGCTCGAGGCCGTTGTCGTCGATCCCGCCTCGAACTGGCCGCTCTTTGCCGAAAAGGCGCGCGAACTGATCACCAAGGACAAGGTTGCCGCCGTGTTCGGCTGCTGGACCTCGGTGTCGCGCAAGTCCGTGCTCCCGGTCTTCAAGGAGCTGAATTCGATCCTGTTCTATCCGGTGCAGTATGAGGGCGAAGAGTCCGAGCGTAACGTCTTCTACACCGGCGCCGCGCCCAACCAGCAGGCGATTCCGGCCGTCGATTACCTGATGTCGAAGGATGGCGGCGAGGTGAAGCGCTGGGTGCTCGCGGGGACCGACTACGTCTATCCGCGCACCACCAACAAGATCCTCGAAGCCTACTTGAAGTCGAAAGGCGTCAAGCAGGAAGACATCATGATCAACTACACGCCGTTCGGTCATTCCGACTGGCAGACGATCGTGGCCGACATCAAGAAGTTCGGCTCGGCCGGCAAGAAGACGGCGGTGGTCTCGACCATCAATGGCGACGCCAATGTGCCGTTCTACAAGGAGCTCGGCAACCAGGGCATCAAGGCGACCGACATCCCGGTCGTGGCCTTCTCCGTGGGTGAGGAAGAGCTCGCCGGCATCGACACCAAGCCGCTCGTCGGCCATCTCGCGGCCTGGAACTACTTCCAGTCGATCGACACCCCCGCCAACAAGGAGTTCATCAAGAACTGGCAGGCCTATACGAAGAATCCCAAGCGCGTGACCAACGATCCGATGGAAGCGCATGTGATCGGGTTTGCGATGTGGGTCGAGGCGGTGAAGAAGGCCGGAACCACCGATCCCGACAAGGTGATCGACGCGCTGCCCGGCACCAAGGCGCCCAACCTGACCGGCGGCATCTCCGAAATGCTGCCGAACCACCACATCACCAAGCCCGTCTTCATCGGCGAGATTCGGGGCGACGGACAGTTCGACGTGGTGTGGAAGACGCCCGGCCTCGTGCCCGGCGACGCCTGGTCGAAGGAACTCGACGGCTCCAAGGACCTGGTGGCCGACTGGGTGAAGCTGAAATGCGGCAACTTCAACACCAAGACCAACAAGTGCGGCAGCTGATCCGCATCGCGATCTGACGAAAACGGGGGAGGCGGCGTGCGCCTCTCCCGGCCTTCCTGAGCCGGGGCATTGCTGCAATGATACGCTTCTGCAAAGTTCTGGCCGCGCTTCTCCTGGCGATCGGCTGCACGTTTCTTGCGCCCTCTGTCCGCGCCCAGAGTTTCGACGAGGCGCTGCAGAAATTCACGACGGACTCGTTCTCCGACACCGGCACGGCCATCGAGGGCATCGCTGCGAGCGGAAATCCGCGCGCTGCGGAAATCATCGGCGCGCTGCAGGAGGGCCGGCTGTTCTTCCATCCGGAAGCCAGGAAAGTCTATATCCGCTCTGCCGACGGTCGCACGCTCGATGCGGCGACCGGAAACGCCGTCAATGAACCCTCCGGACTGAAGCAGGTTCGCCTTATCAATCGTCTTCGCGGCATGGTCCAGGCGGCGATGGGGTCGCTCACCCTGCAATCCCCGAATCCGCAGAGACGGTTCGACGCGGCGCAGGCAGTTTTCAAGTCGCGTGACGCCGCGGCGCTCCCCGCGCTTCAAGGCGCCCTCGCAAGGGAAACCGAAACCCGTGTGAGGAACGCTCTCGCCGAAGCGCGCGCGGCCATCATTCTCCACAGTCCTGACGCGAAGGAGACGGACAAGATCGACGCCATCAGCGTGCTGCGCGAGCGGGGCGATCAGGAAGCGCTCGCAACCCTGTCCGGGCTGCCGGCGGGCTCTCCGCCGAGCGTTGTGAAGCTTGCGGCCGATGCGCGATCATCGATCGAGTATCGGCTGGCGATCTGGGCGGCGGTGCAGAATGCCTGGTACGGGCTTTCGCTCGGCTCGGTGCTGCTGCTGGCCGCGATCGGGCTTGCCATCACCTTCGGCGTGATGGGCGTCATCAACATGGCGCATGGCGAGATGGTGATGCTCGGCGCCTACACGACCTTCGTGGTGCAGGAGATCATCCGCGCCCACAACCCGGCTCTGTTCGATTACTCGCTTGCCATCGCCGTCCCGCTCGCCTTCATGGTCGCGGGTGCCGTCGGCATTCTGATCGAGCGCGGCATCATCCGCTTCCTTTACGGCCGCCCGCTGGAAACGCTGCTCGCCACCTGGGGCATCTCGCTGATCCTGCAGCAGGCCGTGCGCACCTATTTCGGTCCGACCAACAAGGAGGTCGGCAATCCGACCTGGATGAGCGGCGCCTTCGAGGTCGGGCACATCACCATCACCTATAATCGGCTCTGGATTATCGTCTTCACGCTCGCGGTCTTCGTTGCGCTGCTCGCGCTGCTTCGCTTCACCCGGATCGGGCTCGAAATGCGGGCGGTGACGCAGAACCGCACGATGGCCGCCTCGATGGGCATTCGCACCAGTCGGGTCGACGCGCTGACCTTCGGGCTCGGATCGGGCATCGCCGGCATCGCCGGTGTCGCGCTCTCGCAGATCGACAACGTCTCGCCCAATCTCGGACAGGGCTACATCATCGACTCGTTCCTGGTCGTCGTGTTCGGCGGCGTGGGCAATCTGTGGGGCACGCTCGTCGGCGCCTTCACGCTCGGCATCGCCAACAAGTTTCTGGAGCCCTTTGCGGGAGCCGTGCTCGCCAAGATCGCGATCCTGGTCTTCATCATCCTGTTCATGCAGAAGCGCCCGCGTGGCCTGTTCGCGCTCAAGGGCCGGGCGGTGGAAGCGTAATGGCCCGCAGGAACGCACCCATCATCCGCACGCTCGACAAGGGCGCGATGGCGTTCCTGTTTCTCGTCGCGGTCGCCGCGATCGCCATTCCGGCCGCCAACCTGCTGCTGCCGCCATCCTCGCCGTTTCATGTGCCGACCTATCTCGTCGCCCTGTTCGGCAAATATGTCTGTTACGCGCTGCTCGCGCTCTCCATCGACCTGATCTGGGGCTATTGCGGCATTCTTTCGCTCGGTCACGGTGCCTTCTTCGCGCTCGGCGGCTACGCGATGGGCATGTATCTGATGCGCCAGATCGGCACGCGCGGCGTGTATGCCGATCCGATCCTGCCTGACTTCATGGTCTTCCTGAACTGGAAGGAATTGCCGGTTTTCTGGTACGGCTTCCAGCATTTTCCCTATGCGATGCTGATGGTGCTGCTGGCGCCCGGCGCGCTGGCCTTCGTGTTCGGCTGGTTCGCGTTCCGCTCGCGCGTCACCGGCGTCTATCTCTCGATCATCACGCAGGCGATGACCTTCGCGCTGATGCTCGGATTCTTCCGGAACAATTTCGGCTTTGGCGGCAATAACGGGCTGACCGATTTCAAGGACATTCTGGGCTTCAACGTGCAGGCGCAATCGACGCGCAACGCGCTGTTCATCGCTTCCTGCATCGCGCTCGCGCTCTGCTTCATTGTCTGCCGCGCATTGGTGACCTCGAAATTCGGCAAGGTGCTGGTCGCGATCCGCGACGCGGAATCGCGCACCCGCTTCCTCGGCTATCGCGTCGAATCCTACAAACTGTTTGTGTGGACCCTGTCGGCCTGCATGGCCGGAATTGCTGGCGCGCTCTACGTTCCGCAGGTCGGCATCATCAATCCGAGCGAGTTTGCGCCCGGAAATTCCATCGAGGCCGTGATCTGGGTCGCGGTCGGCGGACGCGGCACGCTCACCGGCGCGGTGCTGGGCGCAATTCTCGTCAACTACGCCAAGACGACCTTCACCAGCGGCTTTCTTGCGGAATACTGGCTGTTCCTGCTCGGCGGATTGTTCATTGCGGTGACGCTGTTCCTGCCGCGCGGCATTGTCGGCACGGCGTCGCATTGGTGGCGCGAGCGCAGGGACAGGGATGACGCGGTGGCGGGCGACGCCGCCGCGCGGCCGGCGGAGTAGCAGCATGAGCGAGATGGACCCGCGGCTCACGACCGCCCAGCTTTACCTCAACGGCGTCAGCGTGTCCTTCGACGGCTTCAAGGCGCTCAACAATCTGGCGCTGACGGTCGAGCCCGGCGAGATGCGCGCGATCATCGGTCCGAACGGCGCCGGCAAGACCACGATGATGGACGTCATTACCGGCAAGACGCGGCCGGATGACGGCGACGTGATCTTCGAGGGCACCCGCGACCTGACCACGCTCGACGAGGCAACCATCGCCAATCTCGGCATCGGCCGGAAATTCCAGAAGCCGACCGTGTTCGAGATGCACAGTGTCGAGGACAATCTCATCCTCGCGCTGAAGGCCGACCGCCGCGCCTTCGCCAATTTGCGCTGGAGCGAGACGGCCCCGGAAATGGAGCGCATCGAGAGCATCCTGAAAACGATCCGCATGACCGCGACGCGCCATCGTCTGGCGGGCTCGCTCTCGCACGGGCAGAAACAGTGGCTGGAGATCGGCATGCTGCTCGCGCAGGAGCCGAAGCTCCTGCTCGTCGACGAGCCGGTCGCCGGCATGACCGACGCGGAGACGCATCAGACCGCGGAGCTTCTGAAGGAGATCAACCGCGAGAAGACCGTGATCGTGGTCGAGCATGACATGACCTTCGTGCGCGCGCTGGGCGTGAAGGTGACATGCCTGCACGAAGGCTCCGTGCTGGCCGAGGGTTCGATCGACCAGGTCTCGACCGACGAGCGCGTGATCGAGGTGTATCTGGGACGGTAACAATGCTCGACGTAAAGAACATCGATCTCTATTACGGCGCGGCGCAGGCGCTGCGCGGCGTCTCGATGATCGCCGAGCCCGGCAAGGTCACCTGCGTGATGGGGCGCAATGGCGTCGGCAAGACGAGCCTGTTGCGCACGCTGGCGGGCCAGCGCATTCCCGCGCGCGGCACCATCACCTTCGACGGCCGCGAGATCAACGCGCTCAAGCCCTACGAGCGCGCGCAGGCGGGCATCGCGCTGGTGCCGCAGGGCCGCGAAATCTTTCCGCTGCTGACGGTCGAGGAAAATCTGAAAACCGGCTTTGCGCCGCTGCCGCGCTCCGAAAGCTACATTCCCGACGACGTGTTCTCGCTCTTTCCGGTTCTGTCCGACATGCTGCGGCGGCGCGGCGGCGACCTTTCGGGCGGGCAGCAGCAGCAGCTCGCCATCGGGCGCGCGCTGGTGATGCGGCCGAAGCTCCTGCTCCTGGACGAGCCCACCGAAGGGATTCAGCCCTCCATCATCAAGGATATCGGGCGCGCGATCTCCTACCTGCGCGGACTCGGCCAGATGGCGATCGTGCTGGTCGAGCAATATTTCGATTTTGCGCGCGAGCTCGGCGACCGTTTCGTGGCGATGGACCGCGGATCGGTGGTCTATTCCTGCACCAAGGCGGACATGGACGAAACCGCGCTCCGGCGGGCGATTTCGCTCTGACGTCTTTGCCAAGAGGCGAGCTCTCGCCTATCGTCATGCCCGCGCTTGTTGCGGGGGTCCATGTCTTGGATGCCGACACCATTCCTTCGTGGATGGCATCAAATCCGGGTTTGCCCCGATTTTTGCGGGATTGAGTGTCGCAAGTCGGGCATAT